>NZ_JARJDD010000021.1:0-112026 GCF_029269935.1 Gordonia sp. N1V
TGGAGCCGGTTGTCGAACCCGAGGTCCCCGATCCGATGGATGAGCCGACGCCGGATGAGGTGCCGGTGGCGTTCGGGCGGGCCCTGGTCGTGCCCGGTGCACCTGTATTGACGGTCCTGAAAGATCCCGACGGGATTCTCGTGCCCCGGTTGCAGGGATACGGGCCGATCGACCGCGACTACGCCGCCACCCTCGCGGAGATAGCGAAAACCATCCATTACCCCGAATCCGTACGTGCTGCGGGACCACTCCTCCCGCAGATCTCCGACCGGCCCCAAGCCCCACCGGCGGATCCGACGGGACACGGCGGCCACACCGCGCCACCCCCTGGGGCATTGACGTATGCACCCAGCGCTGCGTTGCGCGCTGAGGTGCTGGCCAACGACGCCTGGTGCCGGTATCCGTACTGCGGGATGCCGTCACACCTGTGCGACCTCGACCATTGGCGGCCGTTCAACCATGCCGATCCCGAGGCCGGTGGGTGGACGGTGCTCGGCGATCTGATCCCGCTGTGTCGGGCCGATCACCAACGCAAGCATCTTGCGGAGTGGGTACCGACGCTCTTTCTGGATCGGAGGGTGGAGTGGCGGAACCGACGGAGCGGGCAGGTGATTGTTACCTATCCGCGGTGACGGGGTTCCACTGTGGGATGGAACCAGCTGTGGCGCACCGGGTCTCGAGGCTCCTCGCTGGCGCTCGTCGCACCTCGACCACCAGGAACAGGGCGCCTCGACCACCACGAAAAGCACTACCGGGCGCGAAGTGACAGCGCCACCACCAGTCGGGTGGCGGGGTCGTCGAGGTCCATGTCGGTGAGGTCGCGAATGCGACGGATGCGGTAGCGCAACGTATTCGGGTGGATGTGGAGTGCCTCGGATGCGGCGCGGACGTCGCCGAAATGATCGAGATAGGCGCGCAGTGACGCGGTGAGGTCGCCGCCGGATTCGGTGTCGCGGTCGGCGAGTTCGACGACGCGCCTGTCGATCAGGTCGGGGTTGGCCGAGAGCAGGGCGACGATCTCGCCGAGCAGCACCCCGGTCTGGGACGCCGACACCGTCGTCACCGGGTCGATGAGATCGGACTCCCGTTGTGCCGCATCGAGAACCCGATCGGCAAGTCGGCGTAGTTCGGGGACCTCGGACAGTCCTGCTGCCGGTCCGGCGACGACGGCGCGCACCGATGTCTGAAATTGCCGGTCGGCGGCCTCGACCGCCGAATGAGCCCACGCCAGGACCGAGTCTACGCCGGGGCCGTTTGCCTCCGACCCGTCGCCCGGCAGCACCACGTAGGCACGTGCCCCGAGGGTGGTGGTCACCGACAGCGGCCGCAAAGCGCTGGCGTGCAATGTCAATGCCGACACGACACCCGCCGGAATGCCCGAACCCGCGACCTCGCCGACGCTCGGACCGCGACCGGCGAAGCCGACAACGATCACCGGTGCGTCGGAGGCGATGCCGAGTTGCGCCCCCAGATATCCCGCGTCGATGCTCTCGCCATGTGCGCCGAGGAGCCGCCGAACGATCTCGTCGTGACCGGTCCCCGCCGCCCGGCGTCGCGAAATCACCCGTGCCGCAACGGCAGCGGCCCCTCGAAGGATGGTCTCGGCGTCGGTGGCGAACTCCGAGTCGCCCTGCTGTAGCCAGACGACTCCCAGGAAGTCCGGACCGGAGCGGATCGGTGCAGCCATCCGCGGCCGTAGACCCAGGTCGGCGCGCGCGGCCACCCGCACGACCCCGTGCGAGGTGCGCAGGGCGTCCATCACCCCCCACTGGCGCAGCCACGCCAACATCTCCGGTGGGCCCTCGCGACCGAGAATCGACAATCGCCGTAGCTCGTCGGCCTCGTCACCGGCGCGACTGTAGGCCAACACGTGTGAACGTTGATCCTCGATGCTGACCAGGCCGTGGGTGCGTCGGGCCACCTCGGCGGCGAGTTCGAACAGGTCGCCGCTGGTGCCCGACGCCCACGCCCCGGACGCCAATGCATCGGGGTCGCCGACACCTGCTGCGGTGTCGAGGACGCGGATCAACAACTGGTAGATCCGCTCCCACCGTGCGTGCGGGTCGACGTCGATGACCGCGATCCCCGCTGCGGCGAGCGCCTCGGTCACTCCCGAACCGGGGGATTTGAGCATCACCGCAATCGGCGGAGCGGCAGCGATCGTCGGAAGCCAGTGCACCACATCGGCTTCCGACGTACCGACCATCAGGAAGACGTCGGCACCGCGCGCGGCGGCGCCCAACGGCAGGCGCAGGTCGTCGGGGTCGAGCAACGCCACCGACCCGACGGTCACGTCGAGGCCCCGTGGTGCCTCCACCAGCGTCACGAGCGTCGCGTCGAGGGCGAGCACCAGCCGCCCCAGCCCGATCCGCGCCTCGTCCATACCCTCGAATCTACGGCCCCGGCCGATGAATACACACGTGCCCGCCGGGGAAGAATCCCGGCGGGCACGTGCGGGGCTGCAGAGTGGATCAGTACGAGGTGGATCGGTACGGGGCGATCACAGGATCGTGAGCATCTCGTTGTAGGTGGGCAGCGGCCACAGATCGTCGGCGACGATGGTCTCGAGCTTGTCCGACGCGGTCCGGACTTCGGCCATCGCCGGGATGAGCGAGGCGAGCGCGTATTCCGACTCCGCCTCGACGGTGTCGCCGTGGAATCCGGCGATGGCCTCCTCGAGGGCGTCCATCTTCTTGTTGAGCGCCTTGACCGAGGTGGTCATCGTCAACAATGCCGGGGTCTCCATGTCGATGCCCGCGGCCTTCAGGCTCGCCGCGGTGGACGCGAGCTCGCCCATGTACCGGGTCGCGGCCGGCAGGATCATCGTCTTGGCGATCTCGAGGGTTTCCTTCGCCTCGACCAGCAGCGCAAGCGCGTACTGCTCGAGTACGACCTCCTTGCGGGCCTTGAGTTCCCGCTCGGACAGGATGCCGTACTTGGCCATCAACTCCTTGATCTCCGGCTCGTCGAGCTGGGCCATCGCGTCGACCGTGGTGCGCAGATTCAGCAGACCACGAGACGCCGCCTCCTCCTGCCAGGCATCGGAGTAGCCGTCGCCGTTGAACACGACCTTGCCGTGATCGGTGACGATCGCCTCGAGCAACTTCTGCACTGCCGCATCGAAGTCGGTGCCCGCGGCGGTCTCCGTCTCCAGGAAGGTGCACACGTAGTCCAGCGAGTCGGCCAGCATCGCGTTGATGGCCACCATCGGGTCGGCGATCGACTGGTTGGAGCCGGGGGCCCGGAACTCGAAACGGTTGCCGGTGAAGGCAAACGGGCTGGTGCGGTTGCGGTCGCCGGCGTCGGCCTTGAGCGGGGGCAGGGTGTCGACGCCGAGTTCGAGGACGCCGGTCTGCTTGCTCTCCTTGGCGCCGCCCTTGGCGATCTGGTCGAAGACGTCGGCCAACTGCTCGCCGAGGAAGATCGAGATGATCGCGGGCGGGGCCTCGTTGGCGCCGAGGCGGTGGTCGTTGGACGCCGAGGCCACCGACGCGCGCAGCAGGCCACCGTACTTGTGCACACCGCGGATGATGGCCGCGCAGAACACCAGGAACTGCTCGTTCTCGTGCGGGGTGTCGCCCGGATTGAGCAGGTTGCCCTGATTGCTGTTACCCAGCGAGAAGTTGACGTGCTTGCCCGAACCGTTGACGCCGGCGAAGGGCTTCTCGTGGATCAGACAGACCATGCCGTAGCGTTCGGCGACCTTCTTCATCGTCGTCATCATCAGCTGCTGATGATCATGGGCGAGATTGGACTTCTCGAACACCGGCGCCAACTCGAACTGGCCGGGAGCGACCTCGTTGTGCCGCGTCTTGGCCGGGATGCCCTGCTTGAACAACTCGCGGTCGAGCTCGATCATGAACGCCAGCACACGATCCGGGATGGACCCGAAGTAGTGGTCGTCGAACTCCTGGCCCTTGGACGGCTTGGCGCCGAACAGGGTGCGGTTGGCGGTCATCAGGTCGGGTCGGGCGAAATAGAAATGACGGTCGATCAGGAAGTACTCCTGCTCGGCTCCGGCATAGGAGACGACGGTGTCGACGTCTTTGTGTCCGAACAACTTCAACAGTCGCATGGCCTGCTTGCTCATGGCCTGCTGGCTGCGCAGCAGCGGTGTCTTCTTGTCCAGGGCCTCACCGGTCCACGAGATGAAGATCGTGGGAATGCACAGCGTGTTGCCGTTGGGGTTCTCGAGGATGTAGGCGGGGCTGGTGACATCCCACCCGGTGTAGCCGCGGGCCTCGAAGGTGCCGCGCAGACCTCCGTTGGGGAACGACGATGCATCCGGCTCGCCCTGCAGCAGCGTCTTGCCCTGGAATTCGGCGAGCGAACCGTCGGAGCCGTCGGGCTCGAGGAACGAGTCGTGCTTCTCGGCGGTGAACCCGGTGAGCGGGTAGAAGACGTGGGCGTAGTGCGAGGCACCCTTCTCGATCGCCCAGTCCTTCATCGCCGAGGCGACGTAGTCGGCGAGAGTCGGGTCCAGCGGCGCGCCCTTGTCGATGGTGGCCGACACGGCCTTGAACACGTGCTTGGGGAGACGCGATTTCATCACCGACAGGGTGAAGACGTTGCGGCCGAAGGTGTCGGCCAACGGCTCGGGGAAGCCGTCGGTCTCCATCTCGTAGGTGGTCACGGCCTCGATGGCCTGACGGCGCGACATGCTGCCACTCATGGGGTACTCCTGGGTTGGGTGCCCCGGATCGTCGACTGGGTGTCGTGGTCGGGCCGGGGCGTTGTGCGAGCGATACGAAGCTATGAGTGACAGGTACCCGCATCGTTGCGCCAATGTGACGTACGTGAAAACTCGGTTCAGTTTCCTGTTGTGTGCAGGTCACGTGAGGTGATGGCGAGTGCGGCAACGACGATGCCCACCACGATGCCGATGCCGGTGTCGAGCACTCGGTCCACCGCCATCTCGGGTGACAGGCCGGCGCCCAACCCGGTGAGCAGCAGTGCCATCGGGGTCACCGCCAGTGAACAAATCGCGTAGTTGACGGTGGAGAAGATCTCCGCGCACGTCTGCAGGACCACGATGGCCGCCACCGCGCCCCAATAGCCGAGCGGCAGCGCGAGCAATGCCGCGGCGATCGCCGCACCGCCGATGTTGCCGAGCAACCGGGCCACCCCGCGACTGACCGTGTGGTGATAGCTCACCCCCTGCATGGCGGCCATCGCTCCCATCGCGGCCCACATCGGGTGCGCGAGCCCCGCCGCCGCGGCGACTCCCGCGGCCGCCGCCGCGGCCACCGTGATGCGGGCCGCCGAGATCAGCAGATGGCGTCGGGTGTGCGAGGAGTGACCTCCGGACAGTTGCGTCCACAGGGATTCCCGCGCAGCCGATCCGGGGATCTCGGTGCGGCCCCGGCCGGTCGACATCGCGATCAGCCAGGGCGCCAACGCGGCGAGCAGGCCGATCACCGAGCCCAGGGCGGTGGCCGCGACAGCCCGGCCGACGTCGGAGAGATCGCCCGCGAAGCCGGCCGCTCCGGTCGCCGCGAAGACGAAGATGATGCCTCCCGGGCCGACGATGTGCAGCGCCGACACCAGATAGGCGGCGGCACCGGCGAGGGCCGAGATGACGCCGATCTCGACCACCAACGATCCGGAGAATGCGCCGAGCGCGGCACCGATACCGACGGCCGTGGTGATCGCGACGGCAAGCACTCCCAGCCGGCCCGCACGTACCGGATAGGGGTCGGGCCGGCAGAACGCCGAAATCAGTGTGCCGAGAGCGGCCAGTCCGGCGATGTCCCGATGACCGGTCAGTCCGCCGATCACCAGGACCACGCCGACGGCCATGCCCACCCGCAGTGGTGCGGCGTAGCCGATCCGGCTGGTGTCCACCGACAACGCCTCCCGCCACGCCCGCACGCTCACCGCGTGGCGCAGTGCGGCCCGACGGGAGGGGCGAGCGGGCAGGGCGAGGTAGGGAGAGGCCGTGGACATGAAATTACTTTATCACTATTTTACTAGTAAAATATGTGATCGCGACTACGATGAGCCGCGTGACCGACGCCGCCGACGCAGCCCGGGATGCGGGCCCCCGCGACCTGGTCGACCGGATCATCGACGAGTGGGCGCAGGCCTTTCCCGATATCGACGTCGCCCCCATCGGCGTACTCGGTCGGGTTCAGCGCATCGCTGCGATCTCCAATGCCCAACTCGACCGCAATCTCGAGGAGCACGGAATCGGTCGATCGGAGTTCGACGTCCTCGGTGCGCTGGTGCGCGCCCGGCGGCCGCTGCGAGCCAGTGAGGTCGTCTCGACGACGACACTCAGTGGTGCATCGATCACCAAGATCAGTGAAAGTCTTTCTCGGCGAGGGCTCTTGGAGCGCAAGAAGTCCGAGCGGGACGGTCGGGTCGTGCTGCTGCGGCCCACCGACGCCGGCCGCAGGCTTGTCGATGCCGAGTTGCCACGCCGCCTGCGTGACGACGAGGACGCACTGGCGGCATTGACCGACCGGGAACGGGCGACGCTCGCGGCGTTGCTGCGCAAGATCTCGCTCGTCGTCGGCGGCTGACCGCCGCTTACACGCAAGTTCTTGACACAATCTGGAAACACTGTCTAGTTTTCTCGCAACACTCGACGTTGCTGTCCGACAGGGGTTTCATGCGCACATTCTCTCGCCGTCAGGTGCTCGCCGGTGCCGCCGGCGCCGGGGTCACCGGGGTGATCGCCTCCACCGCCGGGGTCGGCCGCGGCTTCGCGACGCCGGGCCGAGCCGTTCCGACCACACGCGAGGAACACCGCGTCGTGGTGATCGGCTCCGGATTCGGTGGGGGAGTCACGGCCTTACGGCTGACCCGTGCCGGGGTGCCGGTGGTGCTCCTCGAACGCGGACGACGCTGGCCGACCGGACCGAATTCGACGACCTTCCCGAGTGCCACCCATCCCGACAAGCGCATCCTCTGGCACCAGTCGACACCACAGGTCTTCGGTCGTCCGCTGTCGGTGGAACCCTATGTGGGCCTGTTCGAATCGATTGCCGGACAGAACATGACACCCATGGTCGCCGCCGGCTGGGGTGGGGGCTCACTGGTCTATCAGGGCATGACCCTGCAACCGTCGGAAGAAGTGTTCGGCGCGCATTTCCCCGCCGGTCTCGACTGGCCGTCGATGAACGGCACCTACTATCCGCGGGTCGCACGCATGCTCGGCGCGCAGGTCGCCCCCGACGCGTTGATCCGCACCCCCAACTACCGGGTCGTCCGCGAGTTCGCCGCCCATGTGCGGCGCGCCGGACTGCCGGTGCAGAAGATCCCGATGCCGATCGACTGGAACTATGCCCTGGCCGAGGTGGCCGGGAAGATGCGCCCGTCCTACACCAACGGCGACGGCGCGATCGGCGTCAACAACGGCGGCAAACACAGCGTCGACGTCACCTACCTGGCGCAGGCGGAACAGACCGGACTTCTCGATGCCCGAATCCTGCACGACGTCACCGAGATTCACCGCGAACCGACCGGCCGCTGGCGCGTGACGGCGAACCGGACCGATGAGACCGGCCGGGTCCTCGAGACCGTGATCCTGTCCACCCCGACGTTGTTCCTCGCCGCCGGCTCGATGAACACCAGCCGAATGCTGGTGCGCGCCGGGGCAACCGGAGCGATCACCGATCTCCCGGACGCCGTCGGCACCGGCTGGGGCACCAACGCCGACCGGATCTACATCTGGAATGCCCCCACCGCCGATTTCGTTGCGGCGCAAGGGGTTCCGGTTGTGTACGGCAGCCTCAACTGGTCCGACCCGCAGCACGCGTTCACCGTCATCCAGGCGTCCATCCCGCCGATCCCGGTCAACACCCACTCCACGATGATGGTCGCCTACGGCGTCAGCGCCGGGCGCGGACACTTCATCTACGACGCCGCCACCGACCAAGCGGTCCTGCAATGGCCGCACGAAGGGGACTCGATACTCCAAAACCGTTACATCACCCCGGCGGTGAACCGCATCGCCGGACCGGACTCCACCCTGATCGACACCAACGCAGTGCTCCCGTCGACCTGGCATCCGCTCGGCGGCGCGTCCATGGGCACCGTGTGCGACCTGGAAGGTCGGGTGCACGGCCAACGCGGACTCTACGTCGTCGACGGTGCACTGATGCCCGGCACCTGCGCCGCCTGCAACCCGTCGATGACCATCGCCGCGGTCGCCGAACGCGCGCTGGACCGCATCGTCGCCACCGACGTCGGCTCACTCATCTGAGGGTGTCGACGCCGCCGCGGTGGGCATGGCCTCGAGGGCGGGCCGGAGCCAGCGGTCGAGGAAACCGCGCAATTCGGCGTCGGTGCGGGCGGCGTCGTCGACGACCACCAGCGACAGGCTCAGCAGGGCCGTCATGTCGACGATGTCGTCGACGTGCGGTGCGTACTGCGGCGACGCCACGATGATCGGGTGCAGGATCTGCGTGGCGACCTCGCGGGTCCTCGACATCGCGCCGTCATCGAAGAACGGATGGCTTTCCTGCGAGGTCATGAGCATCGACAGAGCCGGATCGGCCGCGGCCATCGAACGGCCGGCGACGATGAATTCGACGAGGTAGTCGGTCAGATCGGTGATGCCCTCGAGCCGCGCGTGGATGGCGCCCATCGCGGTGATCGCGAGCTCGCCGAGCGCCTGGGAGACGAGATCCTCGCGGGAACCGAAGATCGAATACACCGTCTGCCTCGACACGCCCGCCGACGCGGCGACGGCCGCGATACTCGCCCCGGCAAAACCCTCAGTGGCGATCAGGCTGAGCGTCGCGTCGATGATCTTCCCTCTCGAACGCATGCCCTCGATTATGACGCCGCGTCCGCACCCGCCCTGCCGCGCCACGCTGGGCCGGTGGGTTGTGTGCCGGGCCTGCGCACCGACCGCCTACTGTGGGCTGCACGACCTGCCGCCACCGGCGGGTCTCGGCTCACGTCGACAGGGGAGGTTCAGACCAATGAGTGTGGTGCGCCATTCGTCCACGATCGAGGTGGCACGCGACCGCGTGTTCACCTACATCAACGACTACGAGAACGTTCCGGAGTACATGTTCGGGATTCATCAGTTCACTCCGCGGACAGACCTGACCAGCGGCAAGGGCTCGGTCTTCGACGTCGCGATCAAGGCGGGACCGAAGACTCTCAAGTCCACGGTCGAGACCGTCGAGTGGGTCGAGAACGAACTCATCGTGCTCAGGGCCATCGAGGGCTTCCAGGCCAACACCACCTGGCGCTTCGCCGACCTGGATGCGGGCGGTACCAAGGTCGACGCCGAATTCGAGTACATCCTGCCCGGCGGTTTGGCCGGAAAAGCGCTGGGCGCGATCATGGATCCGTTCGCGGCCCAGGCGATCAAGCACACCGACGCCAAGCTGCGCTCGGCGCTCGCGGAGTAGTCGCGCGTGGTGAATGTGGCCGCGACGTTGTTCGACCTGGCGCAGCGGCGATCGCTGTTGCCGGGCCCGGTGGAGAACGCGGTGACCGGACCCGGTCGTGATGTCTCCGGCCTGACGGTGCTGGTGACCGGTGCCTCGGCAGGTATCGGGCGCGAAGCGGTGCGTGCGCTCGCCGCGCGCGGCGCCCATCTCATCGCCGTCGCCCGCCGCTCCGACGAGCTGCGGTCATTGGCGTCGGAGACCGGATGCGACCACATCGTCGCCGACCTGTCCGCCGAGGCCGGCGTGGCAGCGCTTCTCGACGAACTCGGTGATGGGCGGATCGATGTCCTGGTGAACAACGCGGGACGATCGATCCGCCGGTCGATCCTCGACTCCACCGATCGGCTGCACGACTATCAGCGGACGATGTCACTGAACTACTTTGCCGCGGTCCAACTCTCGCTGGGTCTGCTGCCCGGGATGGTCGAGCGCGGATCCGGCCAGATCGTGAACATCTGCACGTGGGGCCTGATGGCGGGAACGTTCCCACGCTTCTCCGCCTACGCCGCGTCCAAGAACGCCCTCGGGATCTTCGGACGCAGCCTCAACGCCGAACGTCCACACCCCGGCGTCTGCGCCACCAACGTCTACTACCCACTGGTGCGGACCGAGATGATCGCTCCCACAGCGGAATACGACGACGTACATGCGCTCGACGTGGCCGAGGCAGCGAACTGGATCGTCCGCGCGATCACCCACCAGCCCGAGGAGGTCGCACCCGCGGCCCTGCGTGCGGTGCTGCCCGTCCTCGACTACCTCTCACCGGCGGTCGCCGACCGCGCCATGCGCTCCCTGACCTGAGCGCACCGGGACCGAGCACGTAACAAAGCCCTCGCGCCGGGCGTGATCGTGCGCTAACCTCGGCAGTGCGACTGGCGCAGCCGGAATCGACCGGCAAGGAGCACGTTCGGAGACATCGTCCGCCTGGGTGTCGATCCCCGACGAAGGAACGTGCCATGGCCCGATCACAACCCATCACTGCCGCACATCCCAGCGATGCCGCACACCCCGCGCAGACCGGCCGCCACCACGTGGTGATCATCGGCTCGGGTTTCGGCGGGCTCGCCGCGGCTCGCCGGCTCGCCCACGCCGATGTCGACGTCACGGTCATCGCCCGCACCACCCACCACCTGTTCCAGCCGCTGCTGTATCAGGTGGCCACCGGGCTCATCTCGCAAGGCCAGATCGCCCCACCGATGCGGGTGATCCTGCGCAATCAGCGCAACGCGCGGGTCGTCCTCGGCGACGTGGAGAGCATCGACCTCCAGCAGCACAGGGTCACCTCGCGTCTGCTCGACCGCGAACTCACCACCGGTTACGACAGCCTCATCGTCGCCGCGGGTGCCGGCCAATCCTATTTCGGCAACGACCATT
The DNA here is from genome assembly GCF_029269935.1 of Gordonia sp. N1V. Lineage (NCBI taxonomy): Bacteria > Bacillati > Actinomycetota > Actinomycetes > Mycobacteriales > Gordoniaceae > Gordonia > Gordonia sp. N1V. Next base: position 10,788 of record NZ_JARJDD010000021.1, read on the forward strand.
TCGCGGAGTTCGCACCCGGTCTCAAGACCATCGACGACGCCCTCGAACTCCGCGGACGTATCCTCGGCGCCTTCGAACAGGCCGAGTTGTCCACCGATCCCGACGAGCGTGCCCGCCTGCTGACGTTCGTGGTGGTCGGCGCAGGTGCGACCGGGGTGGAGATGGCCGGGCAGATCGCGGAGATGGCGGCCAAGACGCTGCGCGGCGCCTTCGACTCCATCGATCCGACGCAGGCGCGGGTCATCCTCCTCGACGCGGCGCCGTCGGTACTTCCGCCGTTCGGGCGCAAGCTCGGAGGACGGGCTGAAAAGCGTTTGCGCTCACTGGGAGTCGATGTCCAACTGGGGTCGATGGTCGTCGACATGGATTACGACGGGCTGGTGGTCAAAGACCCCGACGGCACCACCCGACGCATCGAGAGCCAGTGCAAGGTGTGGTCGGCGGGTGTCGCGGCCAGCCCACTCGGCCGCCATCTCGCCGAGCAGAGTGGGGCCGAGACCGACCGCGCCGGACGGGTCCGGGTGCAGCCAGATCTCAGTCTGCCCGGCCACGCCGAGGTGTTCGTCGTCGGCGACATGATGGCACTCGACGGGGTGCCGGGCCAGGCCCCGGCGGCGAACCAGTCCGCGCGGTACGCCGCCGACACCATCATCGCTCGGCTCAACGGCAGTCTGCGGGCTCGAAAGCCGTTCTCCTACTGGGACAAGGGGTCGATGGCGACGGTCTCGCGGTACTCGGCGGTCGCCAGCGTGCCGATCCCCGGGACGTCGCGGCACATCGAGTTCTCCGGTTATCTCGCCTGGCTCGGATGGCTGTTCCTGCACCTGATCTACCTCGTCGGATTCCGCAACCGCTTCACCACGCTGATCGATTGGCTCTTCGCGTTCACCTCGCGCAGCCGCAACCAACTCGCGGTCACCGAGCAGCAGGTGTTCGCGCGCACCGTGATCGACCGGCTCGAGGAGATCGAGGAACGCGGCGCCGCCTGAGGCGCCGCCTGAGGCGCCGCCGGGGGCGAGCGCCTACAGTTTCGCCAACGCCGGCGTCAGCTTGTCGATCGCCCACGGCACCGAGTAGATCGTGGGTCCGCCGAACGCCGACGCGGTGTCGTTGGTGAGGAACACCGTCGTGCCGCGGCGCACCGCGGGCAGCGAATCCCAGCCGGGTATCGCATCGAACGCCTCGGGCCCGCCGACCAGCGGCCAGAAGATCAGTAGGTCCGAAGCGAAGATGTCGATACGTTCGGCCGACACGATCGTGCGTGCGCCACCGGGCGCGAGCCCTTTGACCGCCGGGTCGAGAACCAGGCCGAGTTCGGCGAGCAGTTTCGCGGAGGGGTCGGTGTCGCTGGTCACCACACCGAACTGATTCTGCGGGGTCAACTGTCCGAAGGTGAACGACTTGCCCTGGCTCGCCGGGTATTTCGCCTTGGTGGCCGCGATCTGCTGCTCGACCTCGGCGACGGCCTCATCGGCCTGCTGTTGCTTGCCGAAGATCCGGCCGGCTGTCGTCATCACGTCCTGCCAGCTGTCGGTGACGGTGTCGGTGGCCATCACCGGGATCGTCGGGGCGATCCGCGTCAGACGGTCGTAGGCCGCGCGATCGGGCAGGTATCCGGCGAGGATCACCTGCGGGGCGAACCGCGCGATCGCGGCGACGTCGGGGGTACCGGCCTCCACGTCATAGGTGACGATCGTCGACGAGTGCTCCGGCGTCCAGGCGAAGCGATTGTTCGGGCCCGAATACCCCTGCGCGAGGAACTCCGCCGTGATCGGGACTCCGAGGCGGATCAGCGAATCCGACCACGCGCCGCCGAAGGTCACGACCTTGGTCGGATCGCTCGGAATCGTCGTCGATCCGTACTGGTGCTCGACGGTCACGGTCTCCCCCGCGGACCCGGCCGGGTCGTCAGGGGAGGAGCACCCGACAAGGGCGACGAACACCAGGGTCAACAGGCCGGCGAGAACTCCACGAACGCGCATCTCGTTAGGCTAGGCTAAATCGCCTGTATCGGACAAGACTGACGCGGGCGTTACGGCGTCACCGCCCGGCACCGATGCCGTCCGGGCGTCCGGGTTAATCCCACGGTGACCGAAAGTCTGTGCCGCGTAGACGCCCGGGCGCCGTCGACGTACTCGAGCAGCTCCTGACTTTCTTGCCGTGTGCCGCGCCGTCGACCTACCGTGAATCGACCATCTGGAGCGACCGAGAGACCCGGCTCGTCGACGTCGCAGCAACCCCAGAGGAGGGTGCTAACGCCGGGATCGATGGGAGTCGGCTCGTGCCATTTCATGACCATGCCCCGTTGTCGGTGCTCGATCTCGCGCCGATCAGCGAGGGCTCCAATCCTGCTGCCGCACTGGCCAACACGATCGACCTCGCGCAGCACGCCGAGCAGTGGGGCTATCGCCGCTACTGGGTCGCCGAACATCACTTCGTCGCGGTGGCCGGCTCGAATCCGGCTGTCCTGATCGGTCAGATCGCCGGCGCCACCACCACCATCCGGGTCGGGTCGGCGGCGGTTCAGGTCGGCCAGACGACCGCGGTCTCGGTCGTCGAGTCCTTCGGTCTGCTCGACGCCTTCCATCCCGGCCGTATCGACCTGGGTCTCGGACGCTCCGGTCAGCGGCGCGCGGAAGCGGTCACGGCGACACCCACGCCTTCGACACCCACGCCGTCGACACCTGCGGCGACCCTGCCGCGGCTTCCCGGCCCGAGTCGTGTCGTCGACGGTGTGGTGCTCCCCGAACCGTTCGATGTGTCGGCGCTGCTGGCGAATTCGCGTCTGGCGCGCAGCTTCGAGGTGCTCACCCAGCCCGGTGCGCAGACCCCCGATTTCGCCGAGCAGGTCGCCGACATCGCCGCATTGCTCGAGGGCACCTATCGCAGCCCGTCCGGTCTCCAACTGCATGCGGTGCCCGGTGAGGGCGCCGACGTCGAGCTCTGGATCTTCGGTAGCAGCAAGGGTCAGAGCGCTCAGGTGGCCGGCGCGCGCGGACTGCCCTTCGTCGCCAACTACCACGTGAGCCCCGGCACGACGCTCGAAGCGGTGCAGGCCTATCGCGCCGCCTTCCGGCCGTCGGCGGTGCTTGCCGAACCGTACGTGGTGGTCTCGGCCGATGTGGTGGTCGCCGAGGACGACGACACCGCACGCCATCTCGCCTCCACCTACGGGCACTGGGTGTACAGCATCCGCAGCGGCCACGGCGCCGTCGAGTACCCGGATCCGGCCACCGCGCCACCACTGGACGACGAGCAGCGCGCACTGGTCGCCGACCGCCTCGAGACCCAGTTCGTGGGCAGCCCCGACACCGTCGTCGAGCGTCTCGCCGCGCTCGGAAAGCTGACCGACGCAGACGAACTCGTCATCACCTCGGTCACCCACGATCACGGTGACCGGCTGCGCTCGCACGAACTCCTCGCCAAGAAATGGGGCCTCATCTGATGCGTGGCATCACCACCACCGTCGCCCGTACCGCGACGGCAACCGTTGCCGCGCTGGCCGTCTTCGGTCTCGCCGCATGCGGCGGGGGCTCCTCGCAGTCCGACGACGCCGGCCCGCCGGTGTCCGGCGGCACGCTGCGCTACGGCCTCTCCGACGCGCCCACCTGCTCCGACCCCGCCCAGAGCGCCACCAACCAGACGATCTACGTGACCCGTCAGATCGTCGACTCACTGACCGACCAGGTACCCGGAAGCGGCGACCTGAAACCGTGGCTGGCGCAGAGCTGGGAGGTCAGCCCCGACGCCAAGACCTTCACCTTCCACCTCAAGCCCGACGTCACCTTCAGCAACGGCACCCCGCTGACCGCCGACTCGGTCAAGAAGAACTTCGACGCCATCGTCACCACCCTCGGCGGCGCCAAGGCGCCCTTGGCCGCAACCTATCTCAGCGGCTACACCGGCACCACCGTCGTCGACCCGTTGACCGCACGGGTCGAGTTCTCCGCACCGAACGCGCAGTTTCTGCAGGCGACCTCCACCCCGCAGCTCGGCATCCAGGCCGACGCGACCGTCGCCGCCACACCCGAACAGCGGTGCCAGGGCACCAACATCGGCTCCGGGCCGTTCGTCTATTCCGCATGGCAACAAGGCCGTTCGGCCGCCCTGCGCAAACGCACCGGATATCAATGGGGCTCGGCGGTGTTCACCCATACCGGCGACGCCTACCTCGACGGGATCGACTTCACCGTCGTCCCCGAGTCGGGTGTGCGCACCGGTTCACTGGGCTCCGGTCAGCTCGACGCCATCAGCGATGCCCTCCCCAACGACAAGGCACAGATCTCCTCGGCCGGTGGCAAGGTACTCACCGCGGTGAACCCCGGCGTGCCATTCGGCCTGCAGCCCAACGTCTCCCGTGGAGTGCTCGCCGACGAGCAGGTCCGCACCGCACTGCTCCCGGCGATCAACCGCACCGAACTCGTCGACACCGTGCTCGACAAGGACTTCCACCCGGCGACCGGGGTGCTGGCCGCCAACACTCCGGGTTTCCACGCCGAGACGGCGGCGCTGACCTTTGACGCCGCCAAGTCCCGGCAGCTACTCGACGCCGCGGGCTGGCGGCCCGGCCCGGATGGCATTCGCGTCAAAGACGGCCGGCGCCTGTCGTTCTCGGTGCTCTACAGTCCGGTGTTCGCCGGCAACCAGGCGATCCTCGAACTCGTCCAGCAGCAGCTGAAGAACGTCGGCGCCGACATGGCGCTCGACGTGGTGCCGGCGGCCGAGGCCACCGTCCGACAGAACGCCGGCGACTACGACGCGATCTACTACAACGTGACCCGTGCCGACGGGGATATCCTGCGCACCCAGTTCGGATTGACCACCCGAAACCTGAACCGGCGCGGTCCGATTCCCGCGTTGGATACGGCACTGGCGCAGCAGCAGAGCACCACCGACACCGCCGCTCGCAACGCGGACCTGGCCACCGCCCAGACCCAGATCATCGAGCACGGACTGTTCCTGCCCACCATCGAACTCTCCCAGGCCATCGGTACCGCGGGCACCGCGCACCAGGTGTCCTTCGACGCCTCGGCACGCCTGCAGTTCCACGACACCTGGCTCTCGGGTCGGTGACCGGCGATGATCCGCTATCTCGCGATCCGCATCGCCTCGGCCATCGGGGTGCTGTGGGCGGCATTCACCGTCGCCTTCATCATCCTGATCCTGCTGCCCTCGGATCCGGTGTCGATCGCAACCTCGGATGCCTCGATCCCCGCCGACCCGGCCGCCGTCGCCGCCCTCAAGGCCCGCTACGGGCTGGATCGTTCGGTGTGGCAACAGTATTGGTCGGCGCTGACCGGCGCGCTGCACGGTGACTTCGGGCTGTCCATCTCCCAGGGGCGTCCGGTCACCGACGTGATCGCCGACGCCCTGCCCGGCACCGTGGCGCTCACGCTCACGGCAGTGGCACTCGCCGCGGTCGGTGGGGTCGGACTCGCGGTGCTGGCGACGTGGACCCGCTCGACGCTGCTGCGTCGGGGGCTGTTGTCCATCCCGCCGCTGGTGGTGGCCCTGCCCACGTTCTGGGTGGGACTGGTCCTGTTGCAGGTCTTCGCCTTTCGTCTGCCGTGGTTCCCGGCATTCGGGGACACCCGGCCCGGGTCCATCGTGCTGCCCGCGGTGACGCTGGCCATTCCGTACGCCGGGGTACTCGGGCAGGTGCTCGTGACCAGCATGACCGCAACCGATGCGGCGCCGTTCGTGCAGACGGCCACCGCCAAGGGGGCGAGCCGCGGGCGCGTCATCACCCGACACATCCTGCGGGTCTCGTCGCTGCCGGCGCTGACGGTGGCCGGCGTCGTCGTCGGCAACCTCCTCGGCGGGGCGGTCGTGGTGGAGACGGTGTTCTCCCGACCGGGTGTCGGCAAGCTCGCCCAATCCGCCGTTCTCGCACAGGATATCCCGGTCGTGCTTGCGCTGGTGACCCTCTCGGCGCTGGTCTTCGTCACCATCAACCTGCTCGTCGACGTCGTCTATCCGTTCCTCGACCCCCGCATCCTCAGCGGTGCGCGCCGACGGGAGCCGACGGCGCGCGACAACGACTCCCGGACGGAGCTGATCAATGTCTGACTCATCCGACACCGGTGTGTCGGTGCCGTCCTGGTCGTGGAGTCCGACGGCGGCGCGGCCCGCGGCGGTGTGGGCGTGGCTGCGGTCAAATGCCGCGGTGACCCTCGCGGTGATCGTCCTGGCACTTGCCGTCGGATTCGCCGTGGCCCCAGGCCTGTTCACCGGACGGGACCCGCTGCTGGCCGTGCCCTCGGAGAAACTCTCACCACCGGGTGCGTCGCACTGGTTCGGCACCGACAACCTCGGCCGCGACGTCTACGCGCGATTCGTCCACGGGGCGGGTCTGTCGCTGACGGCGACCATCGGTGCCGTCGGGGTCGCGTTGCTCGTGGGGGCGATCCTCGGGTTGTTCGCCGGTACCGCAGGGGCCGTCGCCGACGGGGTGATCATGCGGGCCATCGACGTGATGCTCGCCGTCCCACAACTGTTGCTGGCCCTGGCCATCGTCGCGGCCCTGGGTTTCGGCACCACCAAGGTCGCGATCGCGGTGGCGGTGGTGCTGGTCGCGAGCTTTGCGCGGGTCATGCGGGCCGAGGTGCTGCGGGTCCGCCACGCCCCGTTCGTCGAGGCGTCACGTGCCTTCGGGGTCCCGGCCCCGGTCGTGCTCGTGCGGCACGTGTTGCGCAACTCCTACGCCCCGGTGCTCGCCCTGGCGGCCGCCGAATTCGGGATGGCGATCCTGCTGATCTCGTCGCTGTCGTTCCTCGGCTTCGGCGCCACCCCGCCGACTCCCGAATGGGGATCCCTGATCGCCGACGGCCGTGACTATCTGGCCACCGCCTGGTGGATGACCACACTGCCGGGATTGGCGATCGTGGCCGTCGTGCTCGCGGCGCACACCGTCGGCCACCGCATCTCGGCGGGAGATCACCGATGAGCCCGGTATCCGATCTCCCTGTCCTCGACGTGACCGATCTGCGCGTGGCGTACCGAACCAACGGCATCGAGACCGAGGCGGTCCGCGGAGTCGATCTCACGGTGGCGCGGGGCGAGACCGTTGCCGTGGTCGGGGAGTCCGGATCCGGGAAATCATCGGTGGCGCACGCGATCATCGGACTCCTACCGCGCACGGCGCACTCCACCGGCCGCGTGCACCTCGGAGATCTGCGGATCGACGAGCTCGGCTCCCGCGCCATGAACCGGATTCGGGGCGCACGGATCGGCCTGGTTCCGCAAGACCCGGGCACCGCACTCAATCCCGTGCAACGCGTGGGTGATCAGGTCGCCGAAGTCCTGCGCATCCACGGTCGCGCCGCCCGCAAGACGGCCCGCATCCACGCGCTCGAGCACCTCGCCGACGCCGGCATCGACGATCCGGAGGTGCGCTACCACCAACTACCGCACCAACTCTCGGGCGGACAGCGGCAGCGTGTGCTGATCGCGATGGCGATGGCGTGCGAACCCGAGTTGATCATCGCCGACGAACCCACGAGCGCCCTCGACGTCACCGTGCAGCGCCGCATCCTCGATCACCTTGCCGCCCGCGCCGCCGATAGCGGCACCTCGATCCTGTTGATCACCCATGACATCGGGGTGGCCGCCGACCGTGCCGATCGGCTCGTCGTCATGTCCGGCGGGCAGATCGTCGAAAGTGGTTGGACAGCACAGATTCTCACCGAGCCGCGTCATGCCTACACCCGGCGATTGATCGCTGATGCACCCGCACTCACCTCGGGCACCCTAGCCGCACCCCGCGACGACGACGCACCGGTCATCGCACGCGCCGACCACATCTCGAGGTCGTTCCGGGTCGGTCGTGGCAACGGGTTGACCGCCGTCGACGACGTGTCGCTGGCGGTGCGCGCCGGGCAAACCCTGGCGGTGGTGGGGGAGAGCGGGTCGGGCAAGACGACCACCGCCCGCATCCTGGCCGGGCTGGAGACCCACGATTCCGGCGTCGTCGAGGCCGGTGACCGTCGCGGGGATGTCGGCTTCGTCTATCAGAACCCCTTCTCGTCGATGAACCCGAAACTGACTGTCGAACAGATCATCTCCGAACCGCTGCGTGGGGTCCCCCGAGCACAGCGCCGACGTCGCGTGGACGAGCTCCTCGCGGCGGTCGCGCTCGAACCGGGTCATGCGCGCCGACTGCCCACCGCGCTGTCGGGTGGGCAGCGCCAGCGGGTGGCGATCGCGCGTGCCCTGGCCACCACCCCGAAGCTACTCATCCTGGACGAGCCGGTCTCCGCCCTCGACGTCACCATCCAGGCGCAGGTCCTGCGACTGCTCGCCGATCTCCAACGCCACCACGGCATCGCCTATCTGTTCATCTCGCACGACCTGGCCGTCGTCCGGCAGATCAGCCACCGGGTGGCGGTCATGCGCGCCGGCCGGATCGTCGAGGAGGGGCCGGTCGAGGACGTCTTCGACGACCCGCGCCACGACTACACCCGCGCGCTCCTCGACGCAATCCCCGGAGCGGGCCGTACCGCCGGTTCCTCCACCAACCTTCCCAAGGAGTCCGCTCATGCCTGATCAGATCCGCCTGGCCGTCGCGTTGTCCGATGCCGGCTGGCACCCCGGCGCGTGGCGTGAGCCCGGTGCGCGCCCCACCGAACTGCTCACCGGCCGCTACTGGGCAGATCTGGTGCGCGAAGCCGAATCCGGCGCCCTCGACCTCGTCACCCTCGACGACGGTCTCGGACTGCAGCGCGACGATCCGCTACGCCCCGACGACCGGACCGATCGGGTTCGTGGACGGCTCGATGCGGTCCTCGTCGCCAACCGGGTGGCGCCCACCACACGTGCGATCGGCCTGATCCCGGCGGCGATCACGACCCATACCGAACCGTTCCACACCGCCAAGGCGATCGCCACACTCGACTACGTCGCACACGGACGTGCCGGGGTGCAGCTGCGAGTGGACGGATCGGCCGCCGATGCGCAGTTGTTCGGCCGTCGTACGCTGCCCGACCTGGTGCCTGCCGACCCCGACCCGGTGATCCTCGACGCGCTGTTCACCGAGGCCGCCGACTACGCCGAAGTACTGCGCCGATTGTGGGATTCGTGGGAGGACGACGCCGAGATACGCGACGCCGCCACCGGGCGCTTCATCGACCGCGACAAACTGCACTACATCGACTTCGAGGGCGAATACTTCAGTGTGCGTGGACCGTCGATCACCCCGCGTCCCCCACAGGGGCAACCGCCCATCGCCGCACTCGGACACAACAGTTCGGCCTACGACCTGATCGGCCGCGTCGCCGACCTCGGATTCATCACCGCGCGCGATGCGGCCACCGCTACCGCGGCCGTCGCCGAGATCGACGCCGCCCGGGTGTCGGCGGGGCGTGCCGATCCGGTGCGGGTGTTCGACGATCTACTCGTCATCCTCGGCGACACCGACGCCGAGGCCACGGCCCGAGCGGCACGACTCGACGAGCTCGCGGGCGCCGAATTACACAGTGATGCACCGATCTTCGTCGGTACCGCCGCCGGTCTCGCCGACCTCATCGAGGAGCTTGTCCCCGCCGCCGACCCGGGGCACGCGCTCGCCGGGGTGCGGTTGCGCCCCGCGGTGCTGCCCGACGACCTGTTCGCGATCACCGGCCAACTGGTCCCGGAGTTGCGTCGCCGCAAACGTTTTCGCACGGAGTACACCGCAACCACCCTCCGCGGGCACCTCGGACTCACCCGCCCCGCCAACCGCTACGCAGCCTGATCGGAGACCGCCATGACCGCACCCCGCAAGGAAATCCATCTCGCCGCGCACTTTCCCGGCGTCAACAACACCACGGTGTGGAGAGACCCCGCCTCGGGCAGTCACATCGAATTCGAGTCCTTCGAACATTTCGCCCGAACCGCCGAACGCGGCAAATTCGACTTCTTGTTTCTCGCCGAGGGGTTGCGGCTACGGGAGCAGAACGGCCTCATCTACGACCTCGACGTCGTCGGGCGGCCGGACACGTTCTCGATTCTCGCAGCACTCGGCGCCGTCACCGATCGGCTCGGCCTGACCGGCACCATCAACTCCACCTTCAACGAACCCTACGAGGTGGCACGGCAATTCGCGAGCCTCGATCACCTCACCGACGGACGTGCCGCCTGGAACGTGGTCACCTCGTGGGACGAGTTCACCGGGGAGAACTTCCGACGTGGCGGATATTTGCCGAGCTCCCAACGCTATTCGCGGGCCAAGGAGTTCCTCGACACCGCGATCGAGCTGTGGGAGTCCTGGCGTGGCGACGAGATCGTCGCCGACAAGGCATCCGGCCGGTTCCTGCAGGACGGCGCGGTCGGCGAATTCGCGCACCGCGGTGAGCAATTCGACATCGAGGGACGATTCTCGGTGCCACGCAGCCCGCAGGGTCGGCCGGTGATCTTCCAGGCCGGTGACTCCGAGGAGGGCCGTGAGTTCGCCGCTGCGAAGGCGGATGCGATCTTCTCCCGGCACAGTGCCTACGAGGAGGGACGCGAGTTCTACCGTGACGTCAAGTCCCGGCTGGCCAGGTACGGGCGTCGCCGTGAGCAGCTGCTGATCCTGCCGGCGGCCACATTCGTGTTGGGCGACACCGACGCCGAGGCGGCTGACCTCGCTCACGAGGTGCGTCTCGCACAGGTCAGCGGTGCCACCGCGCTGCGCTTCCTGGAGCAGGTGTGGAACCGGGATCTCTCCGACGTCGACCCCGACGGTCCGCTGCCGCAGTTCGATCCGGTCGTCGGCGAGCACACCATCGCCCGCGGACGGGCCAGCGTGCGGTCATACCGTGATCCGCTGCAGACCGCGCGCGAATGGCGCGAACGTGCCGAGGCCAACAACTGGTCGATCCGCGAACTCATCATCGAGGTGACCGGCCGGCAGGCCTTCGTCGGCAGCGCGCAGACCATCGCCGAGCGCCTGGATCACGCCGTGCAGAACGATGTCAGCGATGGCTTCATCCTCGTTCCGCACATCACGCCCGGCGGGCTCGACCGGTTCGTCGACGAAGTGGTGCCCATCCTGCAGGAGCGCGGGAGTTTTCGTGCCGACTACACCGGTACGACGCTGCGCGACCATCTCGGGATCGACCGCGTCGCGCAGGGGTCGGGGCGCGCCGCGTCCTGAAGGAACTCAGGGGAGGTCGAGCAGTTCCTCGCAGAAGCCGCCGAAGCGGCGATCCGGGGTCAGGAGGTGCACCTCGAGAATCCAGTGGCATTGCCGGCCGGCGCGGTCGGTGCGACGCATCGGCCCCTCGGAACCGGGGGCGATGTAGCTCTCGATCTCGGCGGCATCGATGTTCTCGTGCGGGAACTCGCCGACGAGATGCCCGGCGATGTCGCCGCCGAACTCCCAGCCTGCCTCGCGGGACAGTTCGACCACGCGGTCATAAAGCTGCGCTCCGGTGATGTCGGGGTGGGTGCGGAAGTGTTCGCGTCCGGCCTCCCACACCTGGCTCAGCGATGCGCGCAGCGCGTGTTTGGTCGGGTCATCGCCGAGGACGAACGTGCGGCCGAAGTCGGCCTCCCACTCCTCGAAGATCGGACCGAAGTCCAGGAAGAGGATTTCGTCGTCGGCGAGGATTCGGTCCGGCGGATTGGCACGGTAGGTCTGCAGGGTGTTCTCGCCGGCGCGGACGATCCGTTTGTGCCAGTGCCGGGTCACGCCGAACATGTCGGCGGCGAGGTCGCGGATCTCATTGGACAGTTCTCGTTCGCCCACACCCGGTCGGATCATCCCGCGATCGGTGATCTCGGCGAACAGTTGCTCAGCCTTGGCCTGGGCGTCGAGAAGCCGACGAACCCTGGCGTCCTCATCCGGGGAGTCGCCGAGTTCGGGGGAGGTGTCGACTGTCGTCACCCGTCCATGCTCGCACACCCAGGCAACTCTTGGTCGTGAGCTACTCATTCCCGTTCCGCTGCCCATTGCCCCGATGGTCTCGGCACGCGGGTCGCACCTCGACCAGCGATCTATGATGCTCCGCCCTTCCCGCCCGACGGCCGTCTCATCCTGGTGGTCGAGGTGCCGAGGAGCGATAGCGACGAGCCTCGAGACACCTTGTGCCGAAAGCATTCCGGTCCTCGGTGGTCCGAATACAGCGCCGGCGCAGTCGGTCTCGAGGCTCGCCGCACGCGGCTCGCACCTCGACCAGCGGGGGGACCGTTCCCATCCTGGTGGTCGAGGTGCTGAGGAGCGCCAGCGACGAGCCTCGAGACCCCTTGTGCCGAAAGGATTCCGGGCCACGGACGGCACGACACCTCGACCATCGGGTGGGGATTATCTCTATGGAGTTCTCAAACAACAGATGCGGTCCCGGCCGGGCCGGGTGCGGGGAATCAGGTTGTGGGGCAGCGTAGGTCAGGCTGCTACGTCGTCGAGTCGCATGGTCCGTCGGTGATAGGCCGGCACCGGCCGGCGTTTCGGATCGATGCTGGCGGGTGGAACCAGCCACGGGTGCCGGTCGAATCCCATGATGATGTCCCATCCGTGGTGGTGGACGTCGTCGTGGCAGCTGGTGCACAGCAGGCAGCCGTTGTCGAGGTCGGTGGGACCACCATCGGCCCAGTGGTGCACATGGTGTGCTTGGCAGCGTCCGGCGTGTGTTCCGCATTTGATGCATCCACGATCCCGGACGAGTAGTGCTTTGCGTTGTCCTGGGGTGAACAGCCGTTCTTTGAGTCCGACGTCGAGGGGTACGCCGTCGGGGTTGAGGATGATTCTGGTGATGGTGGTGTCACACGACAACAGCTTGGCGGTGGCTTCGGTGATGGCACCCATGTTCTGCAAGTTCCCACCGACCGCGGGGTTGTCCGCTGACCAGGTCCACAGCAGGCCGTTGGTGGGTTTGGCTGAGAACGTGGTGTCGGCCAAACCTTGTGCCGCCAACTCCACGATCGTTTCGAATGCGGCCGCACAGATCTGTTCGGGTGTTCGCGGATCCGGGGATCCGTCGGGTTGAGGTTTGGGCGCCGACAAGGTTTCCATCAACGTCCGTGTTTTCTCGCCGGCAACGATGTCGAGGTTCGCCGAGATCTCCAACCGGCCGTCGTCGGTGATGCGGTCGGTGTAGGAGTTGATCGTCTTGTCTTCGGCGGCCGGTAACCCGCCAGGCGTCTCGGCGGCCAGTTCGTTGCCCAACTGTCGTGCGTAGAGGTTGATCCCGGCGGGGGTGAAACCAGCGAAGTAGTGCGACAAGAGTTTCCGCAGGTATTCACACCGCTGCACCGTGTCGAGGGGTTTGGGGGAGCGGGTGTCGATGTGGCCCAGTCCGCGGACGATGGCGTCGGTGTGTTCGGAGGAGATGGACCCGTCCGCGGCGTGCGCGAGCAGCAGATCCACATCGGTGGTGGCCGAGATCCGCACGTACCGACTTGCGACGGCGGGTGCGAAACCCATGCTGATCAACAGTTCCCGCAGTCGGGTGGTTTTGTGGTCGGCGACGCCCAGCCTATCCATCTCGCGGGTGAGGGTGGTGGCGTGATGATCGATCAGGTTCCGCAACAACAGGACTTGTTTCATCGCACCGAAGGCCTGCGGTCCGGTCATCTACGGATTCCATTGCAGGTCGCTGAGTTGGGTGACAATCCCGGCGAAAACTGCCTCGGCATCAAGAGCTTCAGTGGTGTCGATCATGGGCCCCTCCCCAGTGGCTGATCGGTGTGATGACTCCACATTACTCGAACATAGGGATCAAGGCAAGGGTGTTCGATGGTTGTGGGGAGACAAAGGTGCTTGTGGACAACGGGTTTCGGTGATGGGCTGGCTGATATTTTCTGTCGGTGGGGTGTGGTAGAGGTGCGGCTTCCGTGACCGAGATGCCGTTGTGGTTGGGACGCTTGTGCCTCTCGCTACGCGTACAGCCGAAGCGCGCCTGGCGCGTGGTCGGGAACAGTGGGATGCTGCGGTGCGACGGCGGTGATCCGGCGATACGGTGCGCCGAGCGGCGGTCGCGGGTCGGCCTCTCCGGCGTTGGGCCAGAACGCCATGGCGCGTTCGGCCTGGGCGGTGATGGTGAGCGACGGGTTCACGCCGAGGTTCGCCGAGACCGTGGATCCGTCCACGATGTGCAGTCCCGGATGACCGAACGCCCGGTGATAGGCGTCGACGACGCCGTCGTCGGGACCGTCCCCGATGGCGCAGCCGCCGAGGAAGTGGGCGGTCATCGGGATGTCGACGAGGTCGAGGATCGACCCACCCGGATCGCCGTCGATGCGGCGCGCCGCGGCCCGGACGGCCGTGTGTCCCTCGGGAATCCACCGTGGGGGCGGATCGCCGCCGCCCGGTCGGCTCCGTAGGATCGGGCCGAATCGTCTTATCCGCGCGTGTAATTCGATCGAGTTGTCGACGGTCTGCATCACCAGCGCGATGATGGTCCGCTCCGACCAGCGGTGCACCGACAGCGAGCGGGCGGCGGTGATCGGGTGCGCGAGCATGGTCAGTACCGCGCGCAGCAGCCGTGGCATGCGTCCGCCGCCGTCGACGAGAACGGCCTGCAGGAGCCCGATCAGGTTGCTGCCCTTGCCGTATCGGACTGGCTCGATGTGGGTGTGATCGTTGGGATGAAACGACGACGTGATGGCGACACCCTCGGTGTAGTCGACGTCGGTGGTGTGGGCCGTCGCGGCGAGGACGGCCTCTGAGTTGGTGCGTACCACCGTCCCGAGTCGGGCCGACAGATCCGACAGTCGTCGTGAGCGCGCCATCTTGAGCAGCAGTTTGTTGGTGCCGTAGGTACCGGCGGCCATCACGACCTGGTCGGCATACAGCGTCCGGCGTCCTCGCCACGGTGCGCCGGTGCGGTGGGTGCTGACCTCATAGCCACCGCCGTGCGGGTGGAGGCAGTCGACCATCGTCATCGGGATGATCTGTGCCCCGGCCTGTTCGGCGAGATACAGGTAGTTCTTGACCAGGGTGTTCTTTGCGCCGACGCGACATCCGGTCATGCACGCGCCGCACTGTGTGCATCCGGTGCGTTGTGGTCCGGCTCCGCCGAAGTACGGGTCGGCGACCGTGACGCCGGGCGTCCCGAAGAACACCCCGACCGGGGCCGCGACGACGGTGTCGGCGACTCCCATCTCGTGGGCGACCGATTGCATCACGCGATCGGCGGGGGTGACACCCGGGAAGCTCGTCACGCCGAGCATGCGGGTGGCCTGGTCGTAGAAGGGGTCGAGCTCGGCGGCCCAGTCGGTGATCGCGCTCCAGTGCGGATCGTCGAAGAACGCCGCGGGCGGGCGATACAGCGTGTTCGCGTAGTTGAGCGATCCGCCGCCGACACCTGCGCCGGCCATGACCAGCACGTCGCGGAGCGGATGGATGCGCTGGACGCCGAACAGTCCCAGTGCCGGCGCCCAGACGTAGTCCCGGAGTCGCCAACTGGTCGTGGGCAACTCGTGGTCGGCGAATCGACGTCCGGCCTCGAGGACGCCGACGCGATAGCCCTTCTCGGTGAGTCGGAGTGCGGCGACCGAGCCGCCGAAACCCGAGCCGACGACGAGGACGTCGAAGCGTTCGGGGTCGTGCGCGGGTGCGTCGGGAGGCGTCATGGGATGTGATGCTAACGACAATCATAGAAACAGTCCAGACTGCTTGTAATACTGACTCGGCCCGGACAAGTGCGACATCGAGGCTGTCCGGTCGGGTAGGTGGTGGCCTGATGTGGTGGCCCTACTGTGTCCGAAGTGCACGATTCGCTCTTGCGGCGCAGGGGATCTGTGGAGAACAGTCGGATCTCGCTCGCCCGAAACGCTCGCGTCCGGGCAATTCATCTGTTGAGATGAACAGATCATCTGATGAGGAGTTCAGCTGCATGACAACGCAATTCGCTCAACAAGGACAAAAAGGACGCCCGTCGCTCGGTGGTCGACTCGCTCAGCTCCGCCGGTCGCTGTCCCCGGCCGAATGGGCCAGTATCGGCGGCATGGTCGCCGTCGTGGCGGCCCTGCACATCATCGGATGGGTGACCCTGGTCGTCTTCGTGGCACCGCACGACTTCAGCGTCGGGCAGAAGACCCTGGGCCTCGGCGTCGGGCTGACCGCCTACACCCTGGGCATGCGTCACGCCTTCGACGCCGATCACATCTCGGCGATCGACAACACCACCCGCAAACTCCTCGGCGACGGACAGCGGCCGATGACCGTCGGATTCTGGTTCTCGTTGGGGCACTCCACAATCGTCTTCGGGCTGGCGTTGTTGCTGTCATTCGGTGTGCGGGCACTCGCGGGGCCGGTCGAGGACGACTCGTCGGCGCTGCACCACTACACGGGTCTCATCGGCACCACGGTCTCAGGCGGCTTCCTCTACCTCATCGCCGCGATCAACATCGTGATCCTGTTCGGGATCGTCAAGGTCTTCCGCGCGATGCGTCAGGGCGACTACTCCGAGGACGAACTCGAAAAGCACTTGAACAACCGGGGTTTCATGAACCGCATCCTCGGTCGCTTCATGAAGTCGGTGACCAAGCCGTGGCAGATGTACCCGATCGGGGTCCTGTTCGGGCTGGGCTTCGACACCGCGACCGAGGTCGCCCTGCTCGTCCTCGCCGGCAGTAGCGCCGCCGCCGGACTGCCCTGGTACGCGATCCTGTGCCTGCCGGTCCTGTTCGCCGCGGGTATGAGCCTGTTCGACAGCATCGACGGCACGTTCATGAACTTCGCCTACGGTTGGGCCTTCGCCAACCCCGTGCGCAAGGTCTACTACAACCTCACCATCACCGGACTGTCGGTCGTGGTCGCCTTCGTCATCGGCACCATCGAGATCCTCGGACTGCTGGCCGACGAGTTCGGCTGGAGCGGCCCGTTCTGGGACGACGTCTCCGGGATCGACCTGAACATCGTCGGCTACGCCATCGTCGGTCTGTTCATCGTCACCTGGCTCGTCGCCGTGGTCATCTGGCGCGTCGGGCGAATCGAGCAGCGGTGGGCGCTGGCACCGGCGACCGTGGCCGACCGCGTCGAGTAGTCGCGGTTCAGTGGGTCCGGTGAGGTTCGGTGCGTCGCCCCGCAGCCGCTGACGTAGACTGCCCGTGGCGTCGACCCGCTGCTTCTGGGTGTCGCCGCCCGCCTCAGTAGCTCAGGGGATAGAGCATTCCTCTCCTAAAGGAAGGGTCGCAGGTTCGAATCCTGCCTGGGGCACTGTGACATCCTTGCCGGCCTCCGGCCGGTGTGCGCCTGCTGTGTTTCAAAGAGATCCACGGAGGCGCACCCGCAAAACGAACGCCGACCGAGTATGCCAACGCCCGCGGTGCACCGACCGCGTCGGCACATTCACCCGGCGTTCGCGCCGCGTCGACGGGTGACCTGGTCATCGAGTCGCTGCGCTACGGTGAGCATCGTGGACTCGCGGAAACCTCAGACAGTTCTCGTCACCGGCGCGACCAGCGGAATCGGCGCCGAGGTGGCACGGCAGATGGCGGCGCTCGGGCACCGCGTCTACGGCACCAGCCGTCATCCCGACAAGGTCTCCGACCCGATTCCCGGTGTCACCTACGTGCGCCTGGACAACGCCGACTACGCCTCGGCGGATGCCTGTGCCGCAGAGGTCGGCGACGTCGACATCCTCGTCAACAACGCCGGCGAATCGCAGGCCGGTGCGCTCGAGGACACCCCGATGAGTGCCATCGAGGATCTGTTCCGCGTCAACGTGTTCGGGCCCGTCGCCCTGACCAAGGCGGTCCTGCCGGGTATGCGGCAACGGCGCCACGGCACGGTGATCATGGTCGGGTCGATGCTGTCGAGCTTCCCCGTCGCGTTCCGCTCCAACTATGCGGCGACCAAGTCGGCGCTCAAGGCCTTCGCGCTGGCGACTCGACGAGAGGTGGCGCCCTACGGAATCCGGATGATCAGCGTCGAGCCGGGGACCATCGCCACCGGTATCGGGGGCCGGCGCAGCATCCACATCGATGACGGATCGCCGTATGCGGCCGAGTACGAGACCCTCGCCGCCGCCACCCGACGCAACGAGGACGCAGGGATCGACGCGCCGACGATGGCGCGGGTCATCGTCGAGGCCGCGCTCGCCGAGCATCCGAAACCGTTCTACGCCAAGGGAAACAACGCGGCCATCGTCTTCGCGCTGCGGCGGCTGGTGCCGCGCCAGATCATCCTCGATGTCACCGCGCGCAAACACGGGCTTCCGCGCGTGAAGATCTGAGCGCCGTGCAGGTCACCATCCGCGTCATCGGTATCGGACCGGGAGATCCGCGGCAGATCACGCTGCAGGCCATCGACGCCATGGCCGGCGTCGACGTCTTCCTCGCGCTCGAGAAGGGCGACGCCAAGGACGGTCTGCTGCAGGCTCGCCGCGACATCCTCGAACACCATGTACCGCAAGGTTATTCGCTCGTCGAGATTCCTGATCCGCCCCGCGACAGACGTCCCGCCGACTACGACGCCGAGGTCCGCCGCTGGCACGCCGCCCGTGCGGAACTGCTCGCCCGGGCGATCCTCGCCGACGTCCCCGACGACGGGGTGGCGGCATTCCTCGTCTGGGGCGACCCCGCACTCTACGACTCCACCCTGCGCATCGTCGACGACCTCGCCGCACGCGACGACATGCAAGTGTCGTTGGAGGTGATCCCGGGCGTCACCAGCGCGTCGGCGCTCACCGCCGCACACGGGATCGTCGCCAACCGGGTGGGCGAGCCCATCCACATCACCACCGGGCGTCGCCTCGCCGAGACCCCGCCGGGCGCCGACACCAACCAGATCGTGATGCTCGACGCCGATCTCGGTTTCCGCCACACCGCCGCCGCCGACGACGAGATCTGGTGGGGCGCCTATCTCGGGACGCCCGACGAGATCCTGATCAGCGGCCGCGTCGGCGACGTCACCGACGAGATCGTCGAGACGCGTGCCGCCGCCCGCGCCCGAATCGGCTGGATCATGGACATCTACCTGCTCCGCACGGCGCGACAGGCTCCGGGGGACGCCCCGGGATAGGTCACCACCACACCTCGCCCACCACGTCGAGGATGTCCTCGGCGAGTTCGGGCCGGCAGATCACGAAGTCGGGCATGTACGGCTGCGGCTGGTTGTACACGATCGGCGTGCCGTCGAGCCGGCTGCAGTGCAGCCCCGCGGCGAGCGCCACACCGACCGGTGCCGCGTTGTCCCACTCGTACTGCCCTCCGGAATGGACGTAGGCGTCGGCGTCACCGCGCACCACCGCCATCGCCTTGGCGCCCGCCGAACCGATCGGCACCGGGCGTAGCCCGAGCCGGCGCGCCACCGCGGCCACCTCGTAACTCGTGCCCCACCGTGAGGTCGCGATGCGGCCCGACGCGTCGGCGGGCACGGCGTCGACGGTGTCGGTGCGAAAGACCTCTCCCATCGCCGGCAATGCGACGGCGGCGTCGGTGACCGCACCGTTCTCGGTGAGTGCGACGTGCACCGCCCACTGATCGCTGCCCGCGGCGAACTCGCTGGTGCCGTCGAGCGGATCGATGATCCAGACCCGCTGTGCCACAGCGCGGTCGCCGACGTCGGTGGCCTCCTCGCTCAACACCGCGTCCCGCGGCCGGTGCCTGCGCAGAACGGTGCCGATCCACGCCTGGGCGAGCGCGTCACCGGCATCGCCGAGCAACCGCCCACCCAACAGGTCGCCGGAGCGCACCCCGAGCAGGATCTCCCCGGCCCCGACCGCGATGCGTGTGGCCAGCTCGGCTTCGGAAAGACCGGAACTCATCTGTTCACTAGAGCACACTGGTGTCATGCCCGAACTGCCCGAGGTTGCCGCGATCGCCGATTTCGTGGACGGACGTACCGCCGGACTACCGATCCGGCGGGTGGACATCGCATCGTTGTCGGTGCTCAAGACCGCCGACCCCCCGTACACGGCCCTGACGGGGCGGCTCGTCGAATCCGTCGGCAGAGTCGGCAAATACCTGATCATCCGCACCGTCCCGGGTTCCGAGACCGATCCCGAACCGGTCATCAACCTGGTCATCCACCTGTCCCGGGCGGGCTGGCTGCGATGGAGCGAGGATCTCTCACCCAAACCCCTTCGACCCGGCGGCAAGAGCCCGATCGCGCTGCGGGTGCACTGCGGGATTCCCAGCGCCACCGGTGGCGAGGGTTTTGACGTGACGGAGGCCGGAACGCAGAAGCGGTTGGCGGTGTGGATCGTCCGCGACATCACCGAGGTCGAGCGCATCGCGACATTGGGGCCCGACGTCCTCGCGCTCGATCGCGACGAGTTCGCCGACATCCTCGCCGGCACCGGCGCGCGCATCAAGAACGTGCTCACCGATCAGCGGGTGCTCGCCGGGATCGGTAACGCCTACTCCGACGAGATCCTGCACACCGCGAAGCTCTCTCCGTTCGGCACCGCGAAAACCCTGACCGGCGAACAGATCGACACCCTCTACGAGGCGATGCGCGACGTGCTGACCGACGCGATCGGGCGTCTGGAGGGCCAGGGCGTGGCAAAGCTGAAGTCGGAGAAGCGGACCGGACTCAAGGTGCACGCCCGTACCGGTCTGCCGTGCCCGGTGTGCGGGGACACGATCCGTGAGGTCGCCTTCAGCGACCGATCCTTCCAGTACTGCCCGACCTGCCAGACGGGTGGCAAGGTTCTCGCCGACCGCCGGATGTCGCGACTCCTCAAGTGAGGCAAGAACTGTCCGAAGACGGTGTGGTCGCGCAACTGCGGGCGGCCGGGTGCGTGTTCGCCGAGGAGGAGGCGACGATCCTCCGCGAGGCCGCCGCCGACGACGCGGATCTGACCCGGCTCTTGGCACGCCGGGTGGCCGGTGAACCGATCGAGCATCTCGTCGGCTGGGTGGAGTTCGCGGGCCGGCGCCTGGCGGTCGGGCCCGGGGTCTTCGTGCCGCGTCGACGGTCGGAACTGCTCGCCGCCGTTGCCGTCGGCGCCGCCGCATCCCGGCAGCGCCCGGTGATGGTCGAACCCTATTGCGGTGCAGCACCACTGGCGTCCACCGTCGGCGCCTGGATGCCGACCGCGCGGGTGTACGCCACCGACATCGACGACGTCGCACTGCGATGTGCGCGCCGCAACCTCGGTGCCGACGCCGGGGTGCTGCGCGGCTCGGGTCTGGCCGGGCTGCCCGCAGCGCTGCGCGGACGGGTGGACGTGATCGCGGCCGTCCCGCCGTACGTACCGGACGCGGCGCTCGCGTTGTTGCCGCACGAGGCCGCCGACCACGAACCCCGCCGGGCACTGCTGGCCGGCGCCGATGGACTCGACCACATCGGCACCCTCATCGCGCAGGCGCCCGGATGGCTGGCCGCCGACGGCGTGCTGGCGATCGAGATGAACGAGGAGCAGGCGCAGATGGTCACGGATCCGGACGATCGTTTCCCAACAGCGGCTCTCGCCCGCCGCGTCCTCTTCGCCCGCCCCGTTCTCTATGCCACCGACGACTCCCGCACCGTGGTACTGGCGCTGACGATGCCCGGCTGATCTGACCCTCGGGTAAGTTGGCGGACGTGACGCACCGCGACAAGATCCTGATCACCGGCGCGAGCTCGGGACTCGGCGAGGGCATGGCCCGCGAATTCGCCGGCATGGGCCGCTCACTGGCACTGGCCGCACGACGCCTCGACCGCCTCGATGCCCTCGCCGCCGAACTGCGGCCCCATGCAGGCACGGTCGCGACCGCGGCCCTCGACGTCACCGACGTCGACACCGTTCCCGTCGTGTTCGGGGCTCTGCGCGACGAGCTCGGCGGCCTCGATCGCGTCATTGTCAACGCCGGGCTCGGTAAGGGTGCACCGCTGGGCACCGGCAAGATGCACGCCAACATCGAGACCGTGCAGACCAACCTCATCGGGGCGCTCGCCCAGATCGAGGCGGCACTGGAGATCTTCCGCGCCCAGGATCACGGGCACCTCGTGCTGATCAGTTCGATGAGCGCCGTCCGCGGGCTACCCAAGGCGCAGACCGCGTACTCGGCGTCGAAGGCGGGGCTGACCGCGATCGGGCAGGGCTTGCAGGCCGAGTTCGCGCACTCGCCGATCACGGTGTCGATCGTGCTGCCCGGCTACATCGAGACCGACATCAACCGCGGCCTCAAGACCTCACTCATGACCGACACCGACTCCGGCGTGCGTGCCATGGTGGCGGCCATCGAGGCCGAGAAGGCCTCGGCGCCGGTGCCCGCGTGGCCGTGGGTGCCGATCGCCGCGGCCCTGCGACTACTGCCGGCGTCGATCACGCGTCGACTGATCTGATCCGGTCTCAGCCCGCTGCGGTGGTCGAGGCCGGGGCGGTCGACGAGGCCGGGGTCGGGGTGCCCCACACGACCGGCGAGGTCTTGAAGTCGAAACCGTCGGCCGTGGTCGTCTCGGCCCAATAGATGACGCTGGTGAGTTTCTGCCCGGCGTCGGCGTAGGCCACCAGACAGGTGGCGTAGGAGTCGCCGCGCTTCATCTGCTCCGGGGGCGACGGATTGCCGCACGCCTTGAGGGCCACCGGCGGCGGCAGCGTCAGAGCCGGAGTGCGGCCATCCACGCTGCCCGCCAGCCCCACGACCGTCGGTGCGGCGGACGAGTGTGCGGCCAGCGACGTCACCGTCACATAGACGAAGAATGCCGCGCCGCCCTGTGTCGCCGAATCGGGAACTCCCTCACCGGGTGTGATGCCGGTGACCGTGTACATCGCGGTCGGGCCGGACGGACGGAACGCGTCGGCGGGCAGCACCGCCGAATCGCCGAAGCGCAGGGCGGTGCCCGGTGCCGTCCGCGCCGGGGCGCCGGGCGGGACCGACACCGCGACGGAGGTCGGGAACGACGAGGTGCCGGGCGCCGACGACGGCGTCGACGACGAACAGGCGGTGAGTGCCGAGCCGGCCGCGACAGCTGCGAGAAGCGCACCGGATACGCGCATGGTCATCGAACCGCGGGATCGTCGGGGCCGGATCAGGGGTCGTGGCAGGCGCATGAGGGATCGCGGCGCGCGTGACGACGGTGACGTACTCACCTGCGTAAGGTAACCGATGTGTCGATTCACCACAGTCAAGCGGTCGCCCATGGCGCCTTCCAGGTCCTCGGAACCGGGGACGCCGAACCCGTCGACGAACTGCTCCGCGATGTGTTCGGGCGGAACGACATCGCGACGATCGGCGCCGATTGGCGCGGCATCGTGTACTTCACCCTGGCCGACGACGATGAGGTCGACGCCTCGACCGTCGTGGGCTTCGACGCGTCCAGCGGCAGCTCCGGGCCCCTGGCCACCCTCGAGGAGGTGATGGCCGCCGTGGCCGACGGTGACATCGCCGAGGCGGTCGACGCCGAGAGCTTCGACGCATGGCGCGTGGCGACCGGGGTCGACGGCATCGCCGTCGGCGACTGTGTGCCGCCGTCGCTGCCGGAGTTCATCGGTGGTGACCCCGCCGAACGCGCCGTCGAACCGCTGTCGCTGGTCTCCCACATCGCCAGCTGCGCAGCGCTGATGGGCCGCATCGAGCAACTCGGTCTGGCACCCGGCGATGACATCCCGGACGAGGTGTTCGACGCCACCCGATGGGAGTGAGCGCGCCGCATCCGGGGAATGCTCAGGCCTGCCGGCCGCGCCGCGACCGATACCACCGCACCAACTCGTCGGTCGACGAATCGCCCAGTGCCGCAGGTGGTTGCGAGTCGGTGATCGACCCCAGCAACTCCATCGCCTGGGTCTTGCCGAGCTCGACGCCCCACTGGTCGAAGGGATTGATACCCCAGATGGTGCCCTCGACGAAGACCTGGTGTTCGTAGAGCGCGATCAGCTGGCCGATGACCGATGGGGTGAGTTCGGGCGCGAGGATCGACGTCGACGGCCGGTTGCCGGGCATCACCTTGTGCGGCACCACATGTGGGTCCACGCCCTCGTCGGCGATCTCGTCGGCGGTCTTGCCGAACGCCAGCACCTTGGTCTGCGCGAAGTAGTTGCTCATCAGCAGATCGTGCATCGACCCGGTGCCGTCGGCGGTGGTGAGATCGTCTGTGGGCTCGGCGAATCCGATGAAGTCGGCCGGGATCATCCGCGTGCCCTGATGGAGCAGTTGATAGAACGCGTGCTGTCCGTTGGTGCCCGGCTCACCCCAGAAGACCTCGCCGGTGTCGGTGGTGACGTGATGCCCGTGTGCGGTGACCGACTTGCCGTTGGACTCCATGGTCAACTGCTGCAGATAGGCCGCGAACCGCGCCATGTCGTTGGAATAGGGTAGTACCACCCGTGATTGGGCGTCCCAGAAGTTGGAGTACCACAGCCCGATCAAGCCCAGGATGACCGGTGCGTTGCGCTCGAGCGGCGCGGTGCGGAAGTGTTCGTCGACGAGGTGGAAGCCGTGCAGGAACTCGCCGAAGCGGTCCTTGCCGATGGCCGCCATCACCGACAGGCCGATCGCCGAATCCACCGAGTACCGGCCGCCGACCCAGTCCCAGAAGCCGAACATGTTGACCGTGTCGATGCCGAACGCCGAGACCTTGTCGGCGTTGGTGCTCACGGCCACAAAGTGTTTCGCGACGGCGTCATCGGCAGCGCCAAGGCCGGCGAGCAGCCACCGCTTGGCGGCGGCGGCGTTGGTGAGCGTCTCCAGCGTGCCGAAGGTCTTGGACGCCACGATGAACAGCGTGGTCTCGGCGTCGAGGTCGGCAAGCGTGGCCACCAGGTCGGCGGGATCGACGTTGGAGACGAAATGGCAGCGAATGGGCGAATCGACGTAGTGGCGCAACGCCTGATAGACCATCACCGGTCCCAGATCGGAGCCGCCGATGCCGATGTTGACGACGTCGGTGATCGCTTTGCCGGTGTGCCCCTTCCACTCTCCGCTGCGGAGCTTGTCGGTGAAGGCGCCCATCGCGTCGAGGACCTCGTGGACGTCGGCCACCACGTTCTGGCCATCGACGACCAACTCGGCGTCGGCAGGCAGGCGCAGTGCCGTGTGCAGGACGGCGCGATCCTCGGAGGTGTTGATGTGGACGCCGGCGAACATCGCGTCGCGCTTGTCCTCGAGACCGGCCTCACGGGCCAGGCTGAACAGCAACTCCAACGTCTCGCGCAGCACGCGATGCTTCGAGTAATCGATGTGCAGATCGCCGACGTCGACGGTCAGTTCGCGGCCCCGATCGGGGTCGGCCGCGAAGACCTCCCGCAGATGCATCGAGTGAACGTGATCCTGATGCGCCGAGAGCGCCTGCCACGATTGGGTGCCGGTGATGTCGTGCTCGTTGCCATCGAGGTCACTCATACGACCACCCTATGTGGTGGGTGGGCGGCCCGCATGCACCGGCGCACACCGCACCGGCGCACACCGTCACCGGCCGAGCGGGCCCCGACCCAGACGCAGCAACAGCATCGCGAGCGTATGACCCTCCTGACCGAGTTCGGCGAACCGGTCGAGCACCTTGACCTCGCGGCTGTGCACCAGTCGCGGTCCGCCCGAGGCCATGCGTGCGGCTCCGACCTTCTTCGACACCGCAGACCGGCGCTTCACCGCGGCGAGGATGATCGCGTCGAGGCGGTCGATCTCGTGTCGCAACACCTCGATGTCGTCGGGCAGACCCGACACATCGTGTTCGAGCTCGTAGGAGGAGAGATCGATCGAATCGGCGAAGGAAGCGCCACCCGTGCGGGCGGGTGCGGTGTTGTCGGGGCTGGTCGACGAGTCGCTGGGGTCGGTCACCGTGTCGATTTTGCCACGCAGACACCGTGCCGTGGACACTGGTGGCCATGCCGAGACCCCGGGCAAGCATCGACCCCTCCCGAGATCCCGAAGACACCGGTCCGACGCGGTCCGCCGGAGAGGTGAGCGCCCCGGCGAGCCGGGTGGCGCAGATGGTCGTACCGGCCGTGATCACCCTGATCGTCGCGCAACTGATCGTCCGCGGCTGGCTGGTGGCCACCGGCAACTTCTACTGGGACGACCTCATTCTCGTCGGCCGGGCCTCGACCATGTCGATCTGGTCGTGGGACTACCTCGGCCACAGCCACGACGGCCATTTCATGCCCGCGGCGTTCCTGGTCGCGGGGATCTCGACGGTGCTCGCACCGCTGAACTGGGTGGCGCCGGCGATCACGCTCGTGGTGCTACAGGGACTCGCGTCGGTGTGCGTGTGGCGGATGATCCGGGTCCTGACCGATCCCGGGGAGGGGCGGTCACGCAGCGCTGCCGTCCAGATCGCCTCGGTCGGCGCGCTGGCCTTCTACCTCTTCACCCCGCTGACGGTGTCTTCCTTCGTGTGGTGGGCCGCCGGCCTCAACACGTTGCCGATGCAGGCGGCGATGGCCTGGATCGTCGCCGACGCGGTGCTGCTCGCCCGCGGGGGCGCCGACCGCCGGCGCACGCGGCTGATCGTCCTCCGCTCGTCGGTGATCTTCGTCCTCTCCCTCGCCTTCTTCGAGAAGTCGCTGTTCATCCTGCCGGTGGCATTCGTCGCCGCGGTTCTGGTGAGCCGCACAGGTCTGGTGAACCGCACAGGGTTCCGGTCGGCGGACGTTGCCGATGCCGATGCCGATATCGATGCCGATGAATCTGCCGCGGCCGACACCGCCGCCGTCCAGATGGGCCCGCTGGGAACGGCATTCGTCCACGCCCGCCGGCTGTGGGCACCGCTGTCGGTGATCTTCGTGGCGTGGGCGCTGCTGTTCTTCTCGGTGTCCGACGCCACCGCCGGTCAACATTCGGTGTCGCAGACCGCGCAACTCGTGTGGCGGTCGATCAATCGTGGTGTCATCCCGTCCCTTGTCGGCGGTCCGTGGGACTGGGAACGCTGGGTGCCGAGCCCGCCGATGGGGTTCTCCGCGGTGTGGATGGTCGTGCTGGGGTGGCTGGTGGTGGCCGCCGTGGTGATCTGGGCCGTTCGTACCCGGATCGGTGCGGTGGCGGTACTCGTGTGTGCGGCGCTCTATGTCGTCGTCGCGCAGATCCCGGTGATGTGGAATCGCTCATCGGCCAACACCGCCCTCGAACTGGCCCAAACCCTGCGGTATCTGCCCGATTCGGCGGTCGTACTCACCGCCGCGCTCGCCCTGCTCGTCGCCGCGCCCCGGCGTTCGGTGAACTCGGTCCCACCGTCGGGTGGGCGCCATGCCGCTCCCGAGGCCGACGAGGAGACGGTGGGCCGCGGTCGGACAGTGGGTACGGCAGTCGGCGTCCTCGCCGCAGTGACCGCGGTGTTGGCGTTCGCGTCGTCGTTGATCTCGACCGCGTCGTACCAGTCGTCCTGGACCGACGATCCGACCGGCGCCTATCTGGCCAACGCCAAGCGCGCGCTCGCCGACAACCGGGACCACACGATGTTCGATCAGGCGCTGCCGCTCGAGGTACTGCTGCCGGTGGCGTACCCGTACAACCAGATCAGCGCCACCTTCGGCCGTGTCACCGACCGTTCGCCGTTCGGCGACACCACCGACCGGCTCTTCGTCCTCGACAACGCCGGCAACCTCACACCCGGCGCGGTGACCCCGCGACGGACCGTCGAGGCGGGCCGCGGGACATGCGCGCGACCGGAACTCACCGGACCGACGTCACTGCGGCTCGACGGCCCGTTGATCAACTGGCGGTGGACCATTGCGCTCGGCTACTGCGCCAACGCCGCGGGCGACGTGGAGATGTCCCTCGACGGCGGACCAGCCGTTCGCGTTCCGCTGCAGGCGGGTCTGCATGTGGTCTACGTGCAACTCGACGGTCACGGCACCGAACTCCGAATCCGGCCGCTCACCCGGGGCTTGGCGCTGCACACCGGTGACGGACGGGTCGGTGAGGTGGTCGACGCCCGGCTGCTGGGCCAGTGAGCGTTGCTGCGCCGGTGCCGTCTCAGCCGCTCGTGTCGGACGATTCCGGCGCGTCGTAGTACACCGAGATCTTGCTCGAGTATCCGGCTTGGGCCACCAGCGCGGTGAGCGCGTCACCGGTCGACTGCTCGGCCACGTAGTACGCGATGCGGCCGTCGTCGCCGATGGCCTGCACCTGCTTGCTCATCTGATCGCGCAGGGTGGCCGTGCCCGCCCAACTCGGATCGAAGGTGCCGTTGGTGACATGCGCGGCGTAACCGGGTGCGAAGGTGACCAGGTAGGCACCGGCCGGGCCGTAGCCGTCGAACAGATAGTCGCCGCGCTTGACGGCATAACTGCTCGGCAGGCCGGTGTGTTCGGAGGCGTAGGTCGCCGCAGCGGGCTGCTTGGTCCCGGTGCGCACCATGGTGAACTGACGCTGCGTGGCCTGCGTGTTGTCGTCGAGGTAGTCGCTGAGGGTATCGGCGCCGTAGTCGATGAACGGGAGGTAGGAGAAGGTCACGTTGGGTCGGATCGAACCGCCTCCGGAACCGAGATTGGTTGCGGTGCAACGGGTGGTGGCGGTCTTGTTGAAGTCGACCCGGATCACCGGGGTGCAGGTGCCGCCGAGGGCCCCGGCCGGCTGGCCGTTGACGATGAAGTTGACGGTCAGGCCGTAGTTCACATGCCCGGGCTTGTTGTCGGATCCGCGCCTCGGCGTGCCGTTGACGGTGAGGTCGTAACCGCACGCCACATTCGAGCAGTCACCGGTCTGCTTCCAGCCGACCTGGTCGAGTTGTCCGCCCGGCAGGTCGTCGATCGTCATACCGGGTACCGGCACCGACCCGAGATCGTTGGTGAGGCCCTTCTGCTGGGCGAAGATCGGCGAGATCTGATCGAAGGACAGCGGTGTGACGTCGGTGTCGATGGTGGTGGTGACGTCACCGTCGCGGTACTGCCCCTTGAGATGGCTGATCGCCTTGGTGTCGGAGGCGAAGGTGATCTCCCAGTCCCCGGCCTTGACCTTGTTGTCGGCGAGCGAGGTGATCGCCGGATCCGAGGTGGGCCAGAAGCGGGCGTCGGGGGTGTCCTTGTTGGGAGAGGGCAGCGGGGCGCCCAGCGACGGCGGATTGACGAGGTCGTTGTTGCCCAGGCGCCCGGCCAGCACGATCGGTGACAGCGCATACCCGAGGTTGGGCAGGCTCCACTCCGCGGAGGCCCACTTGTTGTCGACCGGCGACATGTCGACGTTGTCCGGGGTGGTGCCGCCGAATACCGCTTTCCAGAAGGCGACGGGAGCCTTGGTGAAGTAGTAGTTGCCGATCTGGGTGTAGTCGCCCTGCTGGCCGTTGACGGTGATCGAGCCACTGACGTTGCCCGACAGCGCCACCTGCAGGTCGGAGAACTCGACGGTGAGGGTGGTGCCGTCGCCGTACTTGCGCGTCAATGTCCCCTTGTACTTGGCACCCGGGCTGCTGCCGTATTGAAAAGCCGTCTGGTCCAGGCTGTTCTGCGCCCGGAACGCGGCCGTCGGCTCGGCCGATCCGGAGTTGCTCCATGGGATGAACGACAGGATCAGGGCGACGATCACCGCCACCGCCCCGACGCTGGTCAACACCAGTGCAGTGACCTTCGATGTGTTCTTCATCGCTCGCTTCCCGGGGCAAGGGTCATCGGGCGTGAGATCACGGCGATGTCCGTTTTCGGCCGAATGATGACAACACTAGACATCTCCGGCCCGGCTTCGGGAGGCCGCATGGGACGAATGAATGACTCCAGTGCTGCGCACCTTCACCCGTGCCTCCCCTGACCACGTGGGGGGAATCCGCATCGTCTCGCACCGCAGGCCCCCCGGACTCGGTGCGAGGGTCATCGTAACCGGTTCGTCCGACAGCGGAGGCCATCCGGGCGGCTTCGCCCCGCACAATCGTGTCGGTGGGCCGGAGTAGCCTGAGATACCGATGACCACCAGCTCCGCACCCAGTTCCGCACCCGCCACCGCGTCCGCAGCCGCCGCTCCGCCCGCCGCCTCGTCGGCTGCCGACGAGCGCGTCGAACGGCTCCTCGAGGGGCTGAACCCGCAGCAGCGCGCGGCGGTGGTGCACAGCGGTCCGCCGCTGCTGATCGTCGCCGGTGCCGGGTCGGGTAAGACCGCGGTGCTCACCCGTCGCATCGCCTACCTGCTCGCGGCACGCGATGTCACGCCGGGCCAGATCCTGGCGATCACCTTCACCAACAAGGCGGCCGCGGAGATGCGCGAGCGCGTCATCGGTCTCGTCGGCCCGCGCGCGGCCTACATGTGGGTCTCCACCTTCCACTCGACGTGTGTGCGCATCCTGCGCGCCCAGTCGGCGCTGCTGGAAAACCGCAACTCCAACTTCTCGATCTACGATTCCGACGACTCGAAACGTCTGCTGGGCATGATCATTCGCGATCTCGACGTCGACCCGAAGAAGTTCAGTCCGCGCGGTGTCGCGGTGAGCATCTCGAATCTCAAGAACGAACTGTCCGATCCCGACGACGCGCACGTCGCCGCCGGTGAGGAGCCGACCGCGCGCACCATCGCCGAGATCTATGCGGAGTATCAGCGCCGGCTCTCCGCGGCCAACGCCTTCGATTTCGACGATCTGATCGGTGAGACCGTCGCCCTGCTGCAGAGCCACCCCGACGTCGCCGAGTACTACCGTCGTCGTTTCCGCCACGTCATGGTCGACGAGTACCAGGACACCAACCACGCGCAGTACGTGCTCGTGCGCGAACTCGTCGGCCGCGAGGCCACGTCATCGGGGCTGGCGCCGTCGGAACTGTGCGTGGTCGGTGACGCCGACCAGTCGATCTATGCCTTCCGCGGGGCGACGATCCGCAACATCGAGGAGTTCGAGCGCGACTTCCCGAACGCCGAAACCATTCTGCTGGAACAGAATTACCGCTCGACGCAGACGATCCTCTCGGCGGCCAACGCGGTCATCGCGCGCAATCCGAATCGTCGGGACAAGCGGTTGTGGACCGACTCCGGCGACGGCGAGCTCATCGTCGGATACGTCGCCGACTCCGATCGGGAGGAGGCGACGTTCATCGCCACCGAGATCGAGCGGCTCACCGACCACACCATCGGCGGCGCACAGTCCAACAGCTATTCCGACATCGCCGTGTTCTACCGGACCAACACCGGATCGCGCGCGCTGGAAGAAGTGTTCGTCCGTCACGGCATCCCGTACAAGGTGGTCGGCGGTACCCGTTTCTACGAGCGCAAAGAGGTGCGCGACGTCGTCGCGTATCTGCGGGTGGTCGCCAACCCCGAGGATTCGGTCAGTCTGCGGCGCATCCTGAACACGCCGCGTCGGGGCATCGGGGACCGGGCAGAGGCGTGCGTCGCCGTGCACTCGGAGAACCGCGGGATCTCGTTCTACCAGGCGCTGATCGAGGGGGCGCAGGGTCAGGTCGGGTTGCTGAACACGCGCGCGGTCAAGCAGATCGGCGGCTTCGTCGACCTGATCGAGGGCTTGCGCAACGACTTCCTGACCACCTTCGGTGAGGGTGGTACGGAGGGCTCCGACGTCGCCGTCGCCGACGCCACCGAAGAGGGTGCCGACATCGGCGAACTCGTCGACGCCATCGTCGACCGCAGCGGATACCGCGCCGAGCTCGAGGGATCCCACGATCCGCAGGACGGCGCCCGGCTGGACAACCTCAACGAATTGATCTCGGTGGCAAAGGAATTCAGCCGCGATGCGGCCGAAGCCGCGCAAGCCGAGGTGGACAACGGCACCGACGAGGAGGCGGCGCAACTGCGCGAGGGTGAGCCCGAACCCGGTTCGCTGGCCGCCTTCCTGGAACGGGTGTCGTTGGTCGCCGATGCCGATCAGCTCCCCGACGAGGGTGAGGGCGTGGTCACGCTCATGACCCTGCACACCGCCAAGGGGCTCGAGTTCCCGGTGGTCTTCGTGACCGGTTGGGAGGACGGGCATTTCCCCCATCTGCGGGCCCTCGGCGATCCGGCGGAGCTCAGCGAGGAACGACGCCTCGCCTACGTCGGTATCACCCGCGCCAAGCAGCGGTTGTATCTGACCCGTGCGGTCACCCGCGCATCCTGGGGTCAGCCGGTGTCGAACCCCGAATCCCGCTTCCTACAAGAGATTCCGCAGCATCTGCTCGATTGGCGGCAGACCGAACGGCGGCGTCCCGGACGCGGCTTCGGATCCTCGGGTGGGGTGTTCGGCCGTGGCGACGATCGTGGTTCCAGCGGTGCGCTGGGGCGTTCGTCGTTCTCCGCGGACCCGAATCGAGGGCGCAACAAGCAGATTCAGCTCGACGTGGGCGATCGGCACAATCATCCCAAGTACGGGATGGGCAAGGTCGTCGGCAAGGAGGGCAGCGGGGCGACCGAGCGGGTCGTCATCGATTACGGTGGCAACACCGGCCGCATCACGCTGCTGACGATCGGCGGGATTCCCGGCGAGAAGCTGTGACGGACGCCGAGCGGTGAGGGTGGGTCAGCCGACGTAGTTCGACAGCCGCACACCGTGCTCGGCGAGCCACGGTGCCGGGTCGATCTTGGTCTTGCCGTCCAGCCACACCTCGAAATGGCAGTGCGGGCCGGTGGATTGGCCGTCGCTGCCGACCAGACCGATGACCTGCCCGGCCTTGACGGTCTGGCCCTTCTGGACGAGGACGCCATTGGAATACATGTGCCCGTACACGGTGACGGTGCCGTCGGGGGCCTTGACCTGAATCCAGTTGCCGAAGCCCGACGCCGGACCGGCCTCGAGGACCACACCGTCGGTGGCGGCGTGGATCGGGGTGCCCAGCGGCGCCGCGAAATCCAGACCGGCATGCATGACGCCCCAGCGCATCGCATACAGCGAGGTCAGCTGATACTGCCCCAGCGGCACGGGTGACTCGTACAAGGGCGGCAACGAGGCGTTGATTCGTGCGGCCTCGGCATCGGCGAGTTGCTTGCCGACCTGCAACTGCTGGCCGTACATGCTCGTGTCGGGGGTGTTCGCCGACGCGGGCGCGATCCCGGGCCCGGTGTCGGCGGCTGCGGCGCCACCGACGTCGGCGGTGGGTACCGGCGTGGCCGACCCGGCGTCGTCGTCGGAGTTGATCTGCACCGCGGCGGCGGCCAGCGCGGCACCGGCGGCGACGGCCACCAGGGCGACGCGTCCGCTGCGCAGCGCGGTCGGGGGAGCGGCGATGCGGTGCTTGCCGCGCGATCGCCGTGTCGCACCCGCCGGGACGCGACGGAACGTCGGCTCCGCAGTGACCGTCCCTACCCGCTCGTCGGTCTCGTACTCATCGACCGTGTATTCGTCGCCTGCGTATTCGTCGACTGTGGCGCCGAGAACGTCGAAGGGCTCGTCATGGCGGTACTCGTCGAACTCACCCTCGGGGATGAGGATGTCCTGGGTGATCTCTGAGGTGGTGGTGCGGCGTGTGGAGCGTCGGCGACCGACCGAGGCCGAGCCGTCTTCGATGGGGGCCCAGTCATCGACGTCCCACTCGTAGTCGGCGGTGTCGCCGTACGTGGTCTCGTCGCTGTAGTAGATGTCGCTGCGGTCGACGGGGATGATCGTGGTCATCTCCTCGGCGGTCAGATCATTGATCCGCTCGTCGCGGCGTCGACGTCCGCCGACGACCGCGGTACCGGATACCGACCCGCCTGGGAAACCACGTTCCGCCAAGTCGTCCACCTCACCTCACGTTTGCGATACACCCAGGTGCCCGCGTTCTTTCGGCGTTACGGATGTGGCGCGATGGACCACTACGACCTGAGACTGCTTGCCGACGGTAACGAAATGATTGCGACAAGTCCAACCCTGGGGAGTGAAAACCCGGGATAAAGTGAGCTGGGTCACAGGCCGATGACGAGGTTCACACTGTGCTGAATTTGCGGTATTGGCTGGCGGATTCGCCGCAATGCGCCCGGCCGGATGGCTGACGGCGCCGGGTCGGCACCCGCGCGTGTCCCGACCGAGCGAGTGATCTGTCGCACAAGGTGAGGAGGTGTACCCAAACCGGATATGCGGCAGGTTTAAAGTCCCGTATGGCCCGCGTTACACCCAGACGAGCGGGCAAATCTACGAAATGGTGAGCTGAATGGATCTCTTCGAATACCAGGCGAAGGAACTGTTCGCCAAGCACGGAGTTCCGACCACACCCGGTCGTGTAACCGACTCTGCCGCCGACGCGCGCACGATTGCCGAGGAAATCGGCAAGCCCGTCATGATCAAGGCGCAGGTGAAGGTCGGTGGACGTGGCAAGGCCGGCGGCGTGAAGTACTCCAAGGACGCCGACGAGGCGCAGGCGAACGCCGAGAACATCCTCGGTCTCGACATCAAGGGCCATGTCGTCAAGAAACTCCTCGTCGCCGAGGCCAGCGACATCGCCGAGGAGTACTACATCTCCTTCCTCCTCGATCGCGCCAACCGCACCTACCTGGCCATGTGCTCGGTCGAGGGCGGCGTGGAGATCGAGGTGACCGCCGAGCAGAACCCCGACGCGCTCGCCCGCGTCCCGGTCGACGCCGTCAAGGGTGTCGACCTCGCATTCGCTCGCGAGATCGCGGAGAAGGGCAAGCTGCCCGCCGAGGTGCTCGACGCCGCCGCCAACACCATCCAAAAGCTCTGGGAGGTGTTCATCGCCGAGGACGCCACCCTCGTGGAGGTCAATCCTCTGGTCCGTACCCCCGACGACCAGATCCTGGCCCTCGACGGCAAGGTCACCCTCGATGAGAACGCCGACTTCCGGCATCCCGACCACGAGGCCTTCGCCGACCGCGACGCCACCGATCCGCTGGAGCTCAAGGCCAAGGAGAACGACCTCAACTACGTCAAGCTCGACGGACAGGTCGGCATCATCGGCAACGGCGCCGGGCTGGTCATGAGCACCCTCGACGTGGTCGCCTACGCCGGTGAGAAGCACAAGGGTGTCAAGCCCGCGAACTTCCTCGACATCGGTGGCGGCGCCTCGGCCGAGGTGATGGCCGCCGGTCTCGACGTCATCCTCGGAGACGAGCAGGTCAAGAGTGTCTTCGTCAACGTCTTCGGCGGCATCACCGCCTGCGACGCTGTCGCCAACGGCATCGTCGGCGCGCTGAACAAGCTCGGCGACGAGGCCAACAAGCCGCTCGTCGTCCGCCTCGACGGCAACAAGGTCGACGAAGGCCGCAAGATCCTGGCCGATGCGAATCACCCCTTGGTGACGCTCGCCGAAACGATGGACTCCGGCGCCGACAAGGCCGCCGAACTGGCGAGCAAGTGAGGGGCTAGAGAAACATGTCGATCTTCCTGAACAAAGACAACAAGATCATCGTCCAGGGCATCACCGGCGGTGAGGGCACCAAGCACACCGCACTGATGCTCAAGGCCGGTTCGAACATCGTCGGCGGCGTCAACGCCCGCAAGGCCGGCACCACCGTCGCCCACACCGCCAAGGACGGCTCCGACGTGGAGCTGCCCGTCTTCGGCAGTGTCGCCGAGGCGATCAAGGAGACCGGGGCCGACACCTCGATCGCCTTCGTCCCGCCGAAGTTCGCCAAGGACGCCATCATCGAGGCGATCGACGCGGAGATCCCGCTGCTGGTCGTCATCACCGAGGGAATCCCGGTGCAGGACAGCGCCTATGCGTGGGCCTACAACGTCGAAAAGGGGAACAAGACCCGCATCATCGGGCCGAACTGCCCCGGCATCATCACCCCGGGCGAATCGCTGGTGGGCATCACCCCGGCCAACATCACCGGCAAGGGTCCGATCGGCCTGGTCTCCAAGTCCGGCACCCTGACCTACCAGATGATGTACGAGCTGCGCGATCTCGGTTTCTCCACCGCCATCGGCATCGGCGGCGACCCGGTCATCGGGACCACCCACATCGACGCCATCGAGGCGTTCGAGAAGGATCCGGAGACCAAGGTCATCGTGATGATCGGTGAGATCGGTGGCGACGCCGAGGAGCGTGCGGCCGACTACATCAAGGCCAACGTCTCCAAGCCGGTCGTCGGCTACGTCGCGGGATTCACTGCGCCCGAGGGCAAAACGATGGGCCACGCCGGCGCGATCGTGTCCGGCAGCTCCGGCACCGCCCAGGCCAAGAAGGAAGCCCTCGAGGCTGCGGGCGTCAAGGTCGGCAAGACGCCGAGCGAGACCGCCACGCTGGCCCGGGAGCTCTACGAGGCTCTCTGACCCACGGTCGGAGATCATCCCGAAACCCGCCTGCACGCGAGAACTCGTGTGCAGGCGGGTTTTTCATTTGTGCGACACCGGTGAATGGTTGCGGTGGTCATTTCTGCGCTCCGGAGTCGGGTGCGGGTCGGTAGAGACGTTCGACGTCGTGTCGACGGCACGGTTCGGTTCCCGGGGTGAGTGTCGCCGCGGCACCGGCGGCGGCACCGTATCGGACGGCGTCGGGTAGTGGCCGGCCGCGGGCCAGGGCGACGGTGATCCCGGCGACCATGTTGTCGCCCGCCCCGACACCACTGCCGAACCCGGACCCGACCGGGACTCCGGCGACGTCGGTCACCTGATCGGTGGTCACCACCAGTGCGCCCGCCGCCCCGCGTGACACGACGACGGCGTCGGCGATGCCCCGCGTGATCAGGATTCGTGCGGCCTCGACCTGTGAGTCGGTCTCCGGCAGAGGCAGATCCAATGCTTCACGGAGTTCGCGAAGGCTCGGCTTGATCACTGCGGCGCCGCGCACCCGCAGCAGAGCCGGGCCGTGGGTGTCGACGATCAGTGTGCACCCGTGCCGGTCCGCGATGGCCGACACGGCCGGGAAGAAGACGTCCGAGCATCCCGGTGGGAAACTGCCACTCACCACGAGATGCGTTGCGGTGCTCGCATACTCGTCCATGGCGGCGAGGCAGTGTTGCTCCTCGGTGGCGGTGAGGTCGGGGCCGGGCAACACGAAGCGGTACTCCTCGCCGGTCCGGACCTCGCGGACGGTCAACGATTCCCGGCTTCCACCGGTGATGCCGAGGGGGGCCGTTGCGATGCCCTCGGCGGCGAGAAGTGCCTCGATGCGTGCTCCGGTGGGGCCGCCGCTGGTGAAGACCGCGGTGGCCGGCACGCCGAGCCGAATCGCTGCCCGGGCGACGTTGATCCCGCCGCCACCCGGATCGTATCGGGGGCGCGAGCATCGCATCTTCTCCGTCGCCTGCAGGATCGGCACCGAGCTGTGGATGTCGAGCGCAGGATTCATCGTGACGGTCACGATGTGTGGTGTGGCTGGTGACTTCATCTCCTGTCCATGGTGCCCCGCGAATATGTCGGGCGGCAGATGCTTTTGGCCCTTTTGTCACCGCCGTGCGGTGGTGTCCAATGGAGGTGACGGACTCGGTTGGCGAGTCGGTCGACGAAGCGATCGGCAAGGAGCGGGTCATGGCAGTGAATGCCCCGACAGTGGTGGCGGTCGACGGGTCGGACACGGCGCTCGAGGCGCTCCGGTGGGGTGCTCTGGCCGCGGTGCGGGAGAACCGATCCCTGCGCGTGGTCGGCGTCGTCGAGACCGTCGCGGCGGGATATGCGCCGGGTGTGTTGATGACCCCGGCGGTGGCCGAGGCACTGCACGCCGATGCCCGCCGGGCGGTGGACGAGGCGATCGCCGCGGCCACCAAGGTGTCGGCGGACGTCGACGCCGAGGGCGAGGTCCGCGAGGGCAGACCGGCCCTCGTCCTGCGTGAGATATCCAGTGGTGCAAACCTTCTCGTCGTCGGTCGTCGTGGCCGCGGGGGTGTGGCCGGGTTGTTGCTCGGTTCGGTCAGCTCCGACGTCGCCGCACACGCCGATTGTCCGGTGGTGGTGGTCTCGGGTCCCGTACCTCAGACCGGTCCGGTGGTGGTCGGCGTCGACGGATCGGCGATCTCGCAGGCAGCCCTGGGCGCCGCCTTCACCCAGGCCGCCGAACTCAGCACGTCGTTGGTGGTCGTCAGCACCTATCCGGGATTCTCCGGCGAAGGGTTCTACGACCAGGATGAGGTGCTGGCTCAATTCCGGGACGGGACCACCGAATCCGTTGAACGTCAGGTCGCCGAGCACCGTCGCGACCATCCCGCCGCCGACACCGTGTCCGTCGAGACCGCGGTTGTCGCCGGCGATCCCGCGCCGCGCATCATCGAGGCCGCAGGTGATGCCCAACTGATCGTGCTCGGGAGCAGGGGGCGTGGCGGCTTCCGGGGGTTACTGCTCGGATCGACCAGTCAAGCCGTCCTGCACACCGCATCGTGCCCGGTGATGATCGTGCACTCCGAACGCAGCCGGTGAAAGACGTTGTCACACCGCGGTTGATGCGACAGCGCCTCGACGGCAGCGCGTGTGCAGCCGGTGCGGTCACGATTCGCTGACGGCCTTGAGCCGCGCGAGTCCTTTCTCGAAGTCCTTGCCGAGCAGTTTGTCGAAGAAGCCCAGTGGGGCGGCCACGCGGCTGAAGAGCGAATGCTTGCCGGTCATCGTCCACGTGACGTCGCTGACGCCGTCGTTCTCGGTGATGTCGAAGGCGCTGCGGCTCGTGGATTTCATCGGCTTCTCGAACACGACCCGGATCGCCACGTGGGTCGGCGCGGTGTCCTCGAGGATCTCCATGGTGCCCTTGCCCGCTTTCCGATTTCCTGACCACGCGTAGCGCGCACCCACGCCGAGCTCGGCTCCGGAATAGGTTCTCGACAGATCGGGGTCGAGGCCCTCCCACGGCGACCAATCGACCCATCGATGCAGATCATGGATGTGAGCGTGGATATCGGCGGCAGGCGCGGCGATCGTGGTGCGGCGCACCACGGTGTAGTTCTCGGCCATCGGACTTCCTGTTCTGTGGATCGGGGGCGTCCCGGGTGGACCCTGCGTGTTCTGGGTGGTGTGGGGATGCAAGTATGACCCTCCGTCCCGCCGAAAGTCATCGCGGCAATCCCCCGGGTGCGACCGCGGTGCGTGCGATAATCCGGCGGTGAGCGACACGGGATCCCGGCCGGGCGGGTTGGCGGCGATGCTGCAGATGCCCTGGCACGTGGCTTCCGCCGCGGCCGACGCCGCGGAGCGAGTACCGGTCGCCGGCGACGT
The DNA here is from genome assembly GCF_029269935.1 of Gordonia sp. N1V. NCBI lineage: Bacteria > Bacillati > Actinomycetota > Actinomycetes > Mycobacteriales > Gordoniaceae > Gordonia > Gordonia sp. N1V. The sequence continues at coordinate 49,534 of NZ_JARJDD010000021.1, forward strand.
CGTGCGCGTCGCGCGGCGCACCACACACGAGGTCCTCGACGGCGTCGGCACCCTCGCCACGGCGGCGGCCGACACGTCGATCGGGGCGGTGATCCACGCCGTCGTCGACGAGCTCAGTTCGATGGACCTCACGCCGCTCGTCGGTGCCATCGATCTGAATCGGGTCGTCGACGCGGTGGATCTCGACGCGGTGCTCCGCGACATCGACATCAACGCCTTGATCGCGCGACTCGATCTCGACGCCGTGATCGGCCGGGTGGACATCGCGGCGCTGCTCGGCGGCCTCGATCTTCCCGGAATCCTGGGGGGACTCGACCTTCCGGCGGTCATCGCGGCAGTCGACCTCGCAGCGGTGATCGCCGCGGTCGACGTCGCGGCGATCGTCGACCACCTCGACATCGACGCCATTCTGGACAAGATCGACATCGATGCCATCGTCACCCGCGTGGATCTCGACGGCGCCGTGGAGCGGGTCGACATCGACGCCATCATCGCCCGCATCGATCTGATCGGCCTCGCCGACGAGATCATCGACGGCGTCGACCTGCCCGACATCATCCGCGAGGCGAGTACGTCGGTGACGACCGAGGTGATGACCGACGTGCGCAGCAGCAGCGAACGCGCCGACGACGCGGTGGCCGATCTCGTGAACCGGTTGCTTCGACGCAAGGTGGCCGCCCGGGTCGCCGACGCCGGGCTTGCCGAAGATTCCCCGAGCGGTGACAACACGAGCGGTGGGGCCCAGAGCGATGGGACGCAGAACGGTGCATGATCCAGTGTCACAACATGATTCGGCCGGGCATCCGATCACGCGTCCGCACGTCGTCCTCGACACCGATCGCTCGGCCGGGATCGTCAGCCGCGCGATCGCGGCCGTCCTCGACCTGCTGCTGGTGCTCGCGGTGATGGGCGGGCTGTACGTCGGGTGGCTGATGGCCCGTCTGATCTACGACGTGCACCAGTTCTCGCTGCCGAGCGCGAACCCGTTCTTCACCGCGACGACCTTCGTCGCGGTGTCGGTGATCTACCTGACCGGGTGCTGGTGCGTCTCCGGCCGCACGCTGGGGTCGGTGGTGATGGGATTGCGGCTGGTCAGTCGGAAAGGCAAACCGCGCGTTCGGCTTCCGGTGGCGCTGATCCGCGCACTGATCTGTGTGTTCTTCTCGGTCGGGCTATTGTGGGTCATCGTCGATCCGCGTCGTCGCTCGGTCGCCGACCTGGTGGTGCGCACGCGCGTGGTGTATTCGCGGTGAGCGAAAATGCGGAACATCCCTCGGCGGCACAGCTGATCGACACGCTCGCCGACCCGGATTCGTGGGAGACGTGGGACGATTCACCGCCGGCGACCGTCGTCGCCGATGCCTACGACGGCCAATTGCGCCGTGCCGCTGAGAAATCCGGGGTCGACGAGTCGGTGCGGACCGGGCTGATCCGGATCGGCGGGACGCCGGTGGTGGTGATCGTCAGCGAGTTCGGATTCCTCGGTGGATCGATCGGACATGTTGCCGGACACCGCATCACCACGGCGATCCGACGCGCCACCGAGCACGGATTCGCCGTCGTCGGTCTGCCGTGCTCCGGCGGCACCCGCATGCAGGAGGGTACGCCGGCGTTTCTGCAGATGGCGGCGATCACCGGGGCGGTGACCCGGCATCGTGCGGCTGGTCTGGCCTACCTCATCTACCTGCGTCATCCCACCACCGGTGGTGTGTTCGCGTCGTGGGGTTCGCTCGGCGGGATCACCTGGGCGCAACCCGGAGCGCTCATCGGCTTCCTGGGTCCGCGGGTCGTTGCCGGACTCGTCGGCACGCCGATCCCCGACGACGTCCAGCGCGCCGAGAATCTCGCCCGTCGCGGCATCGTCGACGACGTCGTCGCACCGGAAGACCTCCGCGATCGGTTGCGCGGCGTCCTCGACGCGCTCGCTCCAGAGATCGCCCCCGACGCCGTTGCCGAGTCGGAAGTTGTTGTTCCACAAGATGCCCCGATGGAGCATGCGGCGCCCGGTGCCGAATCGGTGTGGTCGGCGGTGACCGCGACCCGGCGTCCCGGACGCGTCGGGGTCCGGGATCTGATCGCCGTGCCCGGGTCTGCCCTGGTGGGAGCCGGCGGGCCGATCGTGGTGGCGTTGAGCCGATTCGGTGGCCGATCCGCTGTGGTGATCGGACAGGACGCCGACCGGCAACGTGCCGGCGAGCTGATCGGGCCGCACCACCTGCGTATGGTGCGTCGCGCACTGACCTTCGCCGCCGAACTCGGGCTACCGGTGGTGACCGTCATCGACACCCCGGGCGCAGAGTTGTCGGTCGCCGCAGAGGAGGACGGACTTGCCGGTGAGATCGCCCGGTGTACAGCCGAACTGATGGGTGTGCCGACGGTGACCGTCTCGGTGTTGCTCGGGCAGGGATCGGGTGGGGCGGCGCTCGCGCTGTTCCCGACCGATCGACGGGTCGCGCTGTCGGATGCGTGGCTGTCCCCGCTGCCGCCCGAAGGCGCCAGTCTGATCGTCCATCGGGACGTCAGTCATGCCGCCGGTATCGCTGCGGGACAGCAGATCCTGGCGATCGAGCTGGCCGGGCTCGGGGTGTTCGACCGCATCGTTGCGGCCGGCCAGATAGAGGACGGGGAGATGGAGGACGGGGAGGCGGGAGACGGTATGGCCGCATCGGCGACCCGGATACGAGAAGTGATCGCCGACGAACTGCACTCGCTGTCCGCGCCGGACCCTGCTGCACGGTCCCGGGTTCCCGCCGCCCCGTCGCCGCCCGGGGCGATGACGCGCATCCCGGCGGTCGGCGCCATCGTGCGTGATGCGGCCGGCCGATTTCTGCTGGTCCAGCGTGGGCATGAGCCGCAGGCGGGTATGTGGACCGTGCCGGGCGGCAAGGTCGAGTCCGGAGAGACGTTGGAGCAGGCCGTGATCCGCGAGATCGCCGAGGAGACGGGCATCGCCATCGAGGTCGTCCGGGAGGCCTGGGTGGTCGACATCCCCGATCGGCGTGCCGGCGTGGTCTACGAGGTCCACGACTTCGTGGCCACCCCGTTGACCACGGACGTCGTCGCCGCTGACGATGCCGCGGACGCGGGGTGGTTCGACCGCGAACAGATGCGTGCGCTGCCACTGACGCCAGGACTGCTCGACCATCTCGACCGGTACGGGCTGCTGTGACGCCGGTGACGGACAGACCTCGCGTATTGGTAAGCTGCGGTGCGCTATTGGACAGAGCGGCCCGCATGTGTGGCCGGGGTCGACCGGGGAGGGCAGCATGTCGGTGAGCCGACGCATCATGGCACCGCTGATCGCGGTGGTGGCGTTGTCGACGGGCCTGAGTGCCTGCGGTGACGATTCGACGAGCACCACGGGAACGGCTCCGACCTCAAGTGCCGGAGCGATGGATTCGCCGACGTCGAGCGCGCTGTCGGGGGCATGGACGGGGACGTGGACGTCGGTGGGGGAGACCAAGACCGCGCAACTCGGCGTGGTCACCGACAAGCCGTTCCTCGCGACCATCGACATCCCGGGCCGTTGTGGCGCCACGTGGAAGGAGACCTCGCGCGACGCCACTCACGTCGTGGTCGCGGCGACGGTCACCTACGGCCAGTGCGCCGACAACGAGTGGCAGCTCACCGTCTCCGACCAGTCGATCTCCGCGGTCGATACCAGCGATCCGCAGACCCGGGCTCAGTTCCGACGAAGCTGACCGAGCGCATCACCGGCGCCGCGCAGACATTCCGTCCGGTGCCATCGGATTTGACCCACACTGAACGCAATCGCGTGCACGGCCATCGTCGCAGGTGGGTTCGGTGACATCGGGTCGCGCGCGATCGCGACGTCATCAATCGCGCGAATCGGACGCTAGCGTTCCTGAGGTTGTCTCTCGAACCAGTCCAGTGGAGGTACTGCCGTGCGATCGCGGATTCTCGTCCTGTTGCTCTCGTTCATCGCCGCCGCGAGCGTGATCACCGCGTGCGGTGGGGACGATTCGCAGGCGGTGAAGATCGGGGTCGCCGACGCGTCGGAAAGCTACTGGAACGTGTTCAAGCAGAAGGCCTCCGCTGCGGGCATCGACGTCGAGCTGGTGAATTTCACCGACTACAATCAGCCCAATCCCGCACTCGCCGAGGGGGAGTTGGACCTCAACGAGTTCCAGCACCTGCTGTACCTGGCGACCTACAATGCCAAGAACAACAAGGATCTGGTGCCGATCGGCGCGACCGCGGTCTACCCGCTACCGCTGTACTCCACTCAGTACAAGTCCGTCGGTGAGATCCCGCAGGGGGCGCAGGTCGCAATCCCCAATGACCCCACCAATCAGGCACGCGGACTGCTGGTGCTCGCGCAGGCCGGACTCATCACGCTGACGAAGCCGGGCAACGCTTTCTCCACGCCCGCCGACATCGATCAGGCGCGATCCAAGGTGAAGGTCATCGCCGTCGACGCCGGTCAGACCGCCGCGAATCTCGATTCGGTGGCCGCGGCGATCGTCAACAACAACTACGCGACGTCGGCCAAACTGACCGCAGATCAGATCATCGCCTCCGACGATCCGAATGCCGAGGCCTCCAAGCCCTACATCAATGCGTTCGTCGCCCGCGCCGCAGACAAGGACAATGCCACCTACGCGAAGCTGGTGCAGATCTACCACGATCCCGAGGTGATCGCGGCGGTGAAGAAGTCGCTGGGCGACTCCGGGGTCATCAAGACGAACTCGCCTGCCGATCTGCAGGCGACCCTGAAGGGATTGGAAGCCGACGTGCGGGCCAATGGCTCCTGAGCCTGTCCCCGCCGGGGCGGCCCGGCGTCCGGCTGCAGTCGAGTTCGTGGACGTCGCAAAGCGTTTCGGCAAGGATGCGCCTGCGGTCCTCGACGGCATCAGTCTGCGCATCGATGCCGGGGAGATCGTCGGGATCATCGGGCCGTCGGGCGCGGGGAAGTCGACGCTCGCGCGTCTGATCAACGGACTCGAACGGCCCACCAGCGGTCACGTGCTGGTCGACGGACGGGACCACGGTGGGGCGCGTGAGCGCGAACTCAACGCCTTCCGAACCCAGATCGGGATGATCTTCCAGCAGTTCAATCTGTTCAACTCGCGCACCGTCGCCGGCAATGTCGGATTCGCGCTGCAGGTGGCGGGCGTGCCGAAATCAGCTCGACAACAACGCATCAACGAGCTCCTCGAGTTCGTCGGAATCGCCGACAAGGCGAAGGCGTGGCCATCGGCATTGTCCGGCGGGCAGAAGCAGCGGGTGGGTATCGCGCGGGCGCTCGCCTCCTCGCCGTCGATCCTCATCGCCGACGAGGCCACCAGCGCCTTGGACCCCCAGACCACGGACGACACGCTCAAATTGTTGCGTCGCATCAACTCCGATCTGGGTACCACCATCGTGGTGATCACCCACGAGATGGATGTGGTGCGCGAGGTGTGCGGCAAGGTCGCCGTTCTCGCCGACGGCCGACTCGTCGATCACGGCGAACTCTATGAGGTGTTCGCCCACCCGCGGTCGGAGGTCACCCGCAGCTTGCTGCGTCATGCCGTTTCCGGCGTCCCCGACGCGGACACGTTGACCGCGTTGCGATCTCGGCACTCGGGCCGACTGGTCACCGTCGAGGTCCGCGACGATGTCGCCCGTGTCGATCTCACCGGTGCAGTGGCGCGGGCCGGTGGGACCGCGTCGGTGATCCACGGTGGAATCGCCGATCTCGGCGGCCGCCCGTTCGGGGCACTGACCTATGAGGTACACGCCCCTGATTCGGCGCTTGACGAAATCGTCGGCGAAAGTCGCACCGCCACCGGCATTGTCGTACACGAGGAGGTGAGCCGATGAGCCACAGCGCACTGGCCGCCGACGGCTTCACCCGGGTGTTCGGTGACGAACTGCGCCCGTTGCTGTTCCAGGCGATCGGGGAGACCTTCCGGCTCGTCGGCTTCACGCTGCTGATCGGTGGCGCACTGGGACTGCTGATCGGCGTGGTGCTGTATGCAACCAGTCCCGGGAACCTGTGGTCGAACGTATGGATCTTCAACGGACTCAACGTGATCGTCAACATCATTCGGCCGATACCGTTCATCATCTTCATCACTGCCATCGCGCCGTTGACCAAGACGGTGATGGGAACCCGAATCGGCACCGAGGCGGCGATCTTCCCGATGACGTTGATGGCGATGGTGGTGATCGCCCGAGTGGTCGAGCAGAGTCTCGTCTCCGTGGACCCGGGAGTGGTGGAAGCCGCCCGCGCGTGCGGCGCCGGCCGCGTGCGTACCCTGCTGACGGTGGTGGTGCCCGAGGGATTCGCGCCCCTGGTATTGGGTTATACCTTCATCTTCGTCGCGATCGTGGACATGTCGGCGATGGCCGGCTATGTCGGCGGCGGGGGACTCGGAGATTTCGCGTTCCAATACGGCTACCAGCAGTTCGACTGGAAACTGACTGTTGTCGTCATCGCGTTGCTGGTGATTCTGGTACAGGTGGGACAGTACTTCGGCAACTGGCTGGCCCGCCGCGCGCGACATCGCTGAGCCCGTCGCCACGCAGCTCCACACGCACGCAGACCAGACGCGAACAAAGAGGTGACCGATGACTGAGCTACTCCCGCTCGACCCCGACCAACTGTTGACCACCACGCGGTCGGTGCGTAAACGGCTCGATCTCGACCGGCCGGTCCCGCTGGAGGTGATCACCGAGGCGCTGGAGGTTGCGCTGCAGGCGCCCACCGGATCCAACAGCCAGACCTGGCATTGGATCGTGCTGACCGATCCCGAGGTCAAGGAGAAGGTCGGCGCCTACTACGCACGTTCCTTCGCGGCGTACTCCGCCGAGCGCACACTCGCCGACGACACCGCTCGACGCGTCGCGTCGAGCGCGCAATATCTCGCCGACATCATGGGCAAGGTGCCCGCCCTGGTGATCGGGGCCATCTACACCGGCGGCGATCTGCCTGCCGGGAACCAAGCCGGCGTCTGGGGCTCGTTGCTGCCCGGCGCATGGAGTCTCAGTCTGGCCCTGCGCGCCCGCGGACTGGGGTCGGCCTGGACGACTTTGCACCTGACCTACGAGAAGGAGGTCGCGGACCTGCTGGGTATCCCGCCCACCGTTCACCAGGGGGTTCTGCTGCCCGTGGCCTACACGAAGGGCACCGACTTCAAGCCGGCCGGGCGCAGGCCCCTCGACGAGGTGCTCCACATCAACAAGTGGTGAGCGCGCTGGCCAGGGCAGCGGAGTCGCCGACGCGGCCGTGGTGAGCCGGTAGAGTTCGGAATCACCATGTCGTCCGCCGAGTCTGCCCACACCACCCCGGATTCGGGCTCCGGGGTGGCCTCGGGCGGTCCGCGTCCGTCGAATCGTCGTAGCGCTGCCAAGGCCGCCCGCCGCGCCGAGCTGCTCACGGCCGCAGCCAGGCAGATGGCCGACCGCGGATTCGCCGGGGTGCGACTCGAGGACATCGGGGGAGCGGTCGGCGTGAGTGGGCCGGCGATGTACCGACACTTCTCGTCGAAAACCGAACTGCTCGACGAGATGCTCCTCGACATCAGTCGTCGCCTCTACACCGGCGGACGAGAGGTCGTGCAGCGCGGCGGCTCGCCGGCCGAGACCCTCGATGCGCTGATCGCCTTCCACATCGACGTCCTGGTCACCAAGCCGGATCTGATCGCGGTCCAGGATCGTGACCTCTCCTCGTTGACGCCGGAGGCCAACCATGAGGTGCGTCGGTTGCAGCGCCGCTACGTCGAGGACTGGGTCGACGTCCTCATGTCCGACGACGAGGGCCACGCACTCGAACGTCAGGAGGCCCGTGTTCGCGTGCACGCCATGTTCGGGTTGCTCAATTCCTCGCCACGCCTACCGGATTTCGATCCCGACAGGTTGCGGTCGCTGCTCCGCACGATGGCACTCGCGGCGTTGCGAGTGCCCGTCACGTCCTGACGGCGAGTGACTCCTCCGGCGGTGCCGGTCCGACGAATGAATCTGCGCTGACGTTGGCCCCCAGTTCGGGGTCTGCCTCTACGCTGACACGCACATGATGTCGTGTATGAGCGTTTCGCCGACCGAAAGGGACGAGCAGTGAATCCTGGTGACCCGAACAATCCCCAGCAGAATTGGGCGGCCGGGTATCCCGCGCAGCCGGGGCAGCAAGCCGGCCCGGCACCCACGCAGGGGTTCGGCCCGCAGCAGCCGGGAACGCCATCTGGGCAGTGGTCGACGCCGGGGCAGCAATGGGGTGCCCCGCCCGCTGCACCTCGCAGGCAATTCGACGCCCGCGCGCAGCTTCCCGCGATCTTGCTGGTGGCCGCTGCGGTGTCCGGGCTGATCACCTACCTCATGGGGTTTGTCAGTTGGGTTGTGGTCGACAACAACGTCACTGAGAATCAACTCGACAACTGGGGCCAGAACTTCGAAAACGGAAACTCCGGGGTGCCTGGCTTTGCTTCCTACGAGATCGTGCTCAATCCCGGCAAGTTCCTGATCATTCTGGGGGCGATCGGTGTCGCTGCAGCGGTGGTATTGGTGCCGCGATTCCGTAAGGCCGTGCCCTTTCTCGCCGTGATCGCGGCGGGTGCGTGGCTCGCCTTGTTCTCGGCCGCCGTGACCACGACGTCGGTGCCCGTCATCGGCGTCGGGGCCGGTGCCATCGTCGCGTTGATCTTCGGATTTCTTCAAGTGGCCTTCCTTCTCACCGCCGCGGTGCTCGGTGGTGTGAATCGGAGCTGAGCTTCTGAGGCACGGTGGTCCGAATCCAGCTTCGGCGCAACAGGTCTCGAGGCTCGCCGCACGCGGCTCACACCTCGACCAGCGGTTAATGATGCTCGGGCCGCTCCCCGCCCCGGTGGTCGAGGTGCCGAGGAGCGCCAGCGACGAGCCTCGAGACCCCTTGTGCCGAAAGCATTCCGGGCCACGGTGGCACGCGCACCTCGGCCATCGGGTGGGAACTATCTCTATGGAGTTCTCAAACAACAGATGCGGTCCCGGCCGGGCCGGGTGCAGGGAATCAGGCTTTAGTGGAGGCGCTTCGGGTCAGGCTGCGGTGTCGTCGAGTCGCATGGTGCGTCGGTGATACGACGGCACCGGCCGGCGTTTCGGGTCGATGCTGGCGGGTGGGATCAGCCAGGGGTGTCGGTCGAATCCCATGATGATGTCCCATCCGTGGTGGTGCACATCGTCGTGGCAACTGGTGCAGAGGAGGCAGCCGTTGTCGAGGTCGGTGGGCCCACCCTTACTCCAATGCTCGAGGTGGTGTCCTTGGCAGCGTCCGGCGTGGGCTCCGCATTTGATGCATCCGCGATCCCGCACGAGTAGGGCTTTGCGTTGGCCGGGGGTGAAGAAGCGTTTCGCCTCGCCAACACTGAGTGGTACACCGTTGGGATCGAGCATGATTTTCGTGATGGTGGTGTCACACGACAACATTTTGGCGGTGGCTTCGGTGATGGCACCCATGTTCTGCAAATCGCCGCCGAGCGCCGGGTTGTCGGCTGACCAGGTCCACAACAGTCCGTTGGTGGGTTTGGCCGAGAAGGTGGTGTCGGCCAATCCTTGTGCCGCCAACTCCACGATCGTTTCGAACGCGGCAGCACAGATTTGTTCGGGTGTCCGCGGATCCGGGGACCCATCGGGCTGAGGTTTCGGCGCCGACAAGGTTTCCATCAAAGTACGTGTTTTCTCGCCGGCGATGATGTCGAGGTTCGCCGAGATCTCCAACCGTCCGTCGTCGGTGATGCGGTCGGTGTAGGAGTTGATCGACTTGTCCTCGGCAGCCGGTAACCCACCGGGTGTCTCGGCCGCCAGCTCGTTCCCCAGCTGCCGCGAGTAGAGGTTGATCTCGGCGGGGGTGAAACCGGCGAAGTAGTGCGACAGCAGCTTCCGCAGGTATTCACACCGTTGCACGGTGTCGAGGGGTTCGGGGGAGCGGGTGTCGATGTGGGTCAATCCGCAGACGATGGCATCACTGTGTTCCGACGAGATGGACCCGTCCGCGGCATGTGCCATCAACAGGTCGACATCGGTGGTGGCGGCAACCCGCACGTACCGACCTGCGCCGGCCGGTGCGAAACCCATGCTGATCAACAACTCCCGAAGTCGGGTGGTCTTGTGGTCGGCCACTCCCAGCCGGTCCATCTCGCCGGTGAGGGTGGTGGCGTGGTGATCGACCAGATTGCGAAGCAGCAGGACTTGCTTCATCGCACCGAAAGCCTGCGGTCCGGTCATGTCGGGGTTCCATTGCAGGTCGCTGAGTTGGGTGACGATGTTGGCGAAGACTGCTTCGGCGTCAACGGATTCGGCGTCGAGAATGGTAGCGGTGTCGATCATGGGCCCCTCCCCGGTGGCTGATCGGTGTGATGGCTCCAGTGTACATCGCCAACGTGTTCGACGCAAGGGGTAGTTTGATCAATTCTGCTTGTGGACAACATGTTTCGGCGACGATTTTCTGTCGGTGGGGTGTGGTAGGAGGTGCGTTTTCGTTTGTCTTGCTCTCGATGTGGTTGGGAGGCTGGTTGTCTCACCGGGTCTCGAGGCCCGGCGCTTGGCGCGCCGTGCACCTCGACCATCGGGGGAAGGGCTGGCTTGGCCGTCGGAGTGATGAGTTCGCGGCTTCACTTTGCGGACGCGGCTGGTGCAGCGGGGGCGTCTGCGAGTTCGGCTCGCGGGCGGCGTCTGAGACGGTGGATGTGGTTGGGAGGCGTGTTGTCTCGCCGGGTCTCGAGGCTCGCCGCACGCGGCTCGCACCTCGACCATCGAGGGAAAAGTTCTTGGCCATCGAGGGGAAGGGTTCTCGAACAGCGGGGGGAAAGTTCTTGGCCATCGAGGGGCAGGGTTCTCGACGATCGGGGTCATCGATGGGGTGTCCCGGGAGGGAAGGGGCCTGATGGGTGTCAGCGAAGGGCTGCGGCGAGTTCGTCGACATGGTCGACGAGTTCGGCGCCGTCGCGGGCGCTGATGAAGGCATCGCAGTACTCGATGTAATCGGTCAGGGCGCAACCGGTTTGGTTCCAGTAGCGGCGCGGTTCGGGGGTGATCCAGGCGAGCCGGTGCACGCGGCGGCTCACCTCGGCGAGGAGGTCGGGGCGGGGGTCGAAACCGTTGCTGCGAGCGTCGCCGGCGACGATCACCGATGTGCGGGAGCCGAGCAGGTCGCCGTGGCGGCCGAGTAGTTCGGTCAGCATCGAGCCGTAGTCGCTGGTGGCCGCGAGGTCGAGATCGTCGTCGGCCAGTACTGCCGCGAGTGCGGAATCGTCGTTGCTGCGGCGCAGGGCGTCAGTGACCCGCACCGGCCGGTCGACGAAAGCGATGACCTCGCAGCGCTCGCCGTGACGATGCAGGGTCTGCGCGAGCCGCAACAGAAACCCCGCCACCGGTCGCACCGACAACGAGACATCCACCAGCAAGAGCAGACGGACGGGCCCGGCGTGGGTCGTGCGCCGCCAGAGTTGCACCGGCACACCATCGGTGGCCACAGCCGCACGCATGGTGCGACGCATGTCGAGGCCACCGTGATCGGTGCGTCGAACAAGTTTCCGGGGCGCGCCACGCATACGTTGGACGAGCCGATGACAGGCCCGATCGATGTCGGCTTGATCCGACCACAGGGGACCAGTGGGCGAATCGGCGGAATCGACATCGACACCCGATCGCGCCGCCAGGTCCAGTCGCGCCGCCAGGTCCAGTTGCGCCGCCAGCTCCAGTCGCGCCGCCAGGGCGTCGACAAACACCTCGAGTGCCCGCTCCAACTCGGCGCGTGCAGCTGCGTCGAGGCCGTCGGCGCCGTCGGTACCATAGGCGCGTCGTGCGTCGAAATCGGCGAGGGCGTCGAGGATCGCCTGCGCGCCGGCGACTCCCAGCGGGCTGCCATGTACCCGTGCGGCACTCCCGACGAGTTCACCGACGCTCGATGAATCAGCCTCATCCACCTCGATGGTGTAGGTGACCCCACCCGAGACGGACGCGGAATCCTGGTCGACGCCCAGTGATTCGGTACCCCCCGACACGGTGAAGTCGTTCTCCTCGCGGTGCGCGCTCTCACCGTGGCGTTGTCGGGCGTCGGGGTCGTCGACGAGGAGATCGCCGATGTCGTCGGTGTGCTCGTCCGCCCCGATCCGCCGGCCGGCTCCGGCGAAGTCCTCATCCCACTCGATGTCGTCGGGGAGGTCGGCGACGGCGCCACGCGGTCGGGGGAGCGCGTCGTCTCCGCCGTCGAGCCGCCGGCCGCCGAAGAAGGCGTCAAAGGCGTGATCGAATCCGTCTGTCTCGTAACCGTATTTGACGCTGACCGACCGCAGTGCCGTGCGGAGGCGATCGGTGTCTCCACCGACGATATCGAGTACTCGACGGATCTCGATGACCTCGGCCGGTGAGACTGCGACCCCGGATCCGCGCAGGACGCGGCCGAACAGGACCGCCAGCCGATCCAGCATGTCATCGCGCGGACCGGCCGGAACTCGCGGATGCCGTTGCGGGGAAACCATTGTCGTCGGCCGGTCAGGGGCGCTGAGAAGACTGGCGCTGAGAAGACTGGTGCTGGGAAGACTGGCGCGAGGACGTCTGGCGCTGGGATGTCTGGCGCGTGGAACTGCGGGCACGTCCGGCGCCGAATGCAGTGGCCGTGACCGACCCGGATGCCGCGGTTCCGTCGGTACGCACCTCTGCGTGATCGGAGTTCTCACCCGACGGGGAATCCAGTTCTCGTCGAGCGAGTTCGAGGTCGCTGCCGAATTTGACCAGTAACGACAGGAGTGCGCGATCGGCGACAGCTCGGTTGTCGTCACCGGTGCTGCCGAGCAGCGACGCGGCCCGCGCGGCGTCGATGACCTCGGCGATGGAGGGGCTCTTGCGCAGTGGGAGGTCACGCAGGCGGCGTGCGAGATCGACGACCTCGGCGATCACCGATTGCTCGACGTCGGGTGCGCGCACACCGACGATGCGGCATTCGCGGGCCACGTCGGGATAGCCGACCTGAAAGTGCAGGCATCGGCGTTTGAGAGCGGGCGAGAGTTCGCGAGTGTCGTTGGAGGTCAAGATCACCCACGGCGAGGAGCGTGAGATGAAGGTGCCGAGTTCGGGGACCGTCACCTGTCGTTCGGCGAGGACCTCGAGCATGACCGCCTCCATCGCCTCGTCGGTCCGGTCGACCTCATCGACGAGCAACACCGTCGGTGTTGCCGACCGGATCGCGGCGAGCAGCGGGCGGGCGACGAGGAAGTCCACGGTGTACACGCCGATGTCGGTGCGGGTCAACGCCGCCGAGGCGGCCGACAGATCGGGTTCGGCGGCCAGTTCGGCGCTGATGCGGTCGCGCAACATCTGCACATGTAACAGCTGCCGGGCATAGTCCCATTCGTAGAGTGCCCGGGCCTCGTCGAGTCCCTCATAACACTGTAGCCGGATCAGGTCCCGACCAGACGCTGCGGCAAGGGCTTTCGCGAGTTCGGTCTTGCCGACGCCGGCAGGTCCCTCGAGAAGCAACGGTCGGTCCAGCAGTGTTGCGAGATGGACCACCACCGCGAGATCGGAATCGATGACGTAGCCCTGCTCGTCGAGTCCACGGATGAGATCGTCGACGGTGTCGAAAGCGAGTTCCTCGACGGAGTCGACCGCGAGTTCCTCGACGGTGTCGAGGGAGACCGGTGTGGTGGGCAGGGCCGAGGGTTCGGACATGACTCCTCTTCGTGGATCGGGTTCGTCGATCAGCTTCGTGGGTCGGCTCGGTAGGGCGTGCGGGCGAGGTGCGGGTCGGCCCGGGCGAGGGGACAGGTCTCGTCCCCGCCCGGGCCGACCCACGGTGCGGGAGTTGCTCAGGCTCCCGGTCTGTGTGGCCGGCGACCGACGGTCAGTAGCTCCCCGTCATGGCGTGGGTGACCATCGGGATCAGCGACTCGACGGTGCACTCGCGCGGGTTGCCGGGTGTGCACCAGTCGTCCATCATGTGCTCGGCGATCGCCCGGATCTGCTTGTCGGAGGTGTCCATCGTGTCGCCGCGACCCTCGTACTTGCCGGTGTTCATCCGGTTCTTCTCGTAGCTGCCGACGCTGAGTTGGCCGAAATTGTCTGGGATGCCAAGGTCTTTGGAGAGCCGGATGGCCTCTTCGACGGCGGCGTCGGCGGCCTGCACCGTGGTCATGTTGGTGGTGTCGACGCCGAGCAGCGCGGCGATGTCGGCGTACCGCTCGTAGCGACTCGGCAGGTTGTACTCCCAGACGCGCGGCAACGCGATAGCGTTGTTGAGTCCGTGGTGGCTGTCGTAGAACGCCGAAACCGCATGTGAGAGCGAATGGATCAGCCCGAGACCGCCGGAGTTGAACGCCTGTGCCGCAATGTATTGCGCGTGCATCATGCCGGTCCGTGCTTCGAGATTGCGGGGCTCGTAGACGGCGGTGCGCAGGTGATCGCGAATGAGCTCGATGGAGTACTTGGCGTTGCCCAGCGACGGCGCGAAGTCCAGCCGCGAGACGTACGGTTCGGAGGCGTGTGCCAGCACGTCGAAACCGCAGAACGCGGTGAAATGCTCGGGGCAGCTGTAGTAGAGCAGCGGATCGTCCATGGCCAGATCGACCAGACAAGTGTCGTCGAAGGCCACCCACTTGTGCGGCTTGTTCATGTCGGAGGTGTCGGTGATGACATAGGCCCACGAGGTCTCCGACCCGGTGCCCGCGGTGGTGGAGACCGCGATGTGCTTGGGGTTCTCCTTGTTGGTGGCCTTCGAGAAGCCCTCGAACTCGTTGATGTTGCGGCCGTCGTGCGCGATGACCATCCGGGCACCCTTGGCGGCATCGTGACTCGAGCCGCCGCCGACGGAGATGATGCCGTCGCACTTCTCGCTCTGATAGAGCGCCGCGGCGTCCATGCAGTTGTAGTCCTTGGGGTTCGACTCGACCTTGTCGTAGAGGACGACGTCGACTCCTTGGTATTCGATCTTGCCGATGAGTTCTTCGATGATCCCGGACCCACGCAGACCAGTGGTCATCAGCAGGACACGGCTCATACCGAGGTTCTTGGCCTCGACTCCGAGCATGTCGTGGGCGCCGACGCCGAGTTTCGCGTTGGGGAAGGGATGGAAATCCTTGATCGGGAAGTCCCAGATCTGGTTCAGCTCGATGGCCATGACGGTCGATCTCCTTGCGTCGCTGTGGGGTGACACTTTCGAGGATGTCGTCGGCATCACACCTCACACAAGAACACCTGAACACATAATCAGATGTTCAGTCCAGCAGGTGAGTGGAGAACTGGCCGGACGGACAGGGCGAGCCAGCTGTCGTGGGTGAGTGACCTGCCGACGGGGTGAAGAGCCGATGACGGGTGTGGGCGTTGCACGGCGGCGTCGGGGCCGATGGGATAGGACTGGACACGTACGTTGCCGGGCCCGATCGACGCGGAGGTAGTGATGAACACACGAGGTACCAAGCTGGCGGTCATCGGGGCAGGCGCGGTGGGGACGGCGGTCGCCTACGCGTCGTTGATCCGCGGCGTGGCACGCACCATCGCGCTGATGGACATCAACACCGCCAAGGTCACCGCCGAGGTTCTGGACATGTCGCACGGACTCGAATTCGTCCCGCGCACCGACATCATCGGCGGCGACGCCATGGACGTCGTCGCCGACTCCGACGTCGTGGTGTTCACCGCGGGTGCGAAGCAGAAGCCCGGACAGTCGCGGCTCGAACTCGCCGAGGCGACCATCGGTCTGACGCGGGCGATCCTGCCCAAGGCCGTGGAGGCCGCGCCGAACGCGGTGTTCATCATGGTGACCAATCCGGTCGACATCGTCACCAATGCGGCCCTGAAGATCAGTGGGCTGCCCAACAATCAGTTGTTCGGGTCGGGCACGGTACTGGACTCGTCGCGCCTGCGGTTCCTCATCGCCCAGCACGCCGGAGTGGCCGTGCAGAACGTGCACGCCTACATCGCCGGCGAGCACGGCGATTCGGAGATCCCCCTGTGGAGTTCGGCGGCCATCGGTGGCGTCCCGCTGAGGGAATGGAAGCCGCTACCGGGCTACGAGCCGATCGATGAGGAGGTGCGTCGGCGCATCGCGCACGAGGTGGTGCACGCCGCGTACAAGATCATCGACGGCAAGGGTGCCACCAACTACGCGATCGGCCTGGCCACCACCCGCATCGTCGAGGCGGTGCTCAACAACGAACACCGGGTGCTGCCGGTGTCGACGCTGGCGACCGGATTCGAGGGACTCGACGACGTGTGCCTGTCGCTGCCGTCGCTGGTGGATCGCACCGGATGTGCGCAACGCCTCGACGTCAGCGTCGACGACACCGAGCGTGCGGGCCTGATGGCCTCGGCGGACACCCTGCGGAACATGCAGAAGCAGTTCGGTTTGTGACGGTCGCCGATCGGAAACGGCCAGACCGCGCTCAGGCGAGCGCGGTCTGGATGGCGTTCTGGTAGCGCTTCTGCTGGTCGGCGGAGGTGCCGGCGGGGAAGTCGACGACGACGTTGAGGACCTGGAACGACTGCAGGTGCGCGCCGAGATAGATCTCCGCGCGCCCGGTGGTCTGGAACTGCATCAGGGTGAACTGATCGGTGGCCAGGGCCGAGGTACACCCCGCGCCCGGGCAGACCTGTGCGGTCACATTGTGCTGATTGGTGACGGGTAGTCCCTGCCTCGACACCTCGTCGGCGGTGTTGGTGAGCGTGCGGGGATTGACGTTGTTGTCGACACTGCGCGAGGCGGTGTCGGCGCCCGTCGGGTCGTCAGGGCGCGCGCACGCCGCGGGTAGCAGGGCGCCGCAGCAGATCGCCAGCACGGCCACCGCACGCCGTATCGTCATCGACCCCATGTCGTGCTCCCGTCGTCGCATGCCTGTCTCGGCCACGACGTTACTGGTGCGGCGACGACGGACGGTCGGCGCCCGGGCCGGGCGCCCGGATTGTCGGGGCGGGTGGCCCGGTCAGGTCTCCTGCAGGAGGACCGGATCGGCGGTGACCTGTGTCACCGGTCCGGTGAACCACTTCTTGACCGACAGGTGCCAGTACACGTACAGCGCGACGAGGGCGCCGCCGACCAGCAGCGGCGTGTAGTTGACGTACTTCCATGCGAATCCCGGATCCCACGGCATGCCGCCCAACGACGTCGGGAACATGGCGATGATCGAGGTCAACACGATCTCGGCGAGTGCCAGCGGGGCGATCCACTTGTACTTCGAGCCCAGTGTCCACGAACCGGATTCGAAGGAATCACCTGCGCGCCAACGGAAATAGATGGGCACCGCGAAACACAGATACAGCCCGACGACGCCGATCGAGACCACCGCGAAGAACGCGACCGGGACCGGTGCACCGTTGATGTCGACGGCGACGAGGGCCGGAAGTGTGATGATCGCGGCCACCGCGGCGGTCACGATGACGGCGTATGCGGGAATCCCCTTGGCGTTCACCTGCTTCCAGATCCGGTGGCCGGGAACGGCGCCGTCGCGGCTGAAGGCGAACATCATCCGCGACGCACTCGTCTGGCAGGCGGCCGTGCAGAACAACTGGCCCGCGGTGGAGATCAGCAACACCACACCCGCCCACCGGGAGGTGAGGGCCTGGGTGAAGATCGTCGCCACCGCGCCGCCGCTCTTGGACACCCCGTCGGCGTCCTGTACCGCGAAGAGAAAGCTGAGCAACAGAATCCAGCCGCCGATCGCCGAATAGGCGATCGAGCGCCAGATGCCTTTGGCCGCAGCACCGGCGGCGCCCTTGGTCTCCTCGGAGATGTGGGCCGACGCGTCGTAGCCGGTGATCGTGTACTGCGTCAGGATCGCCGAGATCGGCAGGACGTACAGGATGAATCCGGCGTGTGAGGTGGCACCGCCGAAGATCCCGGAATTGTTGACGGTGCGGGCGAACACGTCGGAGAACGACGCGTGCTGATCCGGCACCAGGAAGAGGATGAGAATCACTGCCGCGGCACCGAAGACGTGCCACCACACCGACACGTTGTTGATCATCGACAGCAGATGCCCGGAGAAGATGTTGATCAGTGCCGCGGCGATGAGAATGATGACGAAGATGATGAACACCCGGGTGAGACTGTAACCGGCCAACCATGATTCGCTGAATGTGCCGATGGTGAGGTCGACGAAGGTCGCTGCGCCGTAGGCCACCGAGGCGAGGATGGCGACCAGACCGATGAGGTTGAGCCAACCGGTGTAGAAGCCGGCCTTGGAGCCGCCGAGTTTGGACGCCCACCAATAGATTCCGCCGGAGGTCGGATACGCCGAGACGAGTTCGGCCATGCAGAAGCCGATGAGCAGGATGAACACCGACACGATGGGCCAGCCCCATGCGATCGCCGCGGGGCCGCCGTTGTTCCAGCCCAACCCGAACGAGGTGAAACATCCGGACAGGATCGAGATGATGGAGAACGAGATCGCGAAGTTGGAAAAGCCCGACCACGAACGGTGCAGCTCCTGGGTGTAGCCGAGCCGGGCGAGGTGGGCCTCGTCCTCGTTGAGAATTTCGTGCCCTTCGGGCATGGCGCGCCTCCATCGTCTCGGCCGAGAGGTGAAGCGCCGTTGCTGCACTGGTGATCAGTGCAGACGATAAGCCCGGGAGTCGAGTACCGCTGCCCGATATCCGATAGATCCGATTTGCCGTTTATGGGGGAGACTCACCTGTCGGGTTCGGCGAGGGGGTCGGCACGCGGCTGGTCGACGATTGCGCGGAGTGCGGCGACGTGCCCGTCGAACGCCTCGCGTCCGGTCGGGGTGAGCCGGGCGCGCACAGTACGGCGTCGCCCCGTCGACGGTCGCTCGGTGCTGACGTAACCGGCTGACTCGAGAGTGGTGAGTTGTTTGGACAGTGCCGAATCTGACAGTGCCAGAAGCTCTTTCAGGTAGGAGAACTCGGCCCAGTCGGTGGCCGCGAGGGTCGCGACGAGGGACAGTCGGGTGCTGGGGTGGATGATCTCGTCGAAGCGTGGCACGGTCACGGCAACACCCGGTGACGGATCGTGGTGAAGATGGTGTTGCCGCCGAAGCCGATTGCGGCACCGACGATCACCGCGGCCCAGGTGGCGGCATGGGTGGCGCCGTCGGCGTCGAGGCCGAATCCGAGGCCGATGGTGCATGCCACGGCGACGAGCAGGATGGCGATGACGATCAGCGGAATGCGGCGGTCGGT
The DNA here is from genome assembly GCF_029269935.1 of Gordonia sp. N1V. NCBI lineage: Bacteria > Bacillati > Actinomycetota > Actinomycetes > Mycobacteriales > Gordoniaceae > Gordonia > Gordonia sp. N1V. The sequence goes on from NZ_JARJDD010000021.1 coordinate 68,638, forward strand.
GACGGAGCGGCGCAGTTGCACGGTGCGTCGCGCGCGTCGGCCGTCGAGCAGGCGGGAGGCGGCGATGGAGTGTCCCACGGCGAAGGCCACGGTGGCGACGGTGGCTACCCACACCGGGGAGAAGTCGGTCAGGATGCCGAGGACGATCCATCCGAGTCCCATGATCGACCAATAGATCTGCGGCAGGCCGACCTCGTCGGCGACGCGCCGACGAGCGGAATCGACGTCGGTGAGTGCAGCTCGTGCCTGCTCGGGAGTGATGTCGGACATGGCGGCCTGCTTTCGCTCATGGGTTTCCTGCCTGGAAAGTAGTTTCCACTTTCCTACTGGGAAAGTCAATGGGTGACCGACTCGACCGAAAAAACTCGGCGCCGAGTGGAACCGATCGGCCGTCGAAATAGTCTGATTCATATGCGCGACGACAAACTGCTCACCCGAATCGCGGGGCTCCTGCGGCAGGCGGAGAACACCGACAACCCACACGAGGCCGAGACGTTCATGGCTGCCGCACAGCGGCTGGCCACCGCCTCGGCGATCGACCTGGCGCTGGCGCGGGCCCACGACCCGGCCGCCCGAACCACGACCCCGATCTCGCGGCAGATCGCCATCGGCGAGACCGGCAAACGCGGACTGAAGACCTACGTGCAGTTGTTCGTGGCGATCGCGCGGGCCAACGATGTCACCGTAGACGTCGCCGGCAACTCGACGTTCGTCCTCGCGTACGGTTTCGAATCCGACATCGACACGTGTGAGGCCCTGTATACGTCCCTGGTGGTGCAGATGGTGACGGCCAGTGATGCCTACCTCCGCTCGGGCGACTACCGCAACGAGACGTCGGCCCGGGTGGTGCGGCGCGGTCAGGGCTGGCACACGCGGAAGGTGGTGGAGCGAAAGCCCTTGGCCCCCATCACCGCGCGGCTCAATTTCCAGTCGGCGTTCGCCGAGCGGATCGGCGTCAGGTTGGCGCAGGCGCGTGACGAACAGCGACAGGAGGCGATCGCCGCCGACGCGGAGTCGACGCCCCCGGGTGACGGCCGACCGTCGACGTCGACGGCCATCGTGTTGCGTAACAAGGAGATCGAGGTCACCGACTTCTACAAGAGTGCGTCCCAGGCGCGCGGCACGTGGCGTCCCACGAGTGCCTCGGCCGGATACTCCGAGGGCGCTCGGCGCGCCGGAGACCGAGCGGGACGGCGCGCCAAGATCGGCGCCGACCCCGAATTCGGGGCACCCCGAGGAGCTCTCGAACGATGACGCGTCACGGATGTCGATCTTCGGCTGCCGCCGGCTGATCGGGCAGGGCGAAGGGGCTCGGTGGCACGGGCACGGGGACGGGGACTCCGGTGAACGTTCCGACGCGTCTGCCCCAGACGCCGTCGTCGGTCGCGACGGCGTGCACGACGGTGGCGCTCACGACGAGGATCGCGGCGTAGAAATACAGCCAACTGATCGCGAGGAACACCATGCCCAGCGTGCCGAACCGATTGACTGTTGCGGGGACGGTCTCGGGCAACACGATTCGGCTGCCGATGAGGTACACCGTGATCAGCGCGCCGGTGAGGGCGCCGTTGACCGCGAGCAGACGCATCGGCACCTGATGCGACACCATCAGGCGCGGCACCACGGTCCACAGCGCCCACCACGTCACGAAGCTGGCGAGGACCACGATCGTCAGACCGAGCGGCCCGACACCGTGATAACGGACTCCGAAGATGCTGATGTCGCCGAGCGGGGTGATCAGACCCTGCACCATCACCGCGACCGGAATGAGGAAGATCACCGCGACCCACCGCCACCAGCCACGCCACGAGAGTTTGTTCACCCGGAAGGTTTGCATGTACATCCGCCCCAGAGCCCGGGCCAGCGACGTCGCACCGGCGATCGTCATCAGCGCGCCGATGACACCGAATGCGGTGGTCGTCGAGGTCGACAGAGAAGCATCGAGGCGAGTGGGGTTGACGCCCAGGTTGTTCAGGGCTTCGTCGAGATAGGTGCGCCCGACCGGCAGGGTGGTCAGCAGGATGACGATCGGCAGCACCGACGTGAACGCCTGCGCCGACAGCGTCATCGACCGATCCGACAGGCTCGCCGTCGCCAGCTCGCGCGTGATCCGCAGGATCACCGACGCGCCGGGCAGTGCGAGGGCCCGATCGGTGAGGTCGCCGGCACGCCCACGCCATCGCTCGTCGCGGCCGGACACCCCTGGCTTCATCGGCCGTCCTCCCTCATGTCGTGGCTGTGGAGATCGTAACCGTCGGCGTGCGGGGGTCCGGTTAGCATCGAGTCGATGACTGCGCGTGATTCGGGTCGGTCCCGACTGTATGAGGCCGAGCGGCTGGTGCACCGGATGTTCGATCGGGTGGGCTCGGCCCGAACCGTGCAGATCGCCGGCACCGAGCTGACCCTGCCCGCCGAGGCGCTGTTCTCCTCGGTGGAGTCGGTGCGCTCCTACGTCGAGCGGGTGTTGGCGATGAACTCGGTGCGACAACGCTTTCCGCGCGCATCGGAGCCGGTGACGGTCCGGGCCAGGGGAGGATACCGGGCGGCGGAATACCGGCGCGACATCGGTGAGATCGCCATCCCGGACTCCCGGGAAGGGCGCTGGGCGCTCCGGGAATTGGTCATCCTGCACGAGGTGGCACATCACCTCGACGACGCGACCGGACCGGCGCATGGCCGGGGTTTCGTGGTCACCCTCACCGACCTCGTCGGTGGGGTCCTCGGGCCGGAGGCGGCCTTCGTCTTTCGCGTGGTGCTGACCGACTCGGGTGTCGGCGCAGGACGCCGGAACGACAGCCCGCGGCGCATGCCTTAGCGTGAGTTCATGACGGTTTCTTCTCCCGGTCGGATCGAGCTGCCCGGTTCCTTCAACGTGCGCGACGTCGGGGGTCTGCCCACCGCTGACGGCCGCACGGTCAATGGCGGACTGTTGTTCCGCTCGGCGCATCTCGGCCGGCTCGACGACGCCGGCCGGGCAGCGTTGGACAGTCTCGGCGTCGACACGGTCATCGACCTGCGGTCGGGCCGAGAGTGTGAGGCAGAGGGCGCCGACGCGCTGCCCGATCACATCGAGGGGCTGGTTCTGCCGTTCCATCAGAATCCGGTCATCCCGACGTCGTCGCGGACCTTCTCGGCCGATGCTGCGCGCGAGCACCTGATCGAGGTCTACGGCACATACCCGACACTCGAGGGGGCCGGGCGGGCGATCCGAACGATCATCGGATCGGTCGCGCTCGGACGAACTGTCCTGGTGCACTGTTCGGCGGGCAAGGACCGCACCGGGTGGGCGGTGGCTGCCGCATTGCGTGCAGCGGGTGTCGTCGAGGACGCCATCGAATCCGACTACCTGCGCAGTAATGACGCGGTCGAGGATCTGCGGGCGATGCTCGCGCGCCGGTATCCCGACGCGGACATCCCCGCCGATTATCTGGGTGTGCGCACCGACTATCTGCGTGCGGCCGACGAGGCGATGATCGCCGCACATGGTGATCCGGCGGGCTACCTGGCTGCCTGTGGCGTCGACGCAGACACGCTCGGGCGGTATCGGGAGCGCGTGGTCATGTGACCTGAACCACGCGATATCCACCAGCTGTTGTGGCCTGCTGTTCACCGCACGTTACTACCTCTCGCTACGGTTGATCCGAATCGACTCCGGACACGTGAGGGGTGGCATCGTGGAGTTCAGACACCTGGCCTCGTTCATCGCCATCGCCGAAGAACTCCACTTCGGCAAAGCGGCAGCGCGCCTTCATCTCACGCAACCCTCACTGAGCGCTCAGCTCCAGAAACTGGAGAAGTCTCTGGGGGTGCAGCTCGTCGTTCGAAACTCGCACGAGGTCCGACTGACCTCCGCGGGCGAGGACTTCGAGGCGCACGCGCGACTCATCATGCGGCAGATGGAGCAGGCGGCCAGCTCGGCGCAGTCGACCGCGGCCGGACTGTGCGGCTCGTTGAACGTCGGCTACAACATGCCCGCGGGTCGCTACATCCTCCCGTACGCGATGGCACGGATGAGCAGGGAGCACCCCGACATCTCGATCTCGCTGTGGGAAAAGCGAACCGGGCCCCAACTCGCCGGTCTCGTGGACCGGTCGCTCGATCTGGCGCTGGCCTATGGGCGTCCGCACGGGGCGCACTTCCGGCACCGCCGACTTCTTGCGAACATCCCGATCGTGGCCATCGTCGGCCGCAGCCACCGCTGGGCCGGCCGCAAGGTGGTCCGCTTCTCCGATCTGGCCGGCGAACAGTGTTTGATGTTCGGCCGTGACCAGACCCCGGCGATGTACGACGCGATCTTCAATGCGGCCGCGGATTGCGGCATCGAGGTCAGCGTCGCCCAGTCGGCCGACGATCCGGGTGCCACCGCCCACATGGTCACCGCCAAACCCCTCGTGGGGTTCGCGTCGTTGCCTCGTGCTGTTGCGGTCGGGCTCGGTGCCACCGGACCGGACCCCGTTGCGGTGAAACTGGTCGATCCGGTTCCGGTGCTCGACCTGTATGCGGTGTGGCGTGCGGAGGAGACGAACGCTGCAGTGGCACATTTTCTGGATTGCATCGAGGTGAACGGTCCCGAAGAGCACCGCATGGTGGGCTGAATTCGTCCACGACGATAGGCGATTTCGTTCGCGCGGTAGCTGTTTGGCCGTTGCCCCACCGTCGGGATACGACGAAAATCGGTGGTATGAAACCTATTTCGTTCACCGGCCCGGGACTCGAATTACCCGACCCGTGCTCGTTGTATCCGATGGTCGCCAAGGTGTCCAGCCGTGGTCTGGATCAGCTGTCACTCGGTGACGGCCGGCGTCGTCACAGTCGCGCAGAAGTGATTGCCGACGTGGAGCGCGTCGCGAGCGCGCTGTTGCATTGCGGTGTCGGAGCGGGTGATCGGGTTGCGGTGCTGGGACGCACGGGACTCGACTGGGCGATCATCGATCTGGCGGTGCTCGCTGTCGGAGGCGTGATCGTGCCGATCTACCCCACTTCGTCGGCAGCGCAGATCGCGCACATCGTTGCCGACTCGGGGGCGACCGCGTTCTTCGGCGAGACCGACGACGATCTCGAACGGCTCAGGGTTGCCGGCGCCGGGCAACCGTGGCTGTTCGCCGAGGTCTCCGCCTGGAAGCCCACGCGGCATCCCGAACTGCTCGAACGGATCGGTGCGGTGCGCGCCGACGACCTCGCGATGATCGTCTACACCTCCGGGACCACGGGCGCGCCCAAGGGCGCAATGATCACACACCGAAACATGTATGCCTCCGCGGCAAACACCGTCAAGCAGACCGAGGGCATCTTCGACGGCGTGACCGCACTCGGACTCCCGCTGTCCCACGTATTCGGCCAGACGATCCTGTTCGCGTGTCTACTCGCGGGCACCTCGACTCATCTGTTTCCCGGAATTCCGCAACTGATCGCCGGGCTCGACTCGATTCGGCCCGATTTTCTCGCTCTCGTACCGTATGCGCTGGAGAAGATGCGCAAGGCCGACAACGGTACCCCGTCGACCGACCGATGGGGTTCTCGTTTGCGCTTCGTGATCTCCGGAGGTGCCTCGCTCGACGAGTCCACGGCGCGATTCTTCGCGCAGCACGGAGTCACGATACTCAACTGTTACGGCATGACCGAGGCGGCCACCGCTGTCACGGTCAGCGCACCGTCGACCAACAGGATCGGTACGGTGGGTCGCCCGATCCCCGGCACCGAGGTGGCGATCGCCGACGACGGCGAGGTGCTGGTTCGTGGCGCGAATGTGAGTCCCGGGTATTGGGGGTCGGCATCGGTGCAGCACATGGTGGATTCCGAGAAGTGGTTGCACACAGGTGATCTGGGTCGAATCGATGATGGCTATCTGCAGATCACGGGTCGGCGCAAGGAAATCCTGGTGACCTCCGGTGGCAAGAATGTTGCACCGACGGTCCTCGAGGACCGGGTCCGGCTGCATCGGCTCGTCAGCAATTGCATCGTGATCGGCGACGGCAAACCGTTCGTGACCGCTTTGATCACGCTCGACACCGCTGCGCACGAACGCTGGTGCGCGGCCACCGGCAGCGGTCCGGGCCTCGACGACGACGATCTGCGCGTCGAGCTGCAGCAGGGTGTCGACGACGCCAACTCGTTGGTGTCGCGGGCCGAGGCGATCCGTGGCTTTCTGGTCGTACCCGGTGATTTCACCGTGGAATCCGGTCTGCTGACGTCCTCGCTCAAGCTTCGGCGGGCGGCGATCGAGGCCGCGTACTCCGACGCCGTCGACGCCCTGTACGGGACGGCCACCGGACGGACGGCCTGACCGTCCGTGGTCGGGGCCACCGGGTGTCCTCCGAGGGAACGATAGAGCGCAGCAATGGTGCGATGGGCAAGCGTTGTTCGTCCGGGCCTGCCCATTCCGCCGGAGGCATGCTGTGGGCATCACCCTACCGGCCTGGACCGAACGAGCCGAGGGCGACCAAAACCGAACAGCGAAAGGACTTTCCGATGTATGACGTCATTGTGGTAGGCGCCCGGGCGGCAGGTGCACCCCTCGCGATGCTGCTCGCTCGCCGTGGGTTCCGCGTGCTGGCGGTCGACCGGGCCCGTTTTCCGAGCGACACGATCTCGACCCATTACATTCACCAGGCCGGACTGGCACGTCTGCGTGACTGGGATCTGCTGGATACGTTGGTGGCCACGGGATGTCCGCCGGTCCGTCATCTCAACTTCACCTACACCGACATCACTCTCGCCGGTTTCGCCGACCCGATCAGCGGGATCGACGCCGTGTACTGTCCGCGTCGCACCGTTCTCGACGAGATACTCGTCGACGCGGCACGACGCTCCGGCGCGGAGGTGATGGAGGGATTCACCGTCACCGACCTCCTCGAGGAGAACGACTCGGTGGCCGGAATCCGTGGCCGCGACGGTGACGGGCGATCCGTCGAGTTCCGGGCGCCATTGGTGATCGGCGCCGACGGAGCGGGATCGACCGTGGCCAAACTGGTTGGCGCACAGATGTACAAGCACGCTCCTGCCGGATGTTTCATCTTCTACTCCTACTACAGCGGCCTGGACTGGGGCATGCAGCACCGGACCGGATTCGGCGAGCAGCAGTTCGGGTCGTGGCCCACCAACGACGGTCTCTCGCTGGTCGCGGTGATGCGCCGCCGCGACCGATTCCGGGACTTCCGTGCCGATCCCGATGCCGGTGTGCAGGAGATCGTCGATGCGGTTGACCCGGTGTACGGCGAACAACTGCGCGAGAACGGTGAGCGAGCCGAGCCTTTCCGGCCGATGCTGTACCCCGACAACTACTTCCGTCGTTCCCACGGACCCGGATGGGCGTTGGTCGGCGACGCCGGTTACCACAAGGATCCATTCACCGGTCTCGGTATCACCGACGCGTTCAAGAACGCGGAACTGCTCGCCGATCGGATCACCGAGGGCTTCGGTGGCGCGCGGCCGATGGCCGAGGCGCTCGAATCGTACGAACTCGAACGTGATGCCGCGAGCGTGCACAGCTTCGATTTCACCGTCGCCATCTCCGACCTCTCCCTGACGCCGTACCACGACTCGGTGTTCCGCGCCGCCAGCCACAGTCCTCGGTACACCAAGAAGTTCTTCGGCCACATCGGTGGCGGGATCTCCGCGGAAGAGTTCTTCGATCCGGAGGCACTCGCGGAGCTGTACCGCGAGGTGGACCTGCCCGAGGCCGACCGGCATCTGGTGCCGGCATGAGTGGCGCTGGTGTGGTGACCCTCGGCGACAGTTTCGTCGAGGGGCGAGGAGATCTGCGCGGCAACCTTTTCCACGGTTGGGTCCCGAGATTCGCGGGGCAATTGGGGGTACCGGCATCGCGTGTGCTCAACCTGGGTGCCCACCAGGCGACCACCACCACGGTGCTCGACGAGCAACTCGGGCATGCGGTGCGCCAACTCGCCACCCATGCCGCCGTCGTCGGGGTGGTGGTGGGTGTCAACGATCTCGTCAGCGACTACGACCCGCGACGGTTCGAACACAACCTGCAGACGATCTTCACTCGCCTCGCCGCGACGCGAGCTGTGGTGTTCACCGCCAACTATCCGGATATTCCTGCGCGACTGCCGGTACCCGACCGATTCCGGGACCTGCTGCGTGCCCGCTTCGCCGAGGCCAATCATCTGTTGGCCGGTGTCGCCGCGACAACCGGTACGGAGTTGATCGATCTCGCCGCCGACAGCGCGTGGACCCGTGCGGAGATGTGGAGTCCCGATGGGCTGCATCCGAGCCCACGCGGGCACGCCGACTTTGCCGAACAGGCCGTCGCGGCGGTGTCGGCGCGTACCGGCACGATCGTCGCCGCCTGACCAACCCGCACCGCGCATGCCCCGGCGTGCGCGCGTTGACCTGCACTCACTTTCGCCAAGGAGAACCCGTGACCACCGTGCCTTCCGCCGATGTCGGCGCGCCCACCGGCGCCGACACCGATCGTCATGTCCAGCGCAGACTCGCGCGCAATCCCATCGCCATCGTCGGTATGTCCGGGCTGTTGCCGCAGGCGGCCGATCTGGGCCAGTACTGGCAGAACATCGTCGACGGCGTCGACTGCACCACCGAGGTGCCGGACTCACGGTGGAGCCTCGACGACTACTTCGATGCCGATCCGTCCGCTCCGGACAAGACCTATTCGCGACGCGGGGCCTTCTTGCCGGATGTTGCATTCGATCCGTTGGAGTTCGGGCTGCCCCCCAATCAGCTCGAGGTCACCAGCACCATGCAAACGCTGAGTCTCGGTGTGGCGCGCGATCTTCTGCTCGATGCGGGCGCGCCCGGCTCCGAGTGGTACGACCCGAGCCGTACCGGTGTGGTGCTCGGCACCACCGGGCCCGTTCCGCTGATGCATCCCTTGGCCGCACGGTTGTCCACCCCGGTGCTCAGAGAGGTGGCGCGTAGTTGCGGGATCTCCGACGACGATGCCGATCGTCTTGCCGAGAAGTTCACCGCGGCGTTCGCGCCGTGGGAGGAGAATTCGTTCCCGGGGCTGCTCGCCAATGTGGTGGCCGGGCGTATCGCCAACCGGCTCGGTCTCGGCGGAATGAACTGTACCGTCGACGCCGCATGCGCTGCGTCTCTCGCCGCGATCCGTACCGCGGTGGCCGAATTGGTCGACGGACGCGCGGACACCATGATCACCGGTGGCGTCGACACCGAGAACTCCATCTTCATCTACATGTGTTTCAGCAAGGTCGGCGCGCTGTCGAAGACCGACGCGATCAAGCCCTTCTCCGACAACGCCGACGGCACCCTGCTCGGCGAGGGCATCACCATGCTGGCGCTGCGCCGGCTGTCCGACGCGCAGCGCGATGGCAACCGGATCTACGCCGTCATCCGTGGTCTGGGGTCCTCCAGCGACGGCCGGTCCAAGAGCATCTACGCCCCGCGCGCCGAGGGACAACTCGTCGCATTGCGGCGCGCGTACGCCGATGCCGAATGCTCGCCGACGTCGGTGGAGCTGTTCGAGGCGCATGCCACCGGAACCGCGGTCGGGGACCGCACCGAACTCACCGCTCTCGGCGAGCTTCTCGCCGACGGGTCGGAGACCCGGTTCGCCGCCGTCGGAAGCGTGAAATCGCAGATCGGCCACACCAAGGGGGCAGCGGGCACCGCGAGTGTGATGAAACTGGCTCTCGGACTGCATCATCGGGTGTTGCCGGGAACCATCAACGTTGCCGCACCGAACGCCGCGATCACCGCCGACAGCCCCTACTACGTCAACACACGTACCCGGCCGTGGATTCGTGACCCCCACCGGCCGGTACGGCGTGCGGCCGCATCGGCGATGGGGTTCGGTGGCACCAACTTCCACGTCGTACTCGAGGAGGCACCCGGTTCGCTCGGCGCGACCCGACCACTGCACTCGGTGGCTCGCGCACACCTGTGGCATGCGCCGGACGTGGCCACCTTGATCGACCGGGTGCGCACCGAGTCGCCGGTGGACGGTGACGTCCCGGCGGACGAGGTACGCGTGGGTTTCGTCTCGTCCGACGACGCGAACGCCGAGTATCTGCGGGAGGTGACCGTCGAGCAACTCATCGCGCAGCCCGGCGCGTCGTCGTGGCGGCACCCGGAGGGGATCTACTACGCCGCCGCGGCGATGCCCGACCTGCGGGTGGCCGCGCTGTTCGCCGGTCAGGGCAGTCAGTACGTGGACATGGGTATCACCGCGGCACTCAACGTGCCCACGCTCGCCCGTGCCTTCGATGATGCCAATGCCGTCTTCGCCGGCGCTTCGACGAGACTGGGCTCGGTGGTGTATCCGCCGCCGGCGTTCACCGACGAGGACCGGGAGGCGCAGGAAATCATGTTGCGTCGCACGGAATTCGCGCAGCCCGCCATCGGTGCCCTCGCTGCGGGGCAGTTCGGGTTCCTGGCCGAGCTCGGTCTGTCCGTCACCGACTTCGCGGGACACAGTTTTGGTGAACTCACCGCGCTGTGGGCGTCGGGATCGTTGAGCGACAACGATTTCCATGCACTCGCGCGCGCCCGTGGAGCGGCGATGGCACCGTCCGGCGACGGCGATCGAGGAACCATGCTCGCCGTTCCGACCGACCGCGACCGGGTGGAGGAGATGCTCGACGGTCGTGACGACATCTGGCTCTGTAACCACAACGCACCCGACCAGGTGGTCGTCGGAGGCGGCACGGACGCGGTCGAGCGCTTTGCCGCCGACGCGCGCGATGCGGGTCTCAACCTTCGGCAGTTGCCGGTGTCGGCGGCCTTCCACACCCCCTACGTCGACCATGCGGTCGATGCCTTTCGCCCGGCGGCCGAGGCTGCGACGATCGGTGCTCCACACGGAGTTGTGTACGCCAATTCGCCTGGCGCGCACTACGGGGATGACATCGAACACAACCGCGACACCCTGGTCGGCCAGTTGCGCCGGCCGGTCGAGTTCGCCGCGGCGTTGTCGGCGATGGCCGACGCGGGGTGCAATGTCTTCGTCGAGTTCGGCCCCAAGAAGGTGCTCACGTCACTGGTCGACCGCACTCTCGACGACGTTGTCGCGATACCCACCGACGCGGGTCCGCTCGGTGACAGTGACGTGGCACTCAAGCGTGCCGCTGTTCACCTCGCGGTGCTGGGTGCACCCCTGACCGGTATCAACCGTTACGCCTCCGATCCGGTGGCGCCGCGACCGTCGACGGGCATGACGGTCACCCTGTCGGCGCCGGAATACGTTCCCGCCGTGCGCAAGCAGGCTTATAAAGATGCGCTCCAGGACGGCTTTCGCATCGGTGCCCAACCAACAGCGGCCCAGTCAGCGGCAGCACAGTCGACGGCGGGCCGTCCGAACGGAACCGCCGTCGACGTCTCGTCACAAGCGCCGCCGATCGCTGCCACCACGCTCGCACAACCCACAGAGAGTGACATGACCATGGAGATCCCCTCTGCCCCCGACGTCACCGTCAATCCGACACGGCCTGCCGCCGAGAAGGTCGCAGCCCCGGCGGGTGACCTCGGTGCGCTCCTGGCCGATCACCTGCACACCCACCGCGGCTATCTGGAAGGGCAGCTGACCCTGGCTCGCGAACTGGCGCAGGCGGTTGCGCAACCCCACGCCGACCCGGCGACGCTCGCCGCGATCGGCGCGGTCAGCACGCACGGAATTGCCATCAGCGAGGGGCACATTCGTGCCAGCGAGGTCATTGCCGAGATCGTCGCGCTGGACCAGGGGGCCGCGCCGACCGTTCCGATGCGCACCTCGCCCGCACCGTCGATGGACATCATGCGGGAGGAGTCGAGCCCGGCGGCCCTCGCCCCGTCGGCGGTGCAACCGACTGTGTCGCAGGCGCAGGGTCTCCGGACCACCGACGCGCCGTCCGTCGGTTCACCGGCCGGCCCCGAGGAGGCGCCCCCTGAACGGACCTCGCCGGAGCCGACCTCGCCGGAGCCGACCTCGCCCGAGCCCACCTCGCCCGACCAGGCTGCTGTGCAGACCGCGGTGACCGCCGACGATGTGCGGTCGGCGCTGCGGGAGGTGGTGGCCGAGCGGACCGGGTATCCGGTGGACATGGTGGATCCGGCAATGGATCTCGAAGCCGATCTCGGGGTGGATTCGATCAAGCGGGTGCAAGTTCTCGGGGAGGTGCAGGCGCGGTTCCCGCAGCTGCCGAGCTTGGGTCCGGAACAACTCGGTACGGCCCGCTCCCTCGATCAGATCGTTGCGCTCCTCGCGGTGGACGCGGCGACCGCGGCGGCGCCGGATCATCCGGTCCCGACGCCACCGATGGCGCAGGAGGATTCGGCCGAAACGACCGTGGTGACCGCCGACGATGTGCGGTCGGCGCTGCGGGAGGTGGTTGCCGAGCGGACCGGGTATCCGGTGGACATGGTGGATCCGGCAATGGATCTCGAAGCCGATCTCGGGGTGGATTCGATCAAGCGGGTGCAAGTTCTCGGGGAGGTGCAGGCGCGGTTCCCGCAGCTGCCGAGCTTGGGTCCGGAACAACTCGGTACGGCCCGCTCCCTCGATCAGATCGTCGCGCTGCTGACCACCGGTGGTGATGCCGACCCAAAAGGTGAGGCCCCGCGTGACGGGGCACCGACGTCGGACCCCGCTGTTCGGCGTCACTTCATTGCGACGGCGGAGCTGCCGCCGATCGATCGCGCCGTCCGCCCATTCGGCGATCAGCCCGTCGCCGTGGTCCTCGGCATCGGGGTCTTCGACGACCGGGCGCCAGCCATCGCCGAGGCATTGCGGGCCGACGGCTGGCGGGTCGCCGAGTCGGCCCGACCGTTCGTCGACGCCCCCGACGCCCCCGACGCCCCCGACGCCACCGACCACTCGGGCGCCCCGAGCGACGATTCGGTGGTGCGGGAACCGATGGACCTGTGCGTGATGGTGTTCCCCACCGGGACCGATGAGGATGCGTCGGCGATGGGTGGACTGGCCGAGACGGCCGCCCGGCTCGAGGAGGCGATTCTCGCCGCCGGCACCGTGGTGGAGGGGCTCGTCACACAGGCCGAGCGCACCGGACGTCGTGCCGGGCTGGTGACCGTCACCGCGGTGGACGGTCACCTCGGGCTCGCATCGGCCGACGTGCTGCGCGGCTGCGGCCCACTTCCGGACGCGGTGTCGGCGAGTGTCGCCGGAGTCGGCGGTCTGGTGAAAACGGTTGCGGCCGAACATCCTGCGCTCTTCGTCCGGGCGCTCGACGTGGATGAGCGGCTCGACGCGCAGGGGTGTGCGAGACACGTGCTGGCCGAGATCACCGACGGCGCGACCGACGTCGTCGAGGTGGGGATCGACGCAGCGGGGCGGCGGCGCACCCTGGTGCCGCACCGGGGCCACCACCGACACTCGTCGACGCCGATCGCGGAGAACCCGGAGGTCGATCAGCTCACGGCCGACGACGTGGTGGTGGTCAGTGGTGGTGCACGTGGCATCACCGCGCTGTGTGTCGAGGCGCTCGCCGAACGCTGCGACGCACGGTTCGTCCTGATGGGCCGCACCCCCTTCGCGGACGAACCAGAATGGGCGCGGGGTGTCGCCGACACCGGGCTGCGTGCCGCAGCCATCGCTGCAATGGCCTCCTCTCGTCCGACACCGGCCGAGATCGGGAGGTCCTGTGCCGCAGTGCTGGCCGGACGTGAGATCGCCGCGCTCCTGCGCCGACTCGGCACCGACGGCTCGTCGCCTCGGGTGCGCTACGTCAGTGCCGACATCGCCGATGCGGAGTCGGTTTCCGCCGCACTGGCCCCGCTCCGAGCGGAGATCACCGCTGTCGTGCACGGTGCGGGAGTGCTCGCCGATGCACCTCTGATGTCGAAGACACGCGACCAGATCCGCTCGGTGTTCGCGCCGAAACTCCTCGGTCTCGGTGCCCTCCTCGATGCGCTGGGTGCCGATGCCGACGACTCACCACTGCGGAGCCTGGTGCTGTTCACCTCGGTCGCGGGCCTGTACGGCAATGCCGGACAGGCCGACTACGCCGTGGCGAACGAGGCGCTGGTGCGCTTCGCCGCGCGGTGGAAGGCTCGCCACCCCGACCGTCACGTGACCGCGATCGACTGGGGAGCGTGGGACGCCGGGATGGTCGACGAGACGCTTCGTGCCCACTTCGTGGCGCGTGGGGTGACCCTACTACCGCCGGAGGTCGGCGTGCGTGCCTTCACCGAACAGTACGGGCAGCACCGACGCGACGACACCGCGGTCCTCGTCGGGGAAGACGCATCCCTCTGCCCCACAATCGAACCCGACCGGTCGGTGGAGGTCGTTCGTTCGCTCACCGAACTCGCGCGGCAGCCTGTGCTGCTGGCACACCGCATCGGTGCGCATCCGGTTCTGCCTGCGACCTTCGCCATCGGTGCGATGATCGGCGTGGCCGAACGAAGTGCGCCGGGACGGACAATCCGCCGCGTCGAGGGATTCGAGGTGTTGCGCGGCATCGTGTTCGACGATGCTCCACTCGAGGCGCCGAACGTCGAGATCGTTCCCGCACAGGGCCGGCTCGTCGCATCGATCACCACCGCCGCCGACCGAGGCCCGGTACCGCGGTATCGGGCGAACCTCTTCGATTCGGCACCCGGACCGGACCTATCGGTCGTGGCCTTGCCCGACGACTTCGGCACAGGGGCCTCGGGCAACGAATTATATTGCGATGCAATCCAATTCCACGGGCCCGCGCTGCAGGGCATGCGGCAGATCTGGCGGCCGTCCCCGGACACGGTGATCGTCGAGTGCTCACGTCCGCAACCGGTCGATCCACCGGACGATTCGGTGATCATCGACGCCTACCGAGGTGCTCTGCACGATCCCGTACTCGCCGATCTGGTGCTGCAGGTACCGCCGGTGCTGGGCCATCAACTCCGTGGTGGGGCCTGGTTGCCGCTCGGAGTGGGTGCGTGGACCCACCTCCACCCACTGCCCGATACCGACCCGTTCCTGGTGGTCGCCGGCCACCCGAGGGTCGCCGACACCCAGGTGATCTGTGACGTCACCGTCTACGACACCGCACACACGATGCTCGCGCACCTCGGTGACGTCACGGTGGTCACCACCGCCGATCTCTCCGACAAGTTCAGTGACTCAGTGAGGCAATGGAATCCATGACCACTTTTGACGAGACCACTTTTGACGAGACCACTCTTCATGAGACCACGGTCGACCAGACCGATTTCGACGACAGCACATTCGACGACGACGCCGCTCTCGACCTGATCGCCTTTGACGGCCCGGTGTTCGACCCGTTCTCCGGTGGTTCGCCGCAGGCGCCGAGGGACGCCGAACCGGTCGAGCCGGTACCCGCCCGGGTCGCCCCGATCCCCGCGGCCCGTACCGGTCCGGCGGGGGGAGCGGGCCCGGTGGGTGCGCCGGGGCTGATGACGGGTTCGGTCGCCGACCTCGCCGCCGGGGTGCTCTCGGCACATCGCGCGGCCCTACGGGCACAGACGGCATTGCAGCGCGCCCTCGTCGATCGCGCACTGTCCGGACATCGATTCTCGCGCAGTGCTTCTGAACCACCGTCGCCGGCGTCGGGCGACACACACGGGTCGGGTGGCAACCATCGGGCGGGAGCACTCACGAGTGCGCCGGAAGGCGCGTTCAAGCCTCTCACCCGTCCCTCGGCGACAACCCTGCGTCCCGGCGAACTGCCCGCACTGCTCTCGCGGGCCGGATACCCCGGACCGGTGGCCGTCGACGTCGTCACCGACATCTCCGTGCGTGGTGGCTCCCGCGGCCTGGGCGCCCTGAGTGCCACACCGGCCCGCCGAGCCGCGCCGCAGGATGCGGTGAAGGTCGCGGCGGTGATCTTCGCGGCTCTCGTCGGATTGCCGGACTGCCTGCCGAACCCGACCGCTCACGTCGCCCTGAGGTCGTCGCACGATCTCCCCGCCGGGCCCTTCCGGCTCGAGATCCGCGAGATCGATCTGCTTCCGCGCCCACATCTCGTGGCCGAGGTCGTGGCGGCTGACGCCGGGGTGACCGACGCCGGGGTGACCGATAACGGAGTGGCCCAGGACGATCACGGTCAGGTCGAGGTCCTTCTCCGCGAGGGCCCCGGAACCCACGTCGGTCCCCGAGCCGGTGGCGGTGCGCCGTCCCCGTCGGCCCGGACCAGTCGGGACGGTCGTCATGTCCTGCTCAACGAATTCCACATGGCGCACCTGTCGCGTGGGGACCAGGCACTCGCGCTCGGTCCCGAGTTCGGCGTGTACACCGGCCGTCGCGCCACCCGATTGCCCACCGGGGGTCTGCTGCTGGTCGACCGGGTCGTCGACTACTCGGGAAATGAGAACAGCAGGCAAACAGCGGAATTCGGTCCTGCGGCGTATAACACCGAGTACGACGCGCCGGCCGACTCGTGGTATTTCGCCGACACGGCCAACGAGTCGATGCCGCATTTCGTCTTCATGGAGACGTCCCTGCAGGCGGCCCTGTTGATGGGGTACTACGCCGGGCCGACGCTCGTCGACCCACACGCAACCGCCAGTCTGCGCAATCTCGGTGGGACCGCGACACTGCACCGTCAGGTCGACCTCCGCGACAAGACGATCTGTCAACACTCGCGATTGCTGTCCACCACGATCCTGCCCGGATCGTCGTTGCAGACCTTCGATTACACGCTGAGCGTCGACGGCGAAACCCTCTACAGCGGCGAGACGCTGTTCGGCTACTTCAGCGACGAGGCGCTGGCCACCCAGACCGGGCTCGATGCCGGCATCACTCGTCCCAGCTGGATTGCCGCGCAACAGGTCCGGCCGCGCACCCGGCGCATCGACATTGCCGCGCGCCGCGGCGCCACCGACCGGATGCCGCGTTCGGTGGGCAAGCTCGCCCTGCTCGACTGGGTCGACGTCGTCGACGGCGGCGGCGAATTCGGCCTGGGCTGTCTTCACCTGATCCGGCCGATCGACCCCCACGATTGGTACTTCGAGC
Organism: Gordonia sp. N1V; assembly: GCF_029269935.1. NCBI lineage: Bacteria > Bacillati > Actinomycetota > Actinomycetes > Mycobacteriales > Gordoniaceae > Gordonia > Gordonia sp. N1V. Next base: position 85,523 of record NZ_JARJDD010000021.1, read on the forward strand.
GGCACTTCCACCTCGATCCGGTGATTCCCGGATCACTCGGAGTGGAGACGGTCGTCCAGGCCGTTCAGGAATGGATGATCGACGCCGGCCACGGGAGCGATTACGCAGAACCCGGATTCGCCATCCCCACCGGAGTCGCGTTCGGCTGGAAGTACCGCGGACAGTTCCTGCCTTCCGACGAACACTGCGAGGTGGAGGTGCACATCAAATCGGTGCACGTCGGTGAGCACGCGGTGGTGGTCGTCGTCGACGCCTCCCTGTGGAAACCGGGATTGCGCATCTACGAACTGACCGATCTCGGAATCGAACTCCATGACCGAAAGGCCATCCAGCGATGACCCTCACCACACATTCCGGCGTGCCGTCGGGCACCGACGGCACCATCGCCCACACCACGGCGACGATCCGAGCCGTTCTGCACGACCTCGAGCAGCCGTGCCGGATCGTGCGGGGTACGCGCGGCCTCGGTGCGACATCGGCCGCGACAGACGCGCAGGTGCTGGCAGCGGTGCCGCCACTGCCGCCGCAGATGCTGGGGGACAGCGAGTTCCGACGATTCCACGGCGTGCGGTCGGCATACGCGGCGGGGTCGATGGCCAACGGGATCTCCTCGGTGTCCATGGTGGTGGCGATGTCGCGCGCCGGTTATCTCGCCTCGTACGGCGCGGCCGGCGTGCTGCCGCGACGCGTGGACGCCGCGCTGGCCGAGTTGTCGGCAACCCTCGGTGACTCTCCCTACGCGTGCAACCTGATCCACAGCCCCAGCGAGCCGGCTCTGGAGGACGCCATCGTCGATGCCTGCCTGCGACACGGGGTGCGCTGCGTCGAGGCGTCGGCATTCATGTCGCTGACCCCGGCGATCCTCCGGTACCGATTGGCCGGACTCCACCTCGGCCCCGACGGGGTGACGCCACGACATCGTCTGATCGCCAAGGTCTCCCGCTCGGAGGTCGCCGAATTGTTTCTCCGTCCGGCGCCACCGACGATGATCGACGCCCTCGTCGCCGACGGCCACATCACGGCCGAACAGGGGCAGTGGGCGCGGCGCATCCCGGTCGCCGACGACATCACCGCCGAGGCCGACTCCGGCGGACACACCGATCGTCGGCCGCTACCGGTATTGCTGCCCGACCTCATCGCGACTCGGGATCGCGTGGCATCGGAGTTCCCCGCCGCCGCCTCGGTCCGAGTGGGTGCCGCAGGCGGGCTCGGAACCCCGACCGCGCTGGCCGGCGCGTTCGCGATGGGTGCAGCCTACGTCGTGACCGGATCGATCAACCAGGCATGCGTCGAAGCCGACCAATCGGCAACGGCCAAGCGTTTTCTCGGCACCGCCGATGTGGCCGATGTGGCGATGGCCGCCTCATCGGACATGTTCGAGATGGGCGTGCAGGTGCAGGTCCTGCGCCGCGGAACGATGTTCGCGGCCCGGGCCAACCGGCTCTTCGAGTTCTATCGTGACCATGACGGGATCGAGTCGATGCCGCCCGAGACACGCCGGGAGATCGAGGAGACCATTCTCCGACGCCCGTGTGACGAGGTGTGGGCAGAGTGCGTCGACTACTTCACGCAACGAGATCCACGCCAACTCGCCGGCGCCGCAGACGACCCGAAACTACGGATGGCGCTGATCTTCCGCTGGTATCTGGGACTGTCGTCGGGCTGGGCGATCCGTGGCGACGCCGAGCGGGTCGCCGACTATCAGATCTGGTGCGGTCCGGCGCTCGGGGCGTTCAATCGCTGGGTGGCCGACACCCGGCTCCGTGATGTCGGGGAACGGAGGGTCGCCGAGGTGGCCGCAGAGCTGATGCGGGGCACCGCGATCGTCACGCGGGTGGCGGCGCTGCGCACCGCCGGGGTACGGCTGCCCGGATCGGTGACGGCGGTACGGCCGCAGGTGTGAGGCGTCGCCGCACTCGCGGTGACATCGCTGGCGCTCGGGTCTACTTCAGGCCCGAGCGCACGAACGCGTTGACGATGTGGCGCTGCAACAGCAGATAGAGTACGAACACCGGCAGGCACGACATACCGGCGAGTGCCATCATCGCGCCCCAGTCGGTGCCCTCGGCCGTCATGAAGCTCCGAAGCCCGAGCTGGACAACCGAACTCGTACGCTGCAGGACAACCGCAGGCCAGAAGTACTCGTTCCAGGCGTTGATGAACAGCAGGATCGACAGGGCGGCGAGAGCCGGCCGGAGGTTGGGGACGACGACGGTCCACAAAATGGTCCACGACGTACGGCCGTCCATGCGGGCCGCGGCGATCAATTCCTTCGGGAACGAATCCATGTGCTGGCGCAACATGAGTACCGCCAGCGCCGAACACAGGGTGGGCATCATGACGCCGACAAGGGTGTTGAGCATGCCGAGCTGCTGGAGCAGAACGTAATTGGGGAGCATGGTCACCTGGAAGGGGACCAGCCAGGTCCCGACGAAGGCAACGAACAGCAGGCGCTTCCCGCGGAACTCGTACATCGAGAAGGCGTAGGCGGCCAGCAGGGCGATGAGCAGTTGGGCGATCGTCGACCCGGCGGCGACGGCAAACGTGTTGGCCAGCAGGGTGACCACATGTGTTTGCGCGGCGGCATCGGCGTAGTTCTCCAACGAGAGCGGCCAGGGTACCGGGCGCAGGGAGTACTGGTCCTCGGGGCGGCGCAATGACGTCGCCACGAGCCAATAGATGGGGAATCCGCACACCAGCGCGATACTCGCGAGCACGAGATGTCCGCGCACGCGGGCACCGGTGCCCCGGTCGTGGTGTGGTGTGGTGTGACTACTTGTCGTCATGGAAGGTGGCCCGTTCGGAGAGGCGGACGAGGATGGCGGCGAGGACGCCGAAACACAAGAAGACAACGATCCCGACCGCCGCGCTCATGCCGGCGTCGAAGGTCTGGAAGCCGTACTCCCACAGCAGGTAATAGATGTTGGTGGTGGCTCCCGATGGGCCACCCTGGGTGAGCGTGTCGACCAGTGGGAAGGTCCACTGGGCGCTGAGCAACACGGTCAGCAATGCCAGTAGGACCAGCGACGGCGACAACAGGGGCAGGGTGATCCAGCGGTCGATCTGCCCGCGGGTGGCGCCGTCGACCCGGGCGGCGTCGTGGTAGTCGGGGTTGATGCCGGAAATGCCGGCCGAGACCACGAGCACCGCGAAACCGAGGACATGCCAACCGGTGATGACGATGATCGCCAGCTGCGCGGTGCGGGTGTCGTTGATCCAGTTCACGTGCAGACCGAGAACGCGATTGATCGCGCCGGACTCGGGCTCGCCCAGCCAGCGCCACACCGCGGCCGAGGCGACCGGCGCGACGAGGAACGGGGCGAAGATGATCGCCTGATAGAACACCCGCATCCGGCCGGTCACGTGACGGGTCGCCAACGCCACGATCACCGGCAGGATGAGTGAGAACGGAAGCAGCCCGACGATGATCTCCACTGTGCGCCAGAGTGAGTCGCCGACCTCCGGCACATCGACGAGGCGTCGGTAGTTCTCGGTGCCCACGGCGACCATCGGGCTGGTGGGCAAGAGGTTCCAGGAATAGAAGGACAACTGCACGGCCTGCGCCAGCGGCCGGTAGGTCCAGATCACCAGCATCGCGAGCGCGGGGGTGAGATACAGATACGGGGTGGCCGAACCGATCACGCGTCGTGCGCGCGCGGACACCCCCGAGCGCCTTCCTGCGGAACCGGCGCCAGGGACGGAGTCGGCGCCAGGCGCGGGATCGGTGGGCGCGGGATCGGGCCGGATGTCCGTGGGCCGGGTGTCGGTGGGTTCTGAGGTGCTCGGCGCGGGCGGTGACTCGACGAACACTCTCCTCACACCTCGTGCGCGAGTTCGCGCAGTGTGGCCAGTGTCTGCTCCTCGTCGGTGTCGTAGACGGCGGTGGTCGGCGTCTCCTCGACGGCGGTCGCCACCACCGAGCCGTCGAGTACATCGACCCTGGTGAATCCGTAACCGACCCAACCGCGGTGCCGACCGAGTGGAGCGAACGGATCGATCCGGTACGACATCGCCGGACCGATCCAGATCGGAACACCCGCCAGCGCCCCGGTGCCGGTGAGATGTGCGTGGCCGCACAGGATCATCCGAACCTCGCTGCCGGCGATCACCTCGGCGAGATCTTCGGGATCACGCAGTCGCAGCGCGTCGATGGGATCGATCGCCGATCGCAGCGGCGGGTGATGCATCGCGAGCACCGTGGTGCCCGAGCGGCTCGGTGTTGCCAATTGTGCTGCCAGCCACGACAGTTGATCGGCGCTCAGTCCGCCGTCGTGTCGGCCCGGAAGGGTGCTGTCCATTGTGATCACGCGCACGTTCGCGAGGTCGTGCACGGTGTCGAACGGGATCTCAGACGGGTCGCAGCCGCTCGTCTCGGGTGCCAGTTCGGTTCGAAAAGCACTGTGCGAGTCGTGGTTTCCCAACGCATAGATGATCTGTGCGTCCAATGTCGCGGCGGCCGGTTCGACGATCTCGCGAAGCCGACGATAGGCGAGTGGATCACCGTTGTCGGTGAGGTCGCCGGTCAGCAGGAGCACATCGACAGTGCGCCCGGTCGCGATGATGCGATCGAGGACGGTGCGAAGGTTGTCCGCGGTGTCGACGACATCGCGGACCAGGCAACCCGGCGCGACGATATGGGTATCGGTGAGGTGGACGATGGTGCAGTCGGGTGTCATCAAAAGCCGTCCTCAGCTCGCCGGGAGAAGGCGCGTCGATTGGTTCTGGGCGTCGGTGAGCACGACACGTGGGTCGGCGCCCTGATACACCGACGACTCGACCGCGGTCATCAGATTGGTCTGAATCTGTTTGTAGCTGTTGCCCGGCATCGACATCCAGGGCTTGATCTTCTCGAGTTGCTCCAGATTCGGGGTCAACAGCGCTCGATTCTTCGAGGCCCAATCGGCGAGGTAGGCAGGATCATTCACCAGTCCGGTGCGCAACGGAAGGTAGCCGATGCCCTTGGCGATCGTGGTGAACGCCTCATTGCCGGTGAGGTATTCGATCAGTTCCCAGGCAGCGCGCTGTTTGGCCGGATCCTTCGCAAAGGTGTACAGCGCCACACCGGAATTGGTGGGTACCGGCGTGTGTCCGGCGAAGGCCGGCAGGGGGGCGGCGCGTAACTCCCACTTGCCCTTGGCACCCTTGAGGAAGGTGGCCTGCAGCGAACTGCTCTCCAGGATCATGCCCATGTCGCCGCGCGCGAAGGCCTCGTATCCCTGCTGTTGCGTGTAGACGGGGGTGGCACCGGACTTCACCATGTTCTGCGCCATCGTGGTCACGGTGAGTGCGGCGGGATCGGCGAACGACAACGTCTTGCGGTCGTCGGAGATCACCTGTCCGCCGGCGGAGCGAACGAGGCTCTGGTAGCACCAATCGGTCGCCGACTTCGTCAGGCAGTCGAGGTAGGCGCCACCCTTTCCGGTTTTGGTGGCAATGGCTTTGGCGTCGGCGGCGACCTCGTCCCAGGTGGTGGGCGGCTTGGCCGGGTCGAGCCCGGCGGCTCGGAACAGGTCGGCGTTGTAGTACAGCACCGGTGTGGACATGACGAACGGGATACCGTAGGTGACCCCGCCGGAGTCGCCCAACGTCCGCACCGCCGATGCATACGGGTACTTGTCGCCCTGGAAGTTGGCCTGCACGGCTGCCTCGCCGAAGAGCGTGGACAACGGCTTCGCGCCGAGCTGATGGATGGTGAAGTCGAAATCGCCGAAGCCGAGTTGGGCGACGTCGGGCGGAGAACCGGCGACGGTCTGACTCTGCACGCTGGACACGGCGTCACCGGCCGGATTCGGGCTGTTGCCCTGCGGCTTCTGCGCCTTGACGGTGATGTTGGGGTGTTGCTTGGTGAAATTGGCGATCAACGTGTTGAAGGTGTCGGTCCAGGCGCCGGCCAGACCGTAGTTGTAGCTCTCGAAAACGATGGAGACCTTCTGATCGGGACCGAGCTCGGGGACGGCCGAGGTCGTCGTGTCGTCCGACGAACTGCCCATGCTGCAGGCGGAGGCGAACAGCGTCACCGCCGAGCACACGGCGACGGCACTCACCAGATGACGAAGGGGGAGATGGGTTCTCATGACAGTGCTCCTTGGGAGACGAATGGTGTGGCGGGTTCGGTGAGATCGGATGTCCGGGTGGGTGGAGGGCAGGGGGTGGGGTCCCAGTGCAGTCGGCGTCCCGACACCCGGTCGAAGAGGTGCACGTCTTGCGGGGCGATGGCGAGCCGCACGGAATCGCCTTCCCGGACGCCGCACGGACGCGCGACGCGAGCCTGCAAAGCCGTGGATCCGACGCGTAGGTGCACGACCTCGTCGCTGCCGAGGTTCTCGATCGTTCCGACGCGCGCACCGACCTCGATCGCGTCCGTCGGTCGCGGTGCTGCCGCGGCGATCAGCCGTATGCGTTCGGGTCGGATGCCTGCGGTGACCGGTTGCGCGGAGTAGTCGGTCGGTGCGGGTAATTCGAGCGGAACCGTCAGGCCGCCGGCGGCGACGACGACCCGGCCGTTGCGGCCGCCGGCGACGGCGTCGAACAAACACATCGGAGGAGCGCCGAGAAAGGCTGCCACAAACGAGGATTCGGGACGATCGTACAATTCCGTCGGCGTTCCCACCTGTTCGACCCGACCGGCATTGAGCAGCACGATGCGGGTGGCCATGGTCATGGCCTCCACCTGGTCATGGGTGACGTAGAGAAACGTCGCCCCCATGCGGCGATGGAGGTCGATGAGCTCGCCACGGGTGGCCGAGCGCAACTGGGCGTCGAGGTTCGACAGCGGTTCGTCCATCAGGTAGGCGCCCGGCTTCTGCACCATCGCCCGGGCGAGGGCCACCCGTTGGCGCTGGCCGCCGGACAGGTCCGCCGGCCGCCGGTTGAGTAACGGTGTCAGTTGGAGCGACTCGGCGGCGTCGGCCACCTGCGCGGCGATGTCGGAACGTCGAAGCCGCCTGGTACGCAGCGGAAAGCCGATGTTCTTCGCGACGGACAGATGCGGATAGAGCGCGTAACTCTGGAAGACCATCGCGAGGTTGCGCTCGCGCGGCGACGTGCCGGTGACATCGCGTCCGTCGATCCGGACCGAACCCGATGTCGGCTCGGAGAGCCCCGCGATCGTCCGCAGCAAGGTGGACTTGCCGCATCCGCTCGGCCCGAGGAAAACGATGAACTCCCCGTCGCCGATCGTCAGATCCACCGATTCGAGTGCCCGCGAATTGCCGAATGCCTTTGTCAGGGAGTCCAGCTCGATTCGGCTCACTGCTGCTCCGGTCGGCGCGTACCGATTGCCGTGTCGAACCACCCGGCAACCTGGGTGGCGAGCGCGGGTGAATCCTTCAGCCAGGCGAAATGGTCGCCGGAGCGGATGGGTGCGCTGCCGGACACGTGCCAGTGGCTCACCGAGGCCGCAGGCATCCGGCGGGCGAGATGGTCGACCGTGCTCTTGGGGCCCAGCGGATCACCGGCGAAGGAGATCATCAACACCGGGCGCTGCAAGGTGCGCAACGCGGCGTTGTAGTCGATATCGGAACCACGGACCCGGTACCGACCGGTCAACGCCTGCATCGACCAGTCGGTCATCACGCCGCCCGCCATGGGGGCCGGTATCGCCACACCACCGGGCCACCGTTTGGTGGTGCGCGAGACCGCCCCGATCCACTGGGTCTGCCACAGGATCTCGAACCGGCGGCGGCGATCGAACGCCTGCCAGAACACCGTTCCCGTGGCGACAACGGTGACGCTGCCGATCGCATCCGGATGGGCGGCGGCGTACAGCAGTGACAACTGGCCGCCGAGGCTGTGGCCGACGAGGTGGACGACGTCGGTGCCGGTGTGCTCGCGGAGGCGGTCGATGATCGCCGGGAGATCGATCTCCAGCATCTCCCGATACCCGAAATTCGGTGCGTCGGCCAGTGCGGGCCGGGACTCGCCCTGGGCACGCAGGTCGCACGTCGCGACGGCAAAGCCCTGTGCGGCAATCGCATCGGCAAGTCCGCGATAGTGCTTGCCCTTCATGCCCATCGCCGGGAGCACCAACACCGTCGGCGCGCCCGGGTCGGGCGACAGATGCAGCCGGAACGAGGTGCCGTCGGTCGTGACGACGTCGAGGACCTCACGGGTTGGTGCCGGTGCGCTGGTCATCGGCTGTTCCCGGGGGTGGCCGCAACGACGTCGCACACATAGTCGAAGACGAGCTTCGCGGTGACGACCCCGGCGTCGTCGAGGACGACCGCCTTCGCGGTGATGTCATGGCGCCCGCCGTCGTCGGCGGTGAGCACCGATCGCAGTTCACGCTCGTCGATGTGGGCAACCGCGCGGATCGCGCCGAGCGCCGGACGGCGATAGGTGACGGTGGCGGCACGCAGGACCAGACGTTCGATCGTGTACAGCCGCGGGGCGGCAGCCCCGATGAAGGCCAACGCGCCGGCGATGTCCGCTGCGGTGAACTGGGCCCCCGCATGGACGGTCCCCATGTGATTGGTGACCGACTCACCCGCTGCGATGGTGACCACGGCCTGCTCCGCCGAAATCTCGGTCACGGCGGTGCCGACGAGCTCACCGAAGGGGACCAGGGCGGTGGCAACCGAGCGCAGGTACTCGTAATCGGGTGCGGTGAAGTCGAGTTGGGGGAAGGCCGCGGCGAAGTCGGTCAACACGCGTCCTTCCCCGGATTCAGTCGCGGTCTCTGCGGTCACAGCAGTCCTCCTTGGGACGTTTCCGGTCGGGAACACAGATCAGTGTCGGCGGTCGGCCGCCGCCGGCGGGTGATCGATAGAGACTGCCAATCGCGCGAACAAAGGGCAGCGCTCCGTGATGCGGCCGTCTCGAATCCCGGTCACCGTGGTGATGTCGCCAATCGGCGAATGTCGCCGGTCGAGGAGATCCGATGCCCCCGCAATCCACCGCCAACGCAGCCCTGTCCGTGGTGGTCGAGACCCGTCGCCGGCTGACGCCGGACATCGTCGAGCTGGTCCTGACCCCACCCGGCGGATCGGCTCTGCCGACGTGGGCACCGGGCGCCCACATCGACGTCGACGTTCCCGGCATCGGTCCGCGGCAGTACTCCCTGTGCTCGTCGCCCGCCGACAGTGACAGATATCGGATCGCGGTACTCCGCGAGATCGACGGTAGGGGCGGCTCGATCACCCTGCACGAGAGCGTCGTCGTCGGCGACGAGTTGCGTATCTCGATGCCGCGTAACAACTTCGCGCTCGCCGACGCCGATCGCCACGTCTTCGTGGCCGGCGGCATCGGCATCACCCCGCTGTTGCCGATGATCGCCGATCTCGCCTCACGGGACTCGGAGTGGGAGCTGCATTACGGCGGACGGTCCGAAGAATCGATGGCCTACCTCGACGAACTGAGGGACCACGGGGCCCGGGTGCGCGTTCGTCCACAGGATCGACTGGGGCCGTTGCCGGTTGCCGACATCCTTGCCGACGCGGGCCCGGGTACCCGGGTCTACTGCTGCGGCCCAGCGGGTTTGATCGCAGCGGTCGAGGACCTCGCGGGTCCCGATGTCGCGGTGCACACCGAACGGTTCACCCCGAAGCAGATCGTCGAGGATGACGGCGCCCGGGCCTTCACCGTGTGCCTGGCCAGTTCGGGGCTCACGGTCGACGTCGGCGCCGACCAGAGCATCCTCGATGCGCTGGAGGCGGTGGGGGTGTCGCCGGTGACCTCGTGCCGCGAGGGCACCTGCGCGAGCTGTGAGACCGGGGTACTCGAGGGTGAGATCGTCCATCGGGATTCGGTGCTCACCGCCGCGGAGCGGCAGGCGGGGCGATCCATGATGGTCTGCGTGTCGCGCGCAGCGTCGGAGAGGCTGGTGCTGGATCTATGAGCTTCTTCGGCAAGGCCTATGAGCCGTTCGTGCCCTTCGGAGGCTCGGATCCCGATTTCGCCAAGTTGCGGGAGGTGGCCAACGGCCTGGCTCCACATACCGAACACAACGACATCCGCATCATCGACCTCGATGCCGAGCGCGCGGTGGCGCAGATCCCCGATGTGACGCATCTGCACAACCATGTGGGCACGGTGCACGCCGCCGCACTGTATCTGGGTGCCGAGTTCTGTGCTGCAGCAGCGTTTGTCGGCACCGCTGCCGCCCACCTGGAGCGGGTTGAGTGGATGGTTGTGCGGGACTGCCGCGCGGTCTACACCCGCCCGGCGACCGGAACCATCACCGCCACCGCCACCGTCGACCTCCGTGCGGTCCGGGAACTGGCCGCCCGTGGCGAACCCGGCCGCCTCGACGTCGATGCGAAAGCGGTCCTGCGCGACCCGGGCGGCGCAGTCGTCGGCAAGGTCTATTTCGACTATGTCTGCCAGATTTCCTGAGAACCCATCCACGCAGTGATCAACGAGGTGAATCCGTCATGGTCCACTCCGCCGCGTCGTCCGAGAACATCGGCGTGCCGTCCTCGACACCGCCCGAACCGAGAAAGAAGACGATCAGCAACCCCTACATCCATCGGTTGCAGCGCAGGCACTTCCTGCTGTTCGACGTCCTACCGATCATCGGTACGGCCGTCGCGGTCGGCTTGCTCTGGGTGATACCGGTACCGACCTCGGCGTGGGTCTCACTCGGTGTGATGTGGTTGCTGACCGGACTCGGCATCACCGTCGGGTACCACCGTCTGTTCACCCATCGCACCTTCAAGGCCGCGCCGGGAGCGGTTGTCGCGCTGGCGATCGCGGGCTCCATGGCCGGACAGGGGCCGGTGATATCGTGGGTCGCCCTGCACCGGCGCCACCACGAGTGCAGCGACCGCGACGGTGATCCGCACTCGCCCAACCTCTCCGGCGACGGATTCCGGGGTGCGCTGCGGGGGCTCGTCCATTCGCACTTCCTGTGGATGCGGCGTCACGAGTACCCGAACGTGATGCATTACGCCCCCGACTTGTTGAAGAATCGCGCACTGTTGCGTATTTCCCGCCACTACCACCTGTGGGTGGTGCTCGGTCTGGTCATCCCGGCGGCGATCGTCGGCGTGATGGAATGGAGCCTCGCCGGCGTACTGATGGGCTTCCTGTGGGGCGGTCTCGTCCGGATATTCGTCCTCGAGCACATCGTCTGGGCGATCAACTCCTTTCTCCACATGTACGGCACCCGTCCATACGAGTCACGTGAGAACAGCCGCAACGGAGGGGTTTTCGCGCTCGTCACACTCGGTGAAGCCTGGCACAACAATCACCACGCGTTTCCCGACTCCGCATCGTTCGGATTGAACTGGTATCGCGTCGACCCCGGTTACTGGCTGATCGTCGTACTGTCTGCGTGCGGTCTGGCCACCGATGTGGGGGTGCCGTCACCGCAGCGGCGTGCCGCCAAACGTATCCGGACGACGCCGGCGGGGGCGGACGCGGGCGACGTCCGCGGTGGCGACTGATCAACTCTGCACCCTCAGTTCCATTCGTGTCCAGAAGTTTTCGCTCCAAGAGCACCTGCGCTCCAAGAGCACCTGCCCCGTCCCGCACCCTGCGGGCCTGCGCAATCCACTCGAGCCTGCTGAACCCAGGAGGGACCATGAACATGCCGCAGCCCGACGGACCGATCGACACCGCGCCGTCGTCGGAGCCGATCACGCGCGAGAGCATCGTGCGCTGGTGTCGCGAGTACCTCGCAGACCTGCTGGAGACCACGCCGGAATCGGTCGACCCGGATGCCGGATTCGATCGGCTCGGGCTGGATTCGGCACACGCCGTCGCCCTGCTGATCGAGGTGGAAGCGCGCTACGGAGTCGAACTCCCGTCCGAGGCCTTGTTCGACAACCCGACCATCAGCGCGGTGTCGAACCATCTGTTCGAGCACCTCGATGCGGCGGCGGGGCAATGACCGGTGCGGAAATGACCTGTGGGGAAACGACCCTGACGCCCGGCACCGGCGCAGTGACCGGTGAGCGCAGGCGTGGCGAGGCCGCCGAGGCCATCGCGTTCCACTACGACGTCGGCAACGACTTCTATCGCCTCTGGCTCGACGCGGATCAGAGTTATTCCTGTGCCATGCCCGAGAGTCCGGGTGACGACCTCGACGCCGCGCAGTCGCGCAAGGTGCGATATCACCTCGACGCGATCGGAATAGGGAACGCGCACCGGATTCTCGACATCGGATGTGGCTGGGGCGCGCTGCTGCGCCAGGCCGTAACGCACCCCGGAGTGACCGAGGCGATCGGACTCACGCTCAGCGTGGAACAGGCCGCCCACATCCGCGCACTCGGCGAACCCCGGATTCGCGCCGAGGTCACCGATTGGGCAGAGTACCGGCCGCCGCATCGTTTCGACGGCATCGTGTCGGTGGGCGCCTTCGAGCACTTCGCGCGGCCCGATGAGAACATCGAGACGCGCCGCGCGGTTTATCGAGCATTCTTCACCCGATGCCGCGACTGGCTCAACGATGACGGAGCTCTGTCGCTGCAGACCATCGCGTATGCGAACATGTCTGCGATGCAGGCGAGTTCGTTCATGCAGCGGGAGATCTTCCCGCACGCCGAACTGCCCACCTTCGCCGATATCGCGGTTGCCGCGGACGGCATCTTCGAGATCGATCGCGTGACCAACGGTCGCCTGGACTACGCCTGGACCTGTGCGCAGTGGGCGCACCGGCTGAGGCAACGACGCGACGAGGCGACCCGCATCGTGGGCGAGGACACGGTCGATCGTTACCTCCGTTACCTGACGATGTCGGCGCTGGGGTTCCGTATGGGGAAGATCTGTCTGCTGCGCTTGGTGTTACGGCCGTACCGGCGCAGCTACTTCGTGTCGGAATCCGCACCGCGACATGACCTGGACGTGGACAAGTGACGGCCACGACTCCGCGTTTCAACCCGCTTGCACCGGGATTCCGGATGGACCCCTACCCGATGTACGCGGCGCTCCGGGCAGCCGAACCGGTACACCGCACCCTCGGGATGTGGGTGTTCACGGCGCACAACGACATCCGTCACCTCCTGCGCGACAACGGATTCAGTTCCTCGTTGATTCCCGATGAGGTGGCCGGACGGATCGATCGACTGCCACCGCACGCACGGGCGGACGCCGCTCGGATCGTTGACCTCGGACGGACCTCGTTGGTGTTCACCGACGACCCCGCACACGCGCGGTTGCGCGCGCTGGTCAACCGGGTCTTCACCCGTCAACGAATCGAGGGGTTGCGACCGGTCGTGGCGCAGCGGGTGGACGACATGCTCGATCGCCTCGATATCGGCGTCCAGACGCTGACCTTCGATCTCATCGCGAGTCTCGCGAGCCCGCTGCCGAGTGCGGTTCTCGTCGACTGGATGGCGTTGCCGCCGTCGCTCGCCTCGGTGGCACCGGAGTGGACCCACGAGGTACGCCGGTTACTCGAGCCGGGACGGATGTCGGTCGCCGACCTCACCCGGGTGGGACGCGTCGTCGGTCACTTCGCCTCGGCACTGCGCACGCTGGTCGACGAACGGACCGATCAGCACGGCGACGACCTGATCAGCGAGCTCGCGCGGGTATCGGTGGGCCACGGCGATCGTCTCTCGCAGACCGAGCTCGCCTACATCTGCATCATGTGTTTCGTCGCGGGTACCGAAACCACAACCGCCCTGTTGGGCAACGCCGTTGCCGCGCTGCTCACGCATCCGGAACAGTCGGCCAAGCTCGCCGCAGCACCCGAGCGTGCCGGAGATGCCATTCGCGAGACGCTGCGCTACGACAGCCCGTTGCAGATGACCAAACGGGTCGCACGCGCCGAGAGCCGATACGGCGGACAGGTCATCGGATGTGGAGACCAGGTGTTGTTGTGCCTCGGTGCAGGTAACCGGGACCCGGAGGTCTTCGACGCCCCGAACGAGTTCAGTATCGACCGCGGAGCCGATATGCGCTCGGCTGCCTCACATCTGGGGTTCGGACACGGAATGCACGGTTGTCTCGGCGCCGCTCTCGCCCAACTGATCGCCCAGACGGCACTGGAGCGGGTGTGGCGGCGCTTGGAGCTGACGCCGACGGGCATCGCGCCGACCTGGCAGACCGAGAGCTTCATCATGCGCGGACCGAGCGCGTTACCCGTGAGGGGAAGATCACGATGATGTCCACCATCTCGCATCACATCGAGGAGCCGCCAGGACTCTGGCTGCGGCCGATGCCGGACACGCACCGTGTGAACCGTGGGCGCGCCCACACCAGAGTGGTGATGGTGCCCCACGCCGGCGCGGGCGTGTCGACGTTCACCCGTTGGGGCGCTTGCTTCCCCGCCGGTCTCGAGGTGTTGCGAGTGCAGTTGCCGGGGCGGGAGGATGTGCGTCATGCGGCCCGGGCGACCTCGGTATTCGCCGCAGCCACCACCCTGGCCGGCCAGCTGTTGGCGTTGCCCGAGATACCGACGGTGGTGTACGGGCATTCCATGGGTGCGGTCATCGCCTTCGAGCTCACCCGGTGCCTCTTCGCTGCCGGTCGGTCGCCGATCCATCTGTGCGTCTCGGGGCGGCGCGCTCCTCACCTCCCCGCCAGCCGCCCGCCGCTGCACGAACGCGACGACGAGGAACTCCTCGCCGGGCTCGCCGAACTGTCCGACACCTGGCACCTATTGGCTCGAACGCCGGAATTCCTCAGCGACGCCTTGGACCTGGTGCGATATGACCTGGCGATGGTGGAGCAGTACCGATACGTCGCCGGACCGATCCTCGAGGACGGTGGGGTGGTACCCCTCCCGGTACCGATCACGGCGTGCCACGGCAACCGTGATCCGCTCGTCGATGCCGACGAGGCATGGTCGTGGTCGGCACATACCGCATCGGGTTTCGCCGGGCACACGTTCGCCGGTGACCACTTCTTCCCGCAGCAACACCGGGACCGTCTGACCGCACTGTTCGTGTCGCCGCCATCGACTGCGGAGCCGGCGGGGACATGATCGGCCACGATGATCCCGAACGTCGGGGCGCGTTCCTGCCCGACGTGCTCATGACCCGCGCGCGGACGGCGCCGGACCGGGTTGTCTATGTGTTCGTCGACCAGTCCGGTACGGAGGTCGATCAACTCGACCACGCAACCCTGCACCGTCGTGCCGTCCGGATCGCGGAACGATTGCGGCGGCAATGTGTGCCCGGCGACCGAGCCCTGCTGGCGTTCCTTCCCGGCCTCGACTTCATCGCCGCCTTCTTCGGGTGCATGTATGCGCGTGTCGTCGCGGTACCGGTGGCGCCGCCGCTGCCCACCCCGACCGCAGAGCCGAGCGCGATCCGGAACGTGGTCGCCGACGCCCAACCCGCAATAGTGTTGACCGACAAGGTATCCGACGAATTCTTCGGCGCGACGTTGAGGACGCTGTGTCCGGTACCGCCCATCTGTGTCGATGACCTGACCGACAGCGATCTGACCGACAGCGATCTGACCGACAACGGGGTGGTCGATGACGTACCCGCCGATGAACGATCGGCCATCCCGTATGACTCCACGCACGTCGCGGATCCGGTGGACGCCGACGACGTCGCACTCCTGCAGTACACCTCGGGCTCAACCGGTGCGCCCAAGGGAGTGATGGTGACGCATGGCAACCTGTGCGCCAACCAAGAGATGATCCGGGATGCTTTCGGTCATGACGAGACATCGGTGGTCGTTGGTTGGGCCCCCTTCTTCCATGATCAGGGCTTGATAGGAAATGTGTTGCAGCCGCTGTATGTCGGCGCCCGAGCGGTTCTGATGTCGCCCACGACCTTCATCCGTCGGCCACTGCTGTGGCCGACGCTGATCTCGCGGTATCGGGCCACCACCAGCGGAGGGCCGGACTTCGCCTACGCGGCCTGCGTGGCGCATGCCCGTCGTACCGGATTGCCGGCCGATCTCGACCTGACGAGCTGGACCGTCGCCTTCAATGGAGCCGAGCCGATCCGCTCCGACACGATCCGCAGCTTCGCGGCGGAGTTCGCGCCCCACGGATTCGACGCTCGCGCACTGTATCCGTGTTACGGGCTCGCCGAGTCGACCCTGTTGGTCACGGCGTCCCGTCCGGGTCGTGGGCCGCACACGCTGCGAGCGTCCGCAGCGGACCTACAACATCGGCATTACCGTCCGGATACGGCCGGGACCGAAGTGGTGGGGTCCGGAACAGCGGTGCGGGGCAGCGTGATCCGCATCGTCGACCCGGACAGCCGCGTCGGCCTCCCCGACGGCGTCGTCGGGGAGATATGGGTCTCCGGTGAGCATGTGTGTGCGGGCTATTGGCACAATCGCCCCGCAACCGACGCGTTGTTCGGGGTGATCGTCGGTGGCGGTGATCCGATGCTGCGCACCGGTGACCTCGGGTTCGTCGTCGCGGGCGAACTGTACGTGGTGGGACGCATCAAGGACATGATCGTCATCCGCGGTCGCAACTTCTATCCCACCGACATCGAAAGAGCGACTGTGGGAGCACATTCGGCGCTCCGCCCCGGCGGCTGCGCGGCGTTCGGGTGGGCCGAGGAGTCATCGGGTGGTGACACTCCTGCCGAGGAAGTGGTCGTGGTCGCCGAGATCCGGGCCACGCACCGAGACCTCGACGCGGCGGAGGTGCGTACGGCGATCCGTGCGGCGATCCGGGCCGACCTCGGGATCACGGTGCTCCGTATCGGACTCATCGCCGCCGGCGAGTTGCCCAAGACGACCAGCGGAAAGGTGCGGCGCCGAGCGGCACGTGCCCTCTACGAGAGAGACGGGTTCACGCCCGTCGGAACGGAGTATCGATGACCACCACCACGACGTCCGACTCGCCGGATCCCACCGCCGCCGAGGCCATCAGAGCCGTCCTGGACGCGATGCCGGCGGCACGTGCGCTGGGCTTCGCGATCGAGTCACTCGGAACCGGCGCCGCCACGCTTCGACTGGCGGTTCGCCCCGATCACACCCAGCACACCGGACACGTTCAGGCGGGCGTTCTCGGCGCTCTCGCCGATTACGCAGCAGGCGCGGCGGTGGCGACGTTGCTGCCGGCGGGCTGGGCGAACGTCACGCTCGACTACACCATCAAGATCGTGGCGCCCGCCCCCGGCCCGCAACTGAGCGCGCAGGGAACCGCGGTGTCGGCGGGTCGAACCATCTCCGTCGGTCGCGCCGACATCTTCGATGAGGACGGAAATCTCTGTGCGACTGCGTTGTCGACGTTTCGTAACGTTCGGTTGATCCGGTGAACACGCGCATCGATGCCGGCGGGATGGATCTGTTCGACCCGGCGTTTGCGGTCGATCCACATGCCGCGTATCGGAGGTTGCAGGCCACCGCTCCGGTTGTCGTTCACCCGCAGGGATTCTGGCTGCTGACCCGCTACGCCGATGTCGCGGTGCTACAGCGGTCCGGACACTCCGTGCAAGAAAGCGCACTTCGCCATATTCCCGGCTTCAAGAGCGACAGCACCCGACTGGGCGATGAGAACCGCATGATGCGCGGATTGTCGTTGCTCGATCGCGACCCGCCGGACCATTCCCGACTCCGGCGGCTGGTCGGTACGCCGTTCACCCGATCAGGTGTCGCCGCACGAATGGACCGGATCAGCCGACTCGCCGATCGCGCGCTCGACCGGGTGGCCGCTGCGGGCACCATCGATCTGATGCAGGAAGTCGCGTTCACCATGCCGTACGAGGTGATCTCGGAGATCCTCGGGGTGTCCGGAGTCGACACCGAACGGTTCCGCGAACACATCGGCACTCTCGTGCTCGGGCTCGAACCACTTGCCGAGCCGGCCACCCAGGCCCGGATTCGAGCGGCCAACGACGAGTTGACGATGATGACCCGTGATCTGGTGTGGCGCAGGCACTCCGATCCCGGCGATGATCTGTTGACCGCCTTGATCGCGGCGGAACGCGCGGGTGAACTCACTGGTGACGAGTTGGTCGCCCAGGTGATGTTCGTCCTGATTGCCGGCCATGAGACCACGGTCAACCTCATCGGCTCCGCGGTGGCGACACTACTCGCGCATCCGGACAGTATTGCGATGGTGCGGCAGCGACCCGACCTCGTCACCAATGCGGTGGAAGAGGTTCTGCGGTTCGAGCCGTCGGTGCACCTGATGCGGCGGGTCACGACCGCGCCCCTCGACGTCGAGGGAGTGCGAATCCCTCTGGGCTCTTTCGTGATCGGCGTCATCGCCGCGGCCAACCGGGACCCCGCCTTCTGGGGTGGGGATGCCGCGACGTTTCGTCCTGATCGGCCGCTGGCGCACCGTCATCTCTCGTTCGGTGCCGGGATTCACCATTGTCTGGGCGCGGCGCTGGCGCGGGCCGAAACCGCGGCGTTCCTTTCCGGATTCATCGAGCGGTTCCCCCGCGCACGGCTGGATTCGTTGTCCTGGAACGGGCGACGCAACATCCGCGGCCCGGAATCGGTTGTGGTGACCGTCAGTTGACCGAACCGAGGTGATCGGCCAAGAGCGCCGAGACGATGTCCGGTTGCTCGAGAACGCTGCTGTGGCCACACCCCGGTAACAGGTGCAGTGTGGCCCCCGGAATGGCCGCGGCGACCCGGGAGGCCTCCACCGGAGGTGTTGCCACGTCGTTCTCGGCGCCGATGACCAGGGTCGGGGTGGTGATCAGCGGCAGCTGGGAGGCCACGGCATCTCGTACCACGACACCCGCCACGACGCGTCGCAGGGTGGCCCGGCGGGCCGTGGACTGTTGGGTGGTCACGAGTCTGGCGAACCATTCGTCACCGATGCGCTTGCCGCGCGCGGTGTCGACGAACCCACGACCGAAGAGCTTGGACTCCAGCAGGTGTCGAAGTGGCCGAACACCGGTCACCTGTTGCATCCAGGCCATGGCGGTGTAGTCGACGACGGATCGCGCCGATTCGTTGCGCGCCATGGTGTTCAGCAGGGTCAGCGAGCGGAGCAGTTCGGGATGACGCAGGGCGAGCCGCATCCCGACGTAGCCACCCATCGACAGTCCGACGTAGTGCACGGGACCCGTTGCCAGGTGCTCGATCACCCCGAGCGTGTCGTCGGTGAGCGTATCCATGTCATAGGCGGAATGGTGGCTCACGCTGGCACCCTGGCCGCGCCAGTCCGCGCGGATGCAGCGGAACCGGCCGCGCAGTGCGGCCACCTGATCGTCGAACATGGTGCCGTCGAACAACAGCCCGTGACCGAAGAGGATCGTCTCCGTCGGGTCCGCGGTCCGCGGCGTGCCGGAGTCCCGATAGGTGATCGTCGCGTTCGGCATGTCGATGGTGTGCACGGTGTCCACCGGGAGAGTATCGCGTGCCGAGGAGACGGCGTGCCGCATCGATCGGCGTCGTGAACGCCCCGATCGATCCGGGCTATTGCCGGAATACCGGGTGACTCCATCGAGCCCGTCCCGGATGGGTGGTTGCGTACCGCGCGCGGTCAGAGTTGGCCGTTGACACCGGACTTCGGTCTCGACCGGATGGCGGTGGCGTTAGGGTGGGGTGTGGATTTCACCGCCGACGTCGCACCCGATCTCCGGGCAGATCTGATCGCCGCACTGGAGGCGGCGGTCACCCCCGGTGCGGTGGTGCGCGATCCGGATGTGATGGCCAGCTACGCCCACGACGACGCGGAGTGGGCGCTGCACCAGATGCCGATCGCCGTGGTGCGTGCGCGTACGCCCGAGGATGTGGTCGAGGTGGTGCGCGCGTGCCGTGCCCGCCAGGTCGCGGTGATCCCCCGCGGAGCCGGGACGGGCCTGTCCGGCGGTGCCAACGCATGGGCCCGCAGCGTCGTCCTCTCCTGTGCGGCGATGACCGAGATCTTCTCAGTCGATCCGCTCGAACGCATCGCGGTCGTGGCGCCCGGGGTCGTCAACGACCATCTGCGAGCAGCCTGCGCGGAGGTGGGTTTGTGGTACCCGCCCGACCCGGCGAGTTCGCCGTGGTCGACCATCGGCGGCAACGTGGCGACCAACGCCGGCGGTGTGTGTTGTGTGAAGTACGGGGTGACACGCGATTACGTGCTCGCGGTGCAGGTGGTCACCGGTACCGGCGAACTGGTGCGGCTCGGGCACCCGACGGCCAAGGGGGTCGTCGGGTACGACCTGGCAAGATTGATGGTCGGCTCGGAGGGGACGTTGGGGATCGTCACCGAGATCACGGTGAAACTGCGCCCCCTGCAACCACCGTCGCGAACCATCGCGGGCTATTTCGACTCGTTGATCGACGCCGGACGGGCGGTGTCTGCGGTCGGGGCGAGTGGATTGACCCCCGCCGCACTGGAACTCGTCGATCGGCAGTGTCTGCTCGCGGTGGATGCGTGGAAGAACATGGGGCTCGCGGTCGACGCGAACGTCGTGCTGCTCGGCCGGATCGACACGCCCGGAATCGAGGGTGAGCGTGAATCCGAGCGCTTGCGTGAGTGTTTCGACGCCGCAGGCGCCACGTGGTCGGCGGTGTCCGCCGACGAGCAGGAGGCGCAGGCGCTGTTCGCGGCGCGACGCCTGGCCTATCCGGCGTTGGAGCGACTCGGTCCCGTACTCACCGAGGACGTCTGCGTCCCCAAGAAGCATGTGCCGGCGATGCTGGCGCGCATCGAGGAGATCGGCATCCGCCACGACATCGTCATCGCCAACATCGCCCACGCCGGTGACGGCAATCTGCATCCACTGCTGATCGCCGACGAGGGACACGCCGCCGCGCGTGGCCGGGCGCAGCTCGCCTTCGGTGAGATCATCGATGCCGCACTGGAACTCGGGGGCACGGTCACCGGCGAGCACGGCGTCGGTGTGCTCAAGCTCGACGGCGCGCGCAAGGAACTGTCACCCGCCGTGCTCGACATGCACCGTGCGGTCAAGCACGCTCTCGACCCCGACGGAATCCTCAATCCCGGCAAGGCATTCTGAGCACGATCGATGGATTCGAGCGCCCGGTCGATTAGGATCGACGCCCGATCGATGGGCTGAGCGGGCTCAGGCGAGCCCGTCGCCGGCCAGGAACGTCAGGTAACTCGGGTGCTCCGGGTCGAGAACGAGACGTTGCTTGCGTCCGCGGGCCTTGATCAGGTCGGGGACCACCGTGAGGTAGCGGGGGAAGCTCGCGGCGTAGACGTCCACCCGCAACCGGTGACCGGGTTCGAGCACGGCGTCGGTGGGCACGAGATCGACGTCGATGCGGACCGGCTCGTCGGCGGGGACCGGCAGTTTGCGCTTGCGGGAGAGGTAGTGATGGGCACCGAGGAGATGCCCGTCCGCGGTGAATGTCGACATCGACCGGTCGAGGGCGCGATTGGTCGCCGAGAGCGCGCCGTTGGTGAGAACGGTCGAGGTGCCATCGGGCGCAACATCATTGACGGTCACCGCCCAGATACCCTCGTGTGCGGTGGTCGCCACGTTGAGGCGGAGGTTCATCGCTCCGCTGAGGTGGGTCGCCTCGGTGACCGGGGCGCTGGTGAACGACAATCCGCCGCGCTCCTGAAAGCGTGCGTCGGTGGTGAATCGATTGCCGAGAACCATCGACGCACCCGCGGTCACCTGCGTCATGTCCCGGGACACCATGCCGCGCAGGTCGGGCCGGATGTGCAGTGACGAAACACCTTGTGCCGGAGCTGTGCTCAGCGATCCGTCGTGCACGGCGTGATCCGCGGTCGTCGACGGCTCCTCGGTGAGATAGAGCCGCCGGGGTCGCACGCCCGGTCGCGGGAACGCCGCGCCGGACGTCCACGAACCGCCCTGCTGCATCATCGTGACCGGCCCGTAGTGGTCGATACCGTTGCGGTGGCCCTTGAGCCAGCGATCGAACCAGGCGCGCTCGAGGACATCGAGACGCGGAGGGGCGGAGCTGGATCCATGGCCGGTGCCCACGTCGAAGTGATACCCGTCGCCGACGAGCATCTGCTTGCGGCCGGGCTCGAGACGGAGCCGCTCGTAGATGCCGGTGGCGCTGCGCCCGAAGAGATCGTGCCACCCGCCGACGGTGAAGGTGGGCGCGGTGATCCGGTCGATCTGCGGATCCCGCTCGTCGAAATAGGGGTCGTCGAAGATCCGGTCGTCGCGGGCGGTGAGGAAACCCCACAGCAACGACGGGATCTCGGTCGCCGGGGAGGCCACGCGATCGCGCAGCCAACGCAGAGTGTCGCCGCGCATCACATCGCGCAGGTACGTCGACGGATTGGGTACCCACTTGAGCACGTTGACCACCGACAGCCACATCGGGATGAACGCCGACGGCATGCCGCCGGTGATGTAGACGTCGCGAACGATGTCGTCGCATCCCTCGACCGCGAAGACCGCGCCGAGTTCGGCCGGCCGTTTGTCGGCGGCCTGCAGCGAATTGATCGCCGAGTACGACCAGCCGGCGAGTCCGACCTTGCCGTCGCACCACTCTTGTTCGGCGGCCCAGGAGATGACCTCCACCGAGTCCTGTTGCTCGCGCGCGCCGAGGATCTGCCATTTGCCGCCGCTGGCCCCGGTGCCCCGGACATCGACGATGACCTGGACGTAACCGCTGCGCACCAGGGTGCGATTGATGCCGAAGACGTCGAGGATTCCGCCGGAGAGCGTGCCGGTCAGGCGGGTGAGCCCGCCGAGCGCGGTACCCGTCGCATCGATCGACGACGACGCGACCCGCAACGCACGCCCGAGTACCGGCGCGTGGGTGGTGGTGTCGATGAAGTCGACGGCCGCCCGGTTGTAGGGGTTGATGTTGACGATCGCGGGATAGGGGGTGAGCACGGTCTGGCCGAACCGGTTGGCGGGGCGGACCACCGTGGCACGCAACGTGACACCGTCGCTCATGGTGAGTTTGACGTCCCGGTCGACGACCACTCGGGGATAGAGCTGGGCGCCGTCGACAGCTTCCCGCCACCGGATACCGTCGGCACCGCCGGTCGGATCACCGAGGGGGAGGGTGCCGAAATGGGGAGTGGCGCGACCGCCGTCGGGCCGCGACGGGGCCACCTGGGGTCGTGACATCCCGGGGGAGCCCGGGTCCAACTGGTACGTCATGGTGCCTCACCCTGCCTGGGGTGTGACCGGACGCCGGACCCACCGGCGTCACCCACACCCCGTCGTGTTCTCGGGCCGTGAGTGAAACCCCGCTTACACTTTGTGGGCCACATCACTCCCGATGGCCGACTGTAGTGCATCGTCGATCTCGGAACCGCATCGAGGTGGGGTCCATTTGGGTCACGACAGTGAATCTGCAGTTCAAAGCCGTGTGTGACCTGGGAAACCCTCCGTTCGGTCAGGTGACCCTGGGACGTGGGGTCGGATTTGGTCGACGACGTCGAGCTCGGGTAACCTCGTTCTCGGTGTGACGCGCTTGCACGCGTCGTATCGGTTCAACCAGAGACCGTTGGTCATCGGGAGCGATCCCGATCGAAGGGCGACAGCAATGTCGGCGGCCCACGCAGGGAGAACGAGGAAGAAGCTCGAGCATGCCCATTCGGCATGATCGCCAGTGTGACGCCCCGTGCCTCTGTGTGCCGGGGCGTTTCGTCGTTTCGGGGGCTATTCGCCTTCCGCGGCGCGGCGTCTTCCGAAGGTTCCCTGCGTTGAACTCTGACCAACTCAACTCGAGTGATGAGGAAGGAGGCGAAGTATGGCCAAGTCCGACAAGGTCGCCGCAGTCGCGGAGATCGCAGAGCAGTTCGAGGGCGCAACGGCGGCGGTCGTCACGGAGTACCGTGGCCTGTCCGTCAGTCAGATCACCGATCTGCGTCGTTCCCTCGGTGAGGGCGCAACCTACTCCGTCGCCAAGAACACCCTGGTGAAGCGTGCCGCCGAGAAGGCGGGCGTGGAAGGGCTCGACGAGCTGTTCAGCGGTCCGACCGCGATTGCCTTCATCGAAGGCGAACCGGTTGTGGCCGCCAAGGCGATCAAGAACTTCGCCAAGGACAACAAGGCTCTCGTCATCAAGGGCGGATACATGGACGGCCGTGCGCTGTCCGTGGCCGAGATCGAACAGATCGCCGACCTTGAGACCCGCGAGGTCCTGTTGGCCAAGCTCGCCGGTGCCATGAAGGGCAATTTGGCAAAGGCTGCCGGCCTGTTCAACCAGCCGGCATCGCAGGTGGCGCGTCTCGCCGCGGCCCTGCAGGAGAAGAAGAACGAAGCCGGCGAGTAACTCGCCGCACCACAAACATCCCCACGGGGATCACCACGACCCCGTGTGGGGCTTGAATAGGAAGGACGCCAACCATGGCGAAGCTCACCGCTGACGAGCTCATCGATCAGTTCAAGGAACTGACCCTGCTGGAGCTCAGCGATTTCGTGAAGAAGTTCGAAGAGGTCTTCGAGGTCACCGCGGCCGCTCCGGTCGCCGTCGCCGCTGCCGGTGCTCCGGCTGCCGGTGGTGCCGCCGAGGCCGCTGCCGAGCAGGACGAGTTCGACGTCGTGCTCGAGGCTGCCGGCGACAAGAAGATCCAGGTCATCAAGGTCGTCCGTGAGGTCGTCTCGGGCCTGGGCCTCAAGGAGGCCAAGGATCTCGTCGAGGGCGCTCCCAAGCCGATCCTGGAGAAGGTCGACAAGGACGCCGCCGAGGCTGCCAAGGCCAAGCTCGAAGAGGCCGGCGCCAAGGTGTCCGTCAAGTAAGCTTGCTTACTTGCGCAGTGTGACCGTCAAGTAAGCTTGCGTGCCTACTTGTGCGGTGTGACCGTCGACTGACGGTGCATGTCCCGAACCCGGGGCGGAGAGATCCGTCCCGGGTTCGTTGCTGTCACGGGCCGCCGGGGCGTTGGGAGGCTTGGGGCGTTGGGAGATCTGGGGCGGTGGGAGGTTTGGGGCGGTGGGACCAGGACGGACTAGTATCACCCCGCGTGACTGCTCCTGTGTCCCGTCGTGCGTTCACGGCGATCAACGTCGTCGGGGCCGTGGTGCTCGTCCTGGGGGTGTGCCGCGTCTTCGGCCAGCCGTGGCTGGTGCACCTCGGGCCCACCAAGTACTGGGGTCCGCCGGTGGATCTGCAGATCTACCGCTATGGCGGCCAGTTCCTCCTCCACGGGCAGCACCTCTACGACGGGCCGATGCCGCAGGCGAACGACAGCATCCTGCCGTTCACCTACCCGCCGTTCGCAGCGGTGTCCTTCGTGCCGATGAGCTGGATGCCGGTGCGGTTGCTCTCGGTCATCTTCCTGATCCTCGGATGCCTCCTGACGTGGTGGCTGATCCGAATCCTGCTGCGTCGTGTCGGATGTGGTGACCTGCCGATCGGCTGGTCGATGATCCTCACCGGCGTGGCCTTCGAACTCGAACCCATCCGCATCACGCTCGATCTCGGTCAGATCAACCTGATCCTCGCCGGCCTGGTCATCGCCGACACCCTGTGGGACCGGCGCCCCGCGTGGGCCGAACCGTATCGGGGACTGCTGGTCGGTATCGCCGCGGCGATCAAGATGACCCCGGCCGTCGTCGTCATCTATTTCCTCGCGCGCCGGCAGTGGCGGGCGGCGATCAACGTCGTCGTCGGCTTCCTGGTGGCGACTGGTATCGCGTGGGCGATCACGCCGTCGGACACGTGGAAGTACTGGACGTCGACGGTATTCGATCCAGAACGCATCGGCGGACTGGCCTTCGTCTACAACCAGGGCATCGCCGGGGTGCTGGCGCGCACCGGGATGAGCGACAGCGATCGCTCACACTGGTGGTTGCCGCTGTGTGCGATCGCAGGGCTTTATTGTCTGGCGCTGGCGTGGCATCTGGCCAAGCGTCGCGAATACGAGTTGTGCTTCCTGGCGGCGTGGGCAGTGGCCCTGCTGGCCACCCCGGCCGCCTGGATTCACCACTGGGTCCTCACGTCGGTGTACATCCTGGTGTTCGTCACCATCGGAGTGCGAGCACTGCGAGCCAGGCGCGGCGACCGGCGGGGTGCGGTCTTCCTCGGGCTGGGCATCCTCGGCCTGATCGCGCAGCTCCCCGGACCATCGCTGTCACTGCCCAGCGCACAGCTCAACGAACTCCGGTGGGGCTGGTGGGAGATCATCTACGGCAACTCGTCGCTGATCTGGCTCGTGCTGATCCTGCTCATCTCCTGGTGGTTGCCGCTCACCCGGGTGCGCGAGGCATGGGAGCCCGGGGCAGACCAGCCGGAGTCGGTCGAGCCCGGGTCGGTGGAGCCCGGGTCGGTGGAGCCGGAGTCGGTCGAGCACGGCCACACCGAGAGCGTCGTCGGCGGCGCCGACACGGGGGCCTTCGACGACCGCGAAGAGGGCCTCGCGCGGTCCTGACGCCGTGCGCCACGCCACCGCACCGGGGACAAGGAGTGCCACCGCACTCGGGTCCCGACGATGGAACCGCGCCCACTTTCCTTCGGACCGTTTCATCGGCTAGTGTCATCGCCCGAGGGTAAGTTACCGGTTGGTAGATTTCTTTCGCGTCCACGCTGTGGGTCTTCGGTTCACGTGTGTGGGGGGTGCTGTTGCGGTGGTCGGATACAGTGACCCCAACCACACATGTCACCGAGGGGTGGACTCTCGCACCGGCGGGAGCTCATTGGGGGCAGCGAACTTCTGGAGGAAACTGTGGGTGTTGAGGTCAGCGTTGAGGGGCTCACCAAATCGTTCGGTTCGCAGAATATTTGGCGCGATGTGTCGTTGACCTTGCCCGAGGGTGAGGTGTCGGCCCTGCTGGGTCCGTCGG
>NZ_JARJDD010000022.1:0-97380 GCF_029269935.1 Gordonia sp. N1V
GACCACACCACAAAAAACGCCTCCCACACCCCTTGACACGTTATAGGAACGTCCCTGTTGCCACAGAACCTCATCCGGGACACCGCACCGAAATCTTCAGCACGACCTCTCGTACTCGACCTCGACGGCCTGCACGCCCCAGACCTCACCCGACCGCACATGCCCTGTTGGGGCCCAGCCGCGTTCGGCGTAGAAGTCCATGGCTCGCTCATTGCCCTTCAGCACGTGCAGCCGGGCGACCGGATAGCCCTGGCGGGCGATCTCCGCTTCCGCGCGATCCATCAGGGCCGACCCGATCCCCGACCGCCAGTGATCCGGATCGACGTAGAGCGCCATCACCGTGGCGTGCCCGTCGAGTTCACCGATGGTCACGAAACCGGTGACGCGGCCCGATGATTCGGCAACCCAGGTGTGCGGCCCGCGGTCGTCGTCAAAGGTGTAATGCTCGGCGCGGTCCTCTGGGCGCATCGCCCGCAGTTCAGCGTCGGGCAGCAACCCGTGGTAGCCACGCTGCCACGAACGCACGTGCACCCGCGCCACCGGAAGCGCGTCGGCGGCGGTGGCTCGCCGGATCAGCATCGACGGTTGTTCTCGTCGTCGGCCAGCTCTCGACGAAGCTGGTCCGCCATATCCGGTCGGAACCTCGACATCTGCATCGCTGCGATCGCCTGCGCTCCGACGGTCGTCACGCCGAGTTCCGACACCAGCCGCCGGATTGCGTCCTCCTCGGATTCCGCACGTTGCATGAGCGAGAGAACCTCTGCGGAACGATCGAGCGCTGTCACACAGGCACGCAACACCTCTGATCGCTCCTGCCGCCCGACCTCAGGATCCGGTCGTGCCCGGCGCCCGCGTGGCGAAGGCGCTTCGACGACCGGTCCATCCCACTCGAAGAGTTCGTTCGGGAGCGAGGCATGCTCGGTGAGCTCGACGACTTCCGACGATCCCGAACCGGCCGACATCGAAAGCCGCACGATCACCCCGGTCGACTCGTCGATGGAAATCTCGCCATTCTTTCTGGAGCGGTCCCCAACTACCACCACCCAGGCCTTACGGCCACCGACATCCACCGCTCGTGGCTCGTCGCGAACGACGACGTCACGACTCATACTGTGCAGCAATGAGTTCTGACCGAGTAACTGCAACGGGCTGACCCCGCGACCGAGTATCGGCAACCTGATGTCACCGTCCAGCAGAGTCATGTCGCCGTCGATGCGCACCAGCGATCTGTCACGACCGCTGAGATACACCGGCTCACCGCCGATCTCGATACGCCACCGATTGGTCGGCGCGTGCCAGAACCGATAGGACTCGTCGAGTTTGGCTCCGCGATCCGAGCCACGAGATCTGAGGAGTCCCGAGACCGTCACCGATCCGGACGCCGCATTGCGCCCGACCAGTTCGACCCACGAGACCCCCATCCCCGAGCTACCCCAGCGCCTGATCCAGATCCGCGAGCAGGTCGTCGATACCCTCGAGCCCCACCGAGAGCCGAACGACGGAGTCGCTCAAACCGATTGCGGCGCGCCCATCCGGACCCATGGCCCGATGTGTGGTGGTCGCCGGATGCGTGATCAGCGACTTGGAGTCACCGAGGTTGTTCGAGATGTCGATGACGCGCAGAGCGTTGAGGACCTCGAAGGCACGCTTCTTGCCGTCGACGCCGTCACGGTCGTTGAGTTCGAAGGTCACCACCGTGCCACCGCCGGACATCTGTGCGGTCGCCAGCTCGTACTGCGGGTGCGAGGTGAGGAAGGGGTATTTGGTCCACCGCACGCGCGGGTCGGCCTCCAGGAACTCCGCGATCCGCAACGCCGAGGCCACCGAGGCGTCGACGCGCAGCTTCAGCGTCTCGAGTCCCTTGACGAGGGTCCACGCGTTGAACGGCGAGAGCGCAGGTCCGGTGTGGCGCATCAGGGTCTGCACCGGCCCGTCGATGTACTCCTTGGTACCGAGCACAGCGCCGCCCATCACCCGGCCCTGGCCGTCGATGTGCTTGGTGCCGGAGTAGACGATGACATCGGCCCCCAGGTCCAGCCCCTGCTGCAGTAGCGGGGTGGCGAACACGTTGTCCAGCACCACCTTTGCTCCTGCAGCGTGCGCGAGCTCGGAGACCTTCGCAACGTCGACGAGGCTCTGCATCGGATTCGACGGGGTCTCGAAGAACACCGCA
Organism: Gordonia sp. N1V; assembly: GCF_029269935.1. Taxonomy (NCBI): domain Bacteria; kingdom Bacillati; phylum Actinomycetota; class Actinomycetes; order Mycobacteriales; family Gordoniaceae; genus Gordonia; species Gordonia sp. N1V. The sequence goes on from NZ_JARJDD010000022.1 coordinate 2,174, forward strand.
TCGGCGGGCGTCGACAACGCCTGCTCCCACTGCTCGAGGTCTTCGCCGTCGACGAAGTCGGTGTGCACTCCCCACCGGGGCAAGATCTCGTTGGCGACGACGAAGCACGAACCGAACAGACTGCGGGCTGCGACCAATCGGTCGCCGGCTTTCAGCAGCGCACCCAACGACACGAAGACTGCGGCCATTCCGCTCGCGGTGGCGAAACATGCCTCGGCACCTTCGATCAGCCGCAGCCGCTCCTGGAACATCTCGACGGTCGGATTGCCGTACCGGGAGTAGACGAAGCGCTCGTCCTCACCCGTGAACGCACGCTCGGCGGCTTCGGCCGAGTCGTAGACATAACCGCTCGTCAGATACAGCGCCTCGGAAGTCTCGAAGAAACCCGACCGATCGAGCCCGCCGCGGACCGAGAGCGTCTCGGCCGAAACCCCCTCCGGCAGACCTCGGCTCACGACTGCCTCCACGGAAGGTCGAGGGCACGCCAACCCTTGGAACCACGGTGATCGAATTCGTCGAGCGGACCCTCGAAGCCGTCGACGACGTTGTACGCCTTGGCAACACCGTCCGCGGTGGCCGCCTCGGCGGCACCGATCGAGCGATGCCCGGAGCGGCAGAGGAAGATCACCTCGTCGTCATCGGCCACGCCGGCATCACGCAACTCGGCGACGAATCCCTCATTCGGAGTGCCGTGGGGAAAGGTATTCCACTCGATGAAAAGTGGTTTCTTACCAAGGATTTCGAGGTCAGGAACCCCGACGAAGGACCATTCGGCGCGGGTGCGACAGTCGACGAGTTTGGCCTTCGGGTTCTGCTCGAGCTTCTCCCACGCCTGCGTGGGACTCAGATCTCCGGCATACGTCATGGCTTGCACACCTTCCAGTTCCCGTCTTCCCGAATCGCGGCAACCTTGGTCGTCTGCGCCTGATCGGACTTCTTGTCGAAATGCCAATGTACCGTCGCGGTCGCCCGGTCACCGGACACCGCCACGTCGCTGATCGTCGGAATCACGATCCGCCCGTTGGTCTCCAGCGATTGCCGGTTCTGCGTCGCGAACTCCGGCTGCGTCGGAAATCCCGCCGAATTCAGGTCGGCGCTGCAGGTGTGCTCACGAAAGGCCGTGTAGTCGACGTTGTTGCGCGCGGTGTACAGATCGTTGATCGCGTACTGCACCTTCGCCGAGTCACTCGCCCGGTCCTCCGCCGGACGGAACACGTACGAGAGCGCGATCCCGCCGGCTGCGAGAACTACGACCACCAGGGCCACCCAGAACGGCCACGCGTTGCGCCACGACGGGGCGGCCGGCTCATCGGGGACGACGTCCGGCTCGGCCCGCTTGGCTGCGCGTTTTGCCATGTCGGCGAGTGTATCGACGCAATCGCGACACGAAGTGGGCGCCCTCGGCCGGCCGTGCCGCCGGTCACACGTGGTTAAGTGAGGCTATCCAAGGATGCACAATCCGACGAAGGAGACATCATGGCGCCCACCCGACCGGTCCGATTCGCCCGCCGACATCGTGGCCGACGCTCAGGTATCGCAATTGCCGGGCTGGCGTTCAGTGCGGTGGTGGCACTCGCGGGCTGCAGCGCTCCCGCCGACGATTCCGCGTCGTCGAGTGCGCCCGCGCCCGAGGCCGGAGCGCTGCCGGTCACCATCGACCACAACTACGGCTCGACCACCATCTCCACGCCGGTGACCCGCGTCGCCGCGATGGGGGTGGGCGACGGCGACACCCTGCTCGCGCTCGGCTTCCAGCCGGTCGCCATGGCCCCGTTCGGCACGCCGGCGAAGGTCCGGACCCCATGGACGGAGAAGTTGCTCGGTTCCAACGAGCCGGTGTCGCTGCCCGAGGCCTCGCAGCAGTTCGGCAACGAGATCGCCAAGGCGCTGTCCACGAATCCCGACCTGATCACCGCCGTCGGCGCCGCGCCCACCAAGGAGCAGTACGACAAACTCGCCGCCGCGGTCCCGACCATCACCCGGCCCACGAACTACCCGGATTGGCAGGTTCCGTGGGATGTGCAGGCCGCCGAGATCGGGCGCGCCGTCGGCCTCCCACACAAGGCCACCGAAACGATCAACGCGACCAAGAAACACGTCGCCGACCTGGCCGCCGCGCATCCGCAACTCGAGGGCAAGACCGCGGTCGCGGTGACCGCCTCGCCGGACGGCACCATCTCGATCTTCGGGCCCGGCGACGGCCGGGAGCAGATCCTGGAAAGCTACGGGCTGACCTTCCCGGAGGGCTTGAAGTCCGCGGTCACCAGTGGGTTCTATGGTTCGATCTCGGCAGAGAACATCGGCATGCTGAACCAGGCCGACGTCGTCGTCGTCCTCGACTGGCAGGGAGCCAACGACCAGCTCCGCAAGAACGCCAACTGGACCGGCCAGCCGTTCGTCACCGGCGGCCGCACCACCTACATCAACCAGGAGGTCGGAACCGCGATGGGCGTGCCGACAGTGCTGTCGATCCCCTGGATCGCCGACCAATCCATCGCACAGATCGCCGACGCGGCGGGCCACGCGAGCTGAGGTCGGCACCAACGCGGCTGCGGGCTGTGTGAGGTCACCCTAACCGCAGATTTTGGGTACGGGCTGCCAGGGCCTACCGTAGAAGGGATAAGCGTCGACGCACCGCCTCGTACCGCGGGCGTCTGATCTCCGTCGAGAACCGAGGTACTGACACTCCATGACCGATCAAGCTCGCCCGCTGCGCGTGGCCATCGTCGGCGCGGGTCCCGCCGGGATCTACGCCGCCGACGCCCTGATGAAGTCCGACACCGCCAAGGACCGCGGCGTGTCCATCGACCTCTACGAGCGCATGCCCGCGCCCTTCGGCCTCATCCGGTACGGCGTCGCACCCGACCACCCCCGCATCAAGGGCATCATCACCGCCCTGCACAAGGTCCTCGACAAGCCGCAGGTCCGCCTGCTCGGCAACATCGACTACGGCACCGACATCACCCTCGACGAACTCAAGTCGCACTACGACGCGGTGATCTTCTCCACCGGCGCCACCGACGACCGCACTCTCGAGATCCCCGGCGTCGACCTCGAACGCTCCTACGGCGCAGCGCAATTCGTCGCCTGGTACGACGGTCACCCCGACTTCCCGCGCGAATGGCCGCTCGAAGAGGAGAAGGTCGCCGTCATCGGCGTCGGCAACGTCGCGCTCGACGTGGCACGCGTGCTCGCCAAGACCGGCGACGAACTACTGCCGACCGAGATCCCCGACAACGTCTACCAGGGCCTCAAGAACAACAAGGCCCTCGAGGTCCACGTCTTCGGTCGTCGCGGACCCGCCCAGGCGAAGTTCACCCCGCTCGAGCTCAAGGAGCTCGACCACTCGCCGAACATCGAGGTCGTCGTGAACCCCGAGGACATCGACTACGACGAGGGCTCCGCCGTCGCGCGCCGCGGGTCGAAGATCACCGACCAGGTCGCCACGATCATCGAGAACTACGCGATCCGCGACCCCAAGCAGGGCGCCATCCACAAACTGTTCCTGCACTTCTTCGAGAGCCCCACCGAGATCCTCGGTGAGGACGGCAAGGTCGTCGGTCTGCGCACCGAACGCACCCAGCTCGACGGCACCGGCAACGTCAAGCCGACCGGCAAGTTCACCGATTGGGACGTCACCGCGGTCTACCGGGCCGTCGGCTACCTCTCGGACAACCTGCCGCAGATCCCGTTCGACAGCCAGGCCGGCGTCATCCCGAACGAGGCCGGACGAATCTTCGACGAAGGCGCCCACCTGACCGGGCTCTACACCACCGGGTGGGTCAAGCGCGGACCCGTCGGGCTCATCGGCCACACCAAGGGCGACGCCAACGAGACCGTCGACTGCATCATCGAGGACATGACCAACGGCGCGCTGCTCGAGCCCGCCCATCCCGCCGAGGACGCCGTCATCGAGTTGCTCGAGTCCAAGGGCATCCCGTTCACCACCTGGGACGGCTGGTACCGACTCGACGAGCACGAGCGTTCTCTGGGCGCCGAACAGGGCCGCGAGCGCGTCAAGGTCGTCGAACGTGAGGACATGCTCGCCGCCTCGGAGCCGCACAAGGTTCAAAAGGCCTGACTCCGTCAGGGGTTCAAAAGGCCTGACTCCGTCAGGGGTTCAAAAGGCCTGACACTCACTCCAGAGACACGGCTGACGAAAGTGGGGGAAGAATCTTCTTCCCCCACTTTTCCGTTCGTCCCCAAGCAATTTCCGGGGGACGAACGAAAAGCCTTGGGAAGAAGCCACACACACAGCGAGGGGCGAGACGGAGATCCGCCTCGCCCCTCGCTGACTGTGAGAGTGGTTGTCGTTCAGCCCTGCTGAATCGTCGGTGCCAGGTTCTGCGGGCCCGGCGAGTTCTGCGGTGCCGGGATCTGACGCACGTTGGCCCAGAAGCCGAAGTTGTTGGCGAGGTTCTCCACCTGCGCGCCGATGGTGTAGCCGGAGATCGACGACGGCCAGCAACCGGCCCACTTGGTCTCGACGTAGCGGTAGAACTGCCCGGGCTTGAGCAGACCGGCGGGCTGGCCGGCAATCCGCACCTGCTTGGTGGCCCCGCCGATCTCGGTGACGTTGACGTTGGTCATGTTGGAGCCGCCGACGTTCTTCACGCCCATCCACCGCGTCATCTGCCAGAGCGGTCCGGAATCCCAGTTCGGGCCCCACCGCTTGAACTCGCAGCTCACGCCGCCCAGCATGGCCAGATCGCCCGGCCCTGCGGCCTGCGCCTCACCCGCTGCGGCCAAGGTGCCCCCGGCGATACCGGCGGCAACCGCCGTCGCCGCGACGGCTCGCTTCATCGTCTTCTTCATGTCGACTCCTTCTTCGTCGAGCGGGCCCCGAAACCGTGGACGACCCCGAGGCTGCGAACTCCTACGACGCCCCCGCGCCGAAATGCGTACGTCTCCTTGTATCGCACTCTCACAGGTAACCGTTACGTAGGTCTCAGAATCGTTGCCGCACGGCAGCCGGATCGTCATCGAATCCGACAACCCGGGCTGAGGTAAGGTTGCCCTTCGTGCGACGCCTCACCGGACTACTGCTGATCCTCGCGGTACTCGTGGTCGCCATCATCGGGTCGGTGTTGATCGGCACGAGAGAGATGCCGCTGGCCGCCACCTGGGATTCCTTCACCGCAGGCTGCTCGCAGATCTGGCAGGCCCTGATCCACCTGCACATGCCGCGGGTCGACAAGTCGTCCGACACCGCGGGCATCGTCTGGGACCTGCGTGTGCCGCGTACCGTGCTCGGTCTCATCGTGGGTCTGGCCATCGGCGCGGCCGGCGCGATCACCCAGGGCCACACCCGCAACCCCATCGCCGACCCCGGGTTGCTCGGCGTCAATGCCGGCGCAGCCTGCGCGGTCGTCGGCGGTGTCTACCTGTTCGGCATCTCCTCGCCGCTGGCCTACATGGCATTCGGGCTCGGCGGAGCGATCATCGCCTCGGCCCTCGTCTTCGGGATCGCGGCACTGACCGGGACGGGTCCGATCACCCTCGTGCTGGCGGGCACCGGCCTGTCGGCGATGCTCGTGGCGATCACCTCGGCGATCGTGCTCAGCGACACCGCGTCGCTCGACGCGTGGCGTTTCTGGAGCGTCGGTTCGACGGCCGGCCGCAGCATCGACATCTTCTGGGCCGCATTGCCGTTCATCGGGGTCGGTCTCGTGCTGGCGCTGGCGTCGGGGTTCTTCCTCAACATCCTGAGCCTCGGCGACGACATGACCAAGGCGCTCGGCAGCCGCGTGTTGGTGATCCGCGGCGTCGGCATCCTCGGGATCACCCTGCTGATCGGGGCGGCGACCGCCGCCTGCGGACCCATCGTCTTCCTCGGTCTGGTGGTGCCGCACATCGCGCGCGCGATCACCGGCGCCGACTATCGCTGGATCATCCCGTACTCCGCGCTCATCGGCGCCGCGCTGTTGTTGGTGTGCGACATCATCGGTCGCGTCGTCGCCCGGCCCGGCGAGATCCAGGTCGGCGTCGTGTTGGCCTTCGTCGGGGCGCCGTTCCTGATCGCCATGGTCCGCCGGACAAAGTTGACGAGCGTATGAGTACCGACGCCGCCGCCGCGACGGCCGGCGACCACCGCCCGGGTCGCGACTCGCGCCGCATCGTGCGCGTCGGGCCGACGTCGTGGGTGTGGCGTCCGCGCATGGTGATCGCGGTGACCACCTCACTGCTGATCGCCTTCGTCCTGTTCCTGATGAGCGTCACCATCAGCGACTACCCGGTGACACCGATCGACGTGATGCGCATCCTGCTCGGTGGCGGTACCCGCATCGAGAACGTCGTCATCCTCGACGACGCCGTGCCGCGCGCGTTGGTGTCGGCGCTGGTCGGCTTCGCGCTCGGCATGTCGGGATCGTTGACGCAGTTGATCGCCCAAAACCCGTTGGCGACCCCCGACATGCTCGGCATCACCGCCGGGGCCAGCGTCGCAGCCGTCTCGGCGATCGCCTTCGGAACCGGGTGGGGCGCCGGACTCGCCCAGCTCGGCGTGCCCGCGTCGGCCCTCATCGGCGGACTGGCCACCGCCGTGGTGATGTATCTGCTCGCCTGGCCCGGACGGAAAGCCAACCACGCCATCAATCCGCTGCGCCTGGTGCTCATCGGCGTCGGCATCACCTGGGTGCTGCAGGCCGCCACCTCCTATCTGCTCACCCGCGCCGAGATCCGCGATGTCGGCCGTGCCCAGACGTGGCTGGTGGGGTCGGTGGCCAACACCTCGTGGTCGAGTGTGTGGCCGGTCGCGATCGCCGTGGTGCTGGCCGTCGTCGCCGTCGGGGTGCTCGCCCGCCAGATCGACGCGATGAGCCTCGGCACCGATCTGGCGCGCTCGCTCGGCGTGCGAACGATGGCCGTCTCGAGCGCGATCCTGCTGATCGCGGTGATCGTTGCGGCCCTGGCGGTCTCGGCCGCCGGGCCGATCGCCTTCGTCGCACTGCTCGCCCCGCAGATCGCCATGCGCCTGACCGGCAGTGCCATCCCCACCCCGGTCGCTTCCGGGGCGATCGGCGCGATTCTCGTGGCCGGCGGCGACATCCTGTGCCGCACGGTACTGCCGTCGGGTCTGCCGGTGGGCATCGTCACCGCGGCGCTCGGCGGCCCCTTCCTGATCTATCTCATGGTCTCGATCTCCCGAAAGGCCACCGTATGAGCCGACTTTCCGCACGCGACCTCGTCGTCGGCTACGACGACCGCATCGTCATCGACGGTCTTGACGTCGACATCCCCGACGCGGCGATCACCACGATCATCGGCCCCAACGGCTGCGGCAAATCGACGCTGCTGCGGTGTCTGGCGCGGCTGCTGCCGGCCCGCTCGGGCGTCGTACGCCTCGACGGCACCGACATCACCCGGATCAAGCCGAAGACCGTCGCCCGCACGCTGGGCATCCTGCCGCAGAATCCCGTTGCGCCCGAAGGACTCACCGTCGAGGATCTGGTCAGCCGAGGCCGCCACCCCTACCAGAAGTGGTATCAGCAGGCCTCCGCCGAGGACGAGGCCGCCGTCTCTCTGGCCTTGGAACTGACCTCGACGACCGACCTCGCCGACCGCACCCTCGACGCGCTCTCCGGCGGTCAGCGCCAACGGGTCTGGATCGCGCTCGCGCTGGCGCAGGGCACCGACCTGTTGCTGCTCGACGAGCCGACCACCTACCTCGACCTCGCGCATTCCCTCGAGGTCCTCGACCTCGTGCACTCCCTCAAGACCGAGCACGGCAAGACCGTCGTCATGGTGCTACACGACCTGAATCTCGCTGTGCGCTACAGCGATTCGCTGTTCGTTATGAATGACGGCCAACTGGTCCGGCATGGTGCACCCGACGAGGTGATCACCACCGAACTCCTCGACGACGCCTTCGGCCTGCGCGCGCAGGTGGTCACCGACCCGGTCTTCGGTGGCCCGATGATCGTGCCGATCGGCGCGCACAGTGCACGTGAGATGACCAGTGCACGCGGGGTACTCAGCGAGCCCTAGGCCGTTCGGTCACAGGGCGGCTACCCTGTGTGCTCACAGGGCGATCGCCCCGGCCAGCCATGTCCCCGACGCGAGCAACGCGCCGAACAACTCGATACCGATCGTCACCGCCGCCGCCTTGGTCGCCGCCACCGTACCGCGCCACGCAGCGCCGGCCGTGCGGGTTCGCACCAGCTCGGAAACCAGTGCACCGGCGATGAAACCGAGGAACAACCCGACGACGGGCACCACGAAGAACCCGACGATCCCCACCACCCCGCCGACCACGATGGTGCGGTTGGGGATCTCGTGACGACGCAGAACACGGCCGGCGACAACATATTTGACGATCTCACCGACACCGATCAGCACCGCGGCGAGCGCGAACACCGCCCAGGCCCAGCCGCCGACGACGATCGCCCACACCAGGATCGACACCGCGACCAGCAGGGTGCCGGGCAGCACCGGGACGACGATCCCCAACAGCCCCACGGCAATACAGACACCAACGATGACCTCGCCGTACAGGGGCATGAATCGGCCGCTCTACTCGACCTTGGCCGGAGAATCCGACCCGGCCGCCTCCGGACGCGGCGCCCCTGGCCCCGCCGGAGGGCGCAGTCCCGGGCCCGGCGCTCCCGCGGGTGCGGGCCCACGCGGTCCCGGTGGCGGACCACCCTGAGGCCCGCCCGGACGCGGACCACCCGGTGGTGGTGCGACCGGGGGCGGTCCCATCGGCGGCCGGCCCTGGGGGCGTCCCGGCCCGCCGGGAGGCATCTGTCCCGGCTGCGGGCGCGGCGGCACCCCCGGGGGCGGCCCACCCTGCGGTCCACCTTGCGGTGGTCCCACCGGCCCCCGTGGCGGAGGTCCGGCCGGGCGTGCGGGCGCCGGGGGCGGTACCGGTGCGGGAGCACCGCGACGCGCCTCACGCCCGGGCACCGGGGTGACGATCGAAGCGGCCTGCACCGCACGCTCGCGGGCCGTCGTGACGTCGTCGGCGGTCGCGGTGACCACCCCGACGCGACGTCGATGGAAGCTCTCGGGTTTGCCGAACAGCCGAATGTCGGTCTCCGGCACGGCAAGTGCTCGTGCGACGTTCTCGAAGCCGATCGCCTTCTCGTCGAGCTGACCGTAGATCACCGCCGACGCCCCCGGCGAGGCCAGCGTCACGTCGACCGGCAGCCCGAGGATGGCGCGTGCGTGCATCTCGAATTCGCTGAGTCGCTGGGTGGCCAGGGTGACCAGACCGGTGTCGTGCGGGCGCGGACTGACCTCGGAGAAATAGACGTCGTCGCCCTTGACGAATAGTTCGACGCCGAAAATGCCACGGCCACCGATCTTTCCGTCGCCGAGCGCGGTGGCGATCCGTGCGGCTATCGAGGTTGCGGCACCCAGCGCATCGGTGGTCATCTCGTGCGGTTGCCAGCTCTCGACGTAGTCGCCGTTGACCTGCTTGTGCCCGATCGGCGCGCAGAAGTGGGAGGTCAGTCGTCCGGTTGCCGGGTCGATGGCACGCACGGTGAGCAGTGTGATCTCGAAGTCGAAATCGACCCAACCCTCGACGATCACGCGTTCACCGGCGACGCGCCCACCCGTGGTCGCGCGCTGCCAGGCGGATTCGATGTCGGCGGCGCTCTTGAGAACGGTCTGCCCCTTACCCGACGACGACATGACCGGCTTCACCACACACGGGTAGCCGATCTGCTTGACCGCCACGGTCATCTCGTCGAGCGACCCGGCGAACAGGTACGGCGACGTCGGCAACCCGAGGTCCTCGTCGGCCAGTCGACGGATGCCCTCGCGGTTCATCGTTGCGATCACCGCCGACGCGGTCGGGATGACCTCGGCCAGCCCCTTCTTCTCGACTGTTCCGAGCGCCTCGGTCGCGATGGCCTCGATCTCGGGCACCACATAATGCGGGCGATACCTCTCCACCAGCGCGAGCACCGCGTCGCCGTCGGTCATGTCGATGACCTCGGCGTGATGGGCCACCTGGTGACCGGGAGCGTTTTCGTAGCGATCCACCGCGACCACCTCGACGCCGAGTCGCTGGAAGGCGATCACGAGTTCTTTGCCGAGTTCGCCGGCACCGAGCACCATCACCCGGGTCGCGGTCGGCGACAACGGTGTCCCGAGGATGTCGGGCGGGCCGACCGGTACGGACGCGGGCCGACGAACCGCCTGCACCTGCGTGGGCGCCTGGGCGACCGCGTCCGGCTTCTGCAATCCGACGGCGGGCTCACCCACCGGCTCGCCCCCCGGCACCGGCACCGCGACCACCGGCGCCTGCACGGACGACGACGGCGCAGATGACGACGGCGCGGACGACGACGGCAACTCCTGCGGGGACGGCGCGTCGGGACGCGAAGGCTCCTCAGAGGCGGCGCTGCTCTCGGTGTTCGAGGTCATTCTGTGGATTCTACGTGGCACCCGATCGGTGGGTCATCCACACCGCGCACGGTCGGCACCACTCGATACACGGCTGTGACCTGCGCGGACACCGGCCGACGATAGGTTCAGCCGACCACCTGATGGATGTAGCACCACCGCCAGAGTTCACCGGGTTCCGCCGAACGCATGACAGGATGCCCCGACGAGTGGAAGTGCGCGGTCGCGTGTCGGCGCGGCGAGGAGTCACAACACGCCACGTGCCCGCACTCCAGACACTTGCGCAGATGCGACCAGTGGTTCTCCCCGATGGCCATGCAGTCCTCGCACTCGTCGGTGTGTCCGGCAGCTGCGGCCGGATCGGTCGCGGGGTCGAGACCGATCTCGGCGAGTTCGGGACACCGCCCCGACGGGGTCGACGGCTGCGCCTTGGTCTCGGTGGTGCGGGAACGACGTCCTAACAGTGCCATGTGCCCATTATCGTCGCCCGGTAGGTTCAGGCGGGTGAGTGCATCACTCCTGCTGGTGGCCGCGGTATCGCTCGCGATCGCCGCCCTGTGCCGTCACTTCGGTTTGTCGGCCCCTCTGGTGTTGGTGGCGGTCGGCCTCGGGATCTGTTGGATCCCCGGGCTCCCCGACGTCGGACTCGACCCCGAGTTCGTGCTGTTCGTCATCCTGCCGCCGCTGCTGTACTCGGCCGCGCAGGACAGCTCGTATCAGGAGATCCGGGCCAACCGACGCGCCATCGGGCTGCTCGCGGTCGGGTTGCCACTGTTCTCGACGATCCTGGTGGGACTCGTTGCATGGGCTCGCATCCCCCATGTCCCGCTTGCTGCGGCGCTGGTTCTGGGTGCGGTCGTCGCTCCGCCGGACGCGGTGTCCGCGCAGGCGATCGGACGCCGCGTCGGATTGCCCCGTCGCATCATGACGCTGCTGGGCGGGGAGAGCCTGCTCAACGATGCAACCGCCCTCACCGCCCTTCGGGTCGCCCTGGCCGCGGCCATCGGCGCCACCACGACGGTGGTCAACGGCGTCTCCATGTTCCTGCTCGCCGCGGTGGGCGGTGTCGCGGTGGGGCTGGCGATCGGCTACCTGACCGCCCGCGTCCGCGACTGGCTGACCGACCCGACGATGGAAACGGCGATCGGGATCATGGTGCCCTTCGGCACCTACTTCATCGCCGAGGAACTGCATTCCTCCGGGGTGATCGCGGTGGTCACGGCCGGCCTGTTCCTCGGACAACGCTCCGTCCGACTCGGCTACGCCACCCGCATGCAGGACGACGCCGTGCGCCGATCCATCGACGCCATCCTCGAGGCGTTCGTCTTCCTGCTCATCGGTTTGCAACTGCCCGAACTGATCCGCGGGCTCTCCGGCCAGTCGTGGACACAGATCACCATCGACGCGGCCATCGTCCTCGCCGTCGTCATCGCGGTCCGCTTCCTCTGGGTGTTTCCGGCCACGTATCTGCCGCGGGTGTTCTCCCGGAAGGTTCGCGACGCCGAACCGTCACCCACTCCGAGCGCGGTGTTCGTCGTCGGATGGGCCGGGATGCGCGGCGTGGTCTCGCTCGCCGCGGCGTTCTCGATCCCGCTGTACACCGACTCCGGTGAACCGTTCCCGGCGCGCGCGGAAATCCTGTTCCTGACCTTCGTGGTGGTGGTCGGCACCCTGCTGATCCAGGGCACCACCCTGCCGTGGGTGATCCGGCGTCTCGGGGTGACCGGTGACGATCCGACCGAGGAGTTGCTCGCCTACGCCGGCGCGCAGGATCGCGCGACCCGTGAGGCCGAGAATCTGCTCGACCGCATCGAAGCCGAGATGGCACCCGATGACGTCCGTCGACATCAGATCGGGTTCTTGCGCAAATGGGTCACCACACAACGCAATACGGCGTGGGAGGACCTCGGCCGGGGTCCCGAGGCGATCGGTGAGAGTCCGAACGCCGCAGGTAATCGCATCCGACTGAAGCTGGTGCGGGTGCAGCGCAAGGTGTTCATCGAGGAGCGCGACGCCGGCCGGATCGACGACGAGGTGTTGCGCAAGGCATTGCGCCGGCTCGACTTCGCCGAGGGCCTGACCGACCGCGACGACACCTGACGAGCCCCGCGCCGTCTGACCGGTTGGTCCGCTTCATCGGCATCATCGCGATAATCCCAAGTGGGACAACTGGTTCAAACGGGACGCCTGTGACTGAAGTTGTGCCGAACCGTGATGCGACCACAACCGAATCACGGGCCGACCGGCAGTAGGTTGCCGATATGAGACGCCGGATGGCCGCGGGGGCGGCAGTACTCACATGTGCCAGCGCAGCCTGGTTGGGCCTCGCAGCGCCGGCCCACGCCTGGACCACCGGCACCGCCCATGCCGGATCCGGGACGATGAGCGGCAACACGGTCACACTCTTAGGCGTCAACAACTCACCACTGGCCGGCGGTCAGGGGCAGTGCAGCGCCTTCGTATATCCGATCTCGGCCCTCGGAGCACTCGAACAAGCCGCCCAGGTCGGCACGCAACGGGCAGCGGCACGCGTGCAAAACCAAGGGCCGCAGGTCGATTCACTCAACAACCAGTACGACCAGGACATGTCGGGGGTGGGCACCCCGCTGGCCGTCGCCGACACGGTCGCCGTCGGCGCGACCCCCACCACCCTGCTCACCTACCAGGGCACTGCCGCCCAGTACGCCGGATACGTCGTGTGCAGCTCCACCGCCGGACAATCCAGCGATGAGGACTACACGGCCTTCCCGGTCTCCGCCTCGGCGCCCGCCACACCCTCTCCCACCGCGCCCTCTCCCACCGCCCCGACACCGTCGACCCCGGGCCACACCGACACCGACGGCGTACTGAACTCGGCGAGCAGCTGGATGAAGTGGCTGTGGGCGTGCACCCAGTCGAGCGCCGCGACCTGTGGTAACGCCCCTGCGCTGCCGGGCCTGGCGCACTGAGCACACGGGCGCACCTGAGCATTCGGGCACGCCGGCAGCTCCGGATCGCGGGCCGTCAGGATGCTTCGGACACCGGATCGCCCACCCCGACCGCCTCGTAGACGACGGTCTCCTCGGTGCGCCCGCGGAGTGTGGCATGTTCGGCCTCGCGCCACTTCTCGCGCTCGGCCGGCCGCGCGGCCTCCACGGCACGCCCGGATGCCAACGGGTGCCGCGGATTTCGTTTGGCGAGTTCGGACAGTCGCGCACTCTCGTTGACCGGGTCGCCGATCACGGTGTATTCGAAACGCTGGATCGCGCCGACGTTGCCCGCCACGACCGGCCCATGGCTGACGCCGATGCCCGCCGACAGTTCCGGCACCTCCTCGCCGAGTCGCGTGGCGATCGTTCGGGCCGCCGCCAGGGCCGCACCGGCACAGTCCGACAACGCGATCGGCGCACCGAAGATCGCGAGCACCGCGTCGCCCTCGAATTTGTTGACCAGCCCCTTGTTCTCCTCGACGGCGGCGACGATCACCCCGAAGAAGCGATTCAGGATCTCCACCACCTCGCCGGGTGAACGTTCGGCGGCCAGCGTCGTCGAACCGATCACGTCGACGAAGACCGCGGCCACGACCTTCTCGGTACCCCCGAGTTCGGGGTCGGAGGCCAGAGCGGCCTCGGCGACCTCACGTCCGACGTGCCGACCGAACAAGTCGCGCATGTGTTCTCGTTCGCGCAGCCCGCCGACCATCAGGTTGAAACCGGCCTGCAGATCACCAAGTTCGGTGCCGTCGTAGACGACCACCTCGACGTCGTCGAGTTCCCCGGCTTCCACCCGGTGCAGCGCGGTACGCACGCTGCGGATGGGGCCGATGATGCTCAGCGACGACAACAACGTCAGGATCAGCCCGGTGGCCAGGGCCGTCACTGCCAGCACCGCGACACCGACGAACATGTCGACCTTGGACGTCTCGGGCCGGAATGCTCCGAACAACACGACCAGCAGGATGCCGGTCACCGGGATCGCCGAGCCGACGAGCCACGACACGATCGCCCGGCTGCGCACCCCGCTGCGTTTGCGTCTGCGGTATCCGGCGCTGATGAGTTCGGCGGCCACCGGCCGCAGTGAGAACTCGATCAGCAGATAGGAGTTCGCGACGACCACCACCCCGCTGAGACCGAAGACGAAGATCGTCTTCGGGATCAGTTCGGGATGCGGGATGCCGTAGCAGAGGGTGAAGAAGACGACCGCACCGATCCAGAGGACCGCCTGGATGCTCACCAGGCGCCACGGGGCCCGACGGGCACGCCGCGCATCGCGTTCGGTCGGCGGCCGATCCCGGATCGCCCAACGCAGATCGCGAACGACAACGATCGTGCCCCAACCGATTCCGATCACGAACGCCCCGGCGACGTAGAGCGGCAACGCGAGGAAGTTGACCCACCAGAGATCGGGCTGGAACACCGACGGCTCCGGAATCCCCACAGACGACAACGCGATGGCGATGATCGCGCCTACCAGGTTCGCGACGACAATCGACGCGGTCAGCAGCGTCTGGATGCGTAGCCGCTGTTTGAACCCGCTCTCACTGGCCGACCCGAGCAGGATCGAGCCGTAGTCGCGCCTCCCCCGCTTCGGTGCCATGGAGCTACCCTGCCATACCCGAGTCCGTCACCGGGCTGTTGTCATATGCGGGGCAGCGCCGAGCGCGCCTTGAGCGCCAGCCAGAGTTCCATGCGGTCCTCGCCGTCGTCGAGCCTGCGCCCCGACAGCGTGGCGATGCGATCGATCCGATTGCGAACGGTGTTGCGGTGCACCGACAACCGGGCTGCCGCCGGGTCCCACGCGCCGTTGACGCGCAGCCACTCCTCGAGGGTCCGCATCAGTTCGACGCGCTCGCGCTCCTCGAGTTGATCGATCGGGGCGAGCACGGCGTCGGCGAATCCGCGGAGGAGCCGTGGCTCACCGAGCCCGATGAGCAGCTCGACGGTGCGGCCCTCGCGCGCATCGACCGGCCGACCAAGGCGTTCGCTGGCGCCCACCAGCGAGCGCGCCTGGGTCAGCGACACCGGCAACGACGCCACCGCGACCGGGGCGCCCAACCCGATCGGCGTGCCGGGAGCGATCGCGGTGAGCGTCGCGAGCAACCCGTCGGATTCGGGGTGGGCGATCTCCACGAGCCGCCCGTGCGACCGGACGAGTCCGGCCGTCAAGGAGGATTGCAGGCGGAACAGCAACGCGTCCGCATCGTGGGGTGCGGGCGCGATCACCGCCGCGACGACGAGCGTCGTCCGCCAGCCCAAGGAGTCCGCAAGCTGTTGTGCGCGTGCCGGTTTCAGGCCAGGACGAACCAGTTGGGCGAATACCGCACCTCGGCGCTGACGTTCGGGTTGGCCGGCGACGTGGCGACGTTGCACCTCCAACGCGAGCAGCGAGACGAGCACCGTCGACGAATGCCGCGCCACCGGATTGAGTTGGGCGTCCAACACGATGAACGCCAGCGCGACACCGGAGCCGACGGTGTGGATCTCTCGCCCGGCACGCAACACCCACGACTGTCCGGGCGGTTCGCGCGAGGCGGCCACCGCCAATTCCACGGCCTCCGTACGCGCCTGCTCCGAGGCCCCGGGAGAGGCCGCGATCAGCCGGCCCACACCGTCGCAGACCACACAGTGCGCGCTCGACGCCTCGGCCCAGGTCTCCAGCAGCGCCGGCAACGGCGCGCTCGACGTGGCCACCGCGGTCAGTCGGCGATTGAGCTCCATCGCCTCCTCGAGATCGTGTCGCTGCTGGGCGGCCCGCTTCTCGAACACCCACTTGGTGATGGCGATGAAAGGCACCTCGACGGGGACCACGAGGAGCGGAACACCGATCTCGGCGGCCGCCGCACGCAGCGGCTCGGGGCAGGCGGCGTAGCGCGGGCCCAGACCCAGCACCAGGCCCGCGACACCACCGGCCCGGCAGTTGCGCACATACTCGCGACACCCTTGCTCGGTCATCTCCACCAGCAACCCGATGGTCATGAGCAGTTCCCCACCGCGCAGCCATTCGTGTGGGTCGGTCAGCTCGGAGACGTGCACCATCGTGACCTCGGCGTCGAGCGCCTCCCCTCCGGCCGCCACCTGCAGGTGGAGTTCGTCCGCTGCGGCGACCTCGCCGACGGTGATCATCGGATTCCCCTGGGCCCACTGTTGTACATATTGCCCAATCGTAATGACCGGATTGGACATTTTCGCACTGTCGGTGCAGGTCAGTGCGCCGCACTCTTGATGCACCGGCGACGACGCCACCCACCGAGTGTTCCGATCGACCCGAAAGCCCGTCATGACCCTCGATCTCCCCGCCGACGGCCCGACCGCCCGCGCCACCACCCGTCCTGCCATCGAGACCCGCTCCATCGACTACGTGCCCGACGACGAACGCCACGGCAAGGTCTCCGCACAGGGGCCGTTCTGGTTCGTCGGCAACTTCCAGCCGTTCACCCTCGCGCTGGGCTTCGTCGGCCCGGCGATGGGGTTGTCGTTGCTCTGGAGCATCGTCGCCGGCCTCGCCGGTATCGCCTTCGGCACATTGTTCATGGCGTTCCACGCCACGCAGGGCCCGGTCCTCGGGCTGCCCCAGATGATCCAGTCCCGAGCCCAATTCGGCTATCGCGGAGTGCTGTTGCCGCTGATCGGCACGCTGTTCACCTTCGTCGGCTTCAACGTCGTCGACATCGTGATCATCAAGTCCGGTCTGCAGTCCATCTTCGGCTGGAGTCCGGTGGTGGTCGCCGTCGCGATGTCGGTGATCGCCGCCGCGCTGGCCATCTTCGGCCACGACCTACTGCACCGGGCGTTCAAGGTCCTCTTCTGGATCTCGTTGCCGCTGTGGCTGATTCTCACGATCGGCATCCTGGCCGGCTCGGTGCACGGGTCCCTCGGACCGGCCGGTCCGGGCGGCTTCACCCTCGTGGCGTTCCTGGTGCAGTTCTCGGTCGCGGCGTCCTACAACATCACCTACGCCCCGTACGTGTCGGACTACTCGCGGTACCTGCCCCGGGACACGCGCCCGTTCTCGATCATCGCCTCGGTGTTCCTCGGCGCTGCCGCCTCGCCGGCGTGGCTGATCCCGGTGGGTGCGTTCCTGGCGACCTACCTCGGTGCGTCGGACGCGTTGAGCGGCATCAATGACGGTGGCAATCAGGTCATCTCGGGCCTGGGTAGCGTCCTGGCGGTGGTCGCGACCCTGGTGCTGGTGGCAACGATGGGCCTCAATGCCTACAGCGGCATGCTGACCGTGGTCACCGCGATCGACTCGGTCCGCCAGATCTCCCCGACGCGCCGGCTCCGCGTGATCACGATTCTGGTCCTGACCGTCGTGTGGCTGGCGCTGTCACTGGCGTTGACCGATGCCACCGAATCACTGAACACCGCCCTGCTGATCATGCTCTACCTGCTGGTGCCGTGGACGGCGGTGAACCTCACCGACTACTTCTTCGTCCGCCGCGGCCACTACGTCATCGCCGACCTGTTCACGCCCGCAGGCGTATACGGCCGGTGGCCCTGGCGCGGTATCGGCGCTTTCCTGATCGGCATCGCCGCCGAGATCCCGTTCATGGACCTACCGTTCTTCGTCGGGCCCGCCGCGTCGGCGATGGGCGAGGTGGACATCGCCTTCGTCGTCGGTCTGGTGGTCTCGGGCGGAGCCTACGTGCTGTTCACCCGCACCCAGGATCTCTCCGCCGAAACCCGGCTCCTCACCGGCCACCCCGAACTGTCCGACCCGGCAAGTACCGGCGAGATCCGCACCGAGATCGCCGCAGAAGAGCACAGCATGGAGGAGAACTCATGAGTGACAACGTGATTGCCGGTTTCGACACCCAGTTCCCGGTCATCGACGGGGTGGTGGGGCAGGTCGATGCAGCACGCTTCCCCCGCTACGGCGCACCGGCCACCTTTGCCCGCCTGCCGCGTCGGGACCAGGTCGCCGATGCCGACGTGCACATCCTCGGCATCCCGTTCGACACCGGGGTCAGCTATCGGCCGGGCGCACGATTCGGCCCCGGGCACATTCGCGCATCGTCGAAGTTGTTGCGGCCCTTCAATCCCGCCCTCGGCGTGGCGCCGTTCGCACGGCAGCAGGTCGTCGATTGCGGTGACCTGTCGGTTAATCCGTTCGCCATCACCGAGGCCATCGACACCATCAGCGCCGCGGCGAGAACCCTCGGCGCCGACGGCGCCACCCCGCTGATCCTCGGCGGCGACCACACCGTCGCGCTGCCCATGCTGCGCGCGCTGCACGACCTACACGCGAAACCCGTTGCGGTACTACACTTCGATGCCCATCTCGACACCTGGAACTCCTACTTCGGTGCGCCCTATACCCACGGCACACCGTTCCGCCGGGCCAGCGAGGAAGGACTGATCGACATGGAACGCTCGATGCACGTCGGCATCCGCGGACCGCTCTACAGTGCCGCCGACCTCGACGACGACTCGGCGCTCGGGTTCGCCGTGGTACGCGCCGATGACTACGAATTCGACGGTGTGGCAAGCATTGTCGAACGGGTGCGCACGCGCCTGGCCGGTGGTCCGGTGTACGTCTCCATCGACATCGACGTCCTCGATCCAGCGCACGCACCGGGCACCGGAACCCCCGAGGCCGGCGGCCTGACCTCCCGCGAGCTGTTGAACACCCTGCGTGGCCTACGCGGCCTCGACATCGTCGGCACCGACATCGTCGAGGTCTCGCCCGCCTACGACCACGCCGAGATCACCGGTATCGCCGCCGCACATGTCGCCTACGAGATGCTGTCGATCCTCGGGCCCCGCCGCTGAAGCGGCCGGCCCACCGTCCCTGCCCTTTCCCACCTGAACGGATCCCCCATGACAACCGACACGCTCACCGCACGCGCACTCGATGCCCTCGACGCCCTGGTGGCCGCGTTCGCCGCGAATGACGAGGACGCCTACTTCGGCGCATTCGCCCCCGACGCGCAACTGGTCTTCCCCGATCAGGACCACACCGCGATCGGCGTCGCCGACTACCGGGCGCTGTGGCGTTCCTGGCGTGCCGAGGGCTGGGGTGTAGCCACGTGCGCGAGCAGCGATCGGCGCGTACTCGTCGTCGGCACCGTCGCGATCGTGACCCATCGGGTGTCGACCACGCTGGCCGACGGCACCACGCTGTCCGAACGCGAGACGGTGGCCTTCGACCTCGACGCCGACCCCGGCCCGCAGGTCGTTCACGAACACCTGTCGGCGTGAGGCGCGCCGGGTGATGTAACGCCGCGCCAGGTCGTGAGCGATCCTCACGGTATCGGCGCCATCCCTCTCGACGCCGGCTGATGGCAGGAGTGTTCATGTCCGGTTCCGACGACACCCGCACCGCGGGCGGCGACCACGACTCGTCGATCGCGGCGAACTGGATGATTCACCCACCGCAGGCGCCGACCCCGGCGCCCCGTCGTCGGCGACGCCGGTTGATCGTGGTGGCCCTCATCGCGACGTTGACGATCAGCCTGTACGTACTGAGCTCGCTGATGTCGGGCGGCAATCGGGCCTCGGCGCTGGTCGGGCACCCGGAGGTCCTACGGCCCGGCTGCACGTGGGATTCGTCGGGCAACTACGTGCAGAACTGCAAGGTGTGGTCGGCGTCGATGAACAAATACATCGTCGTTCAGATCCGCGCCTCCAACAACAGCACGCAGGGCATCTACCTGCTCGACGGGATGCGCGCGGTGGATTCGCGGTCGGCGTGGACCACCGACGTACAGGCCGCGAAGGTCTACGACTCCAGCACCAACACCACGCTGGTGATGCCCGCCGGTGGCGCGTCGTCGTTCTACACCGACTGGAACGGTCCCGCGGGCGCGAACACCACGATCAAACAGGAAACCTTCCTGACCTCGGAGCTGCCCGACTATCTGTCGCAGAACTTCGGGGTGAGCAAGACCGGCAACGCCATCGTGGGCCTGTCGATGTCGGCGGGACCTGCGGTCACCCTGGCCGAGAAGCACCCCGAACAGTTCAAGGTCGTGCAGGCCATGTCGGGCTACTACCAGCTCGACAACCCGATCGGTGCACTCGGCGTCCTCGCCTCCCAGACCATCGTGTCGAACTACACCAACGGCATCCTCAACATGTGGGGTGCGCCGGGTAGTGCGCAGTGGGCGGCCAACGATCCCTCGCGCAACGTCGACAAGCTCAAGCAGAACGGGCAGGTACTGATCATCTCCTCGGGCAACGGCTTCCTCACGCCGGCCGAGGCCGCCAAGCTCGCACCGCAGGATCAGATCAGTGCGATGGCGTTGGAGATGCTCTCGGCGGTCTCGACGGTGCTCATGCAGTTGCAGCTCGGCCAGTCCGGGGCATCGGTGATCTCGCTGCCCAACTACGGCGGCCACGACTGGGACAATTGGGGCCGGAGCCTGACCGACGGCAAGGACGACCTGCTGAACGCCTTGCGCCAGAACCCGCCGGTGACCGACAAGGCACAGGTCGTCAATGCCACCGGGGCCACCAATACCGACGGTGTCACCGCAGCCGCGGCCAACATCCGCAAGGCGGCGGACACCACGGTGGCATTGCCGGCCGTGGTGGCGAGCAGTTCGTCGGACGCAGCGGCGTCGAGTGCGGCGTCGTCGAGTGCGGCGTCGTCGAGTGCCGAATCGTCCGCACCGGAGAGCGCGAGTTCGTCGGCGAACACCACGACGTCGGAGGCCCCGTCGAGTGACAACCCCACCTCCGATGACGCGACCACGAGCGACTCCACCCCGACCGCCCCGTCAGCCGACTCGCAGCCGACGCTGACGACGACCACCCCGGCCTACTGACCACCACACACTGCGGCGCCGGACGTTCATCGCGTCCGGCGCCGCAGCGTGTCTGATAGGTCAGCGTGTCTGAGGTGAGCGTTCGTCAGCTCACGCGGATCATCTTCTTGTTGACGAACTCGTCGATGCCGAAACGGCCGAGTTCGCGGCCGAAACCCGAGCGCTTCACACCGCCGAACGGCAACTCGGCACCCTCGGCACCCACGGCATTGACGAACACCATGCCGGCCTCGATCTTGTCGGCCACGCGCAGCGCCTGTTCGGAGTCGGTGGTGAACACATATGAGCCCAGGCCGAACGGGATGTCGTTGGCGAGTGCGACGGCCTCGTCCTCACCGGAGACCTTGTAGACCGTGGCGACCGGACCGAACAGTTCTTCCTTGGCCACCGGCGACTCCGGATCGATACCGGTGAGCACCGCCGGGGGGAAATGCGCGCCGGAGCGTTCACCCGCGGAATCCAGTGTCGCACCGGCCTTCACGGCCTTCTCGACCTGCTCCTCGAGGCGTTCGGCGGCGGCCAGCGACGACAGCGGCGCGAGGCCTTGCGCGGTCGCCTTGACCTTCTCGGTGAACTTGCCGAGGAACTCGTCGTAGATGCTCTCATCGACGATGAACCGTTTGGCGGCGTTGCAGGCCTGCCCGGTGTTCTCGAACCGGCCGTCGACGGCCGCGGAGACGGTCGCGTCGAGATCGTCGGTGGACAGCAGGATGAACGGATCGGACCCACCGAGTTCGAGGACCACCTTCTTCAGGTTGCGACCGGCGATCTCGGCGACGGCGGCACCGGCGCGCTCCGACCCGGTCAGCGACACACCCTGCACGCGCGGGTCGGCGATGGCGTCGGCGATCTGCTCGTTGGTGGCGTAGATGTTCACATACGCGCCGGCCGGATACCCGGCGTCAAGGAAGATCTGCTGCAGCGCCGCGGCCGACTCGGGGCACTGCGGGGCATGCTTGAGCACAATTGTGTTGCCCAGCACCAGGTTCGGGCCGGCGAAGCGGGCGACCTGATAGTAGGGGTAGTTCCACGGCATGATGCCGAGCAGCACGCCGACGGCACTGCGACGGATGAACGCCGACCCCTCGCCCTCGAGCAACGTGATCGGCTCGTCGGCGAGGAACTTCTCGGCGTTGTCGGCGTAGTACTCGTAGATCGCGGCACTGAACTCGACCTCGCCGACCGACTGATCGAGCGGCTTGCCCATCTCGCGCTGGATGATCGCGGCCAGCTCGTCCTTGCGTTCGGTGTGCAACTGCGCGACCTTGCGGATGAGGTCGGCACGCTCGGCGACCGTCGAGTTCTTCGACCATGTGGCGAAGGCGTCGGCGGCGGCGTCGATCGCGGCGCCCACCTGCTCGTCGGTGGCGGTCGGATATTCCTTGACGACCTCACCGGTCGCGGGATCGGTGACGGCGTACAGGGCCATCGGAACACTCTCCTCGTTCGCAGGGCAGCCCGGATGGCGCCCACTGCTCATGAGGGTAGCCTCCGATGCAACACCGCGCTCGGGAAACCGCAGAATCGGAGACTGATTACAGAGCTATTCGCAGCAGATCCCGACTTACGCGACGGAATCCGTCAGAAAGCCACCAGCCGCCGATGCTCCCGGAGTCAGACGATGGCCCTGCGAACAACGCGAAACCGCAAGCCGCCGACGCCACCGCGCTCAGACGATGGCCCTGCGAACAATCGTCTGGTCGCGGCCCGGGCCGACGCCGATGCAGGAGATGAAGGCCCCGGAGAGTTCCTCGAGCCGCAGGATGTAGTCCTGGGCGTTGCGCGGCAGCTCGTCGAAGGTCTTGCAGTTGCTGATGTCCTCCCACCAGCCCGGCATCTCCTCGTAGATCGGCTTGGCGTGGTGAAAGCCGGTCTGGGTCATCGGCATGTCCTCCACGCGCTCGCCGTCGACCTCGTAGGCGACGCAGATGGGCACCGTTTCCAGGCTGGAGAGGACGTCGAGTTTGGTCAGGAAGTAGTCGGTGATGCCGTTGACGCGTGTCGCATAGCGAGCGATCACCGCGTCGAACCATCCGCAGCGGCGGGCGCGTCCGGTGGTGACGCCGACCTCGCCGCCGGTCTTGGCGAGGTAGGCGCCCCACTCGTCGAAGAGTTCGGTCGGGAACGGCCCCGACCCGACGCGCGTGGTGTAGGCCTTGAGGATGCCGAGCACGGTGGTGATGCGGTTGGGCCCGATCCCGGCGCCGACCGCTGCACCGCCCGCGGTCGGATTCGAGGACGTCACATAGGGATACGTGCCGTGGTCGA
Organism: Gordonia sp. N1V; assembly: GCF_029269935.1. Taxonomy (NCBI): domain Bacteria; kingdom Bacillati; phylum Actinomycetota; class Actinomycetes; order Mycobacteriales; family Gordoniaceae; genus Gordonia; species Gordonia sp. N1V. Next base: position 25,542 of record NZ_JARJDD010000022.1, read on the forward strand.
CGTCGAGCAGGGTGCCCTGCGAGCCCTCGAGCAACACGGTCTCGCCGCGTTCGAGGGCCTGGTTGAGCAGCAGCCGGGTGTCGGCGATGCGGTGTGTGAAACCCTCGGCCTGGGCGAGGACCTCTTCGACGACCTGCTCGGGCTCGAGTGCGCGCCGATTGTAGATCTTCACCAGGATCTGGTTCTTGAGTTCGAGTGCGGCCTCGACCTTTTGGGCCAGGATCTTCTCGTCGAGGACGTCGGCCACGCGTACTCCGACACGGGCGATCTTGTCCTGATAGCAGGGGCCGATCCCACGGCCGGTGGTGCCGATCTTCTTGTTGCCCAGGAAGCGTTCGGTGACCTTGTCGATGGCCACGTGGTACGGCATCAGCAGGTGGGCGTCGGCGGAGAGCAGGAGCCCGGTGGTGTCGACGTCGCGGTCCTCGAGTCCGCCGAGTTCGGTCAGCAGCACGCCGGGGTCGACGACGACACCGTTGCCGATGACGTTGTTGACGCCGGGGGTGAGGATGCCCGACGGGATGAGGTGGAGCGCGAAGGTCTCGCCGTTCGGCAACACCACCGTGTGTCCGGCGTTGTTGCCGCCTTGGTAGCGAACCACCCACTGCAACTTGCCCCCGAGGAGATCGGTGGCCTTTCCCTTGCCCTCGTCGCCCCACTGGGCGCCGATCAGCACGATCGCGGCCATGTTCTCTTTCCGCCCTTCCGCTTGCCTTCGCAACCGGGACAACCCTACTGGTTCGGTCAGCTCGATACCCTATTCCCATGTCTTTCGCGGTCATCACGTCATCGCAGGTGTCGGCGTCGGGCCTTTCTCGCCGCGCGATCCGGGACGCGGTGGCACATCGGATCGCCGACCCCGCCGTCACCCGGCTGATCGTGGAACCCGCGGCCGAGTCCACAAGTGCCGACAGGGGGTCGTCGACCCACCCCGACGCCCACCTCGCGCAGGTCATCGCCGCTCTGATGCTCTCCGAACGCCTCGACGTCGAGGTCGCCTACGTGGCCGATCGCCCCACCGCCGCGACCCGCACGTACGGGTTGCCGCACGGGTCGGCGGCCCGCGATCTCGCCGAACACGGCGACGCCGTGGCATTGCCGCTGATCCGCGACGACGCGGCGACCGTGCTGGTGGGCGTGGCCCGGCACCTCGGCGCCGAGGGGGCGCCATTGCACGGCGAGAGCTATGTCGACAGCGTCCGACTGTTCACCGGCGAGGTCCGCGGCATCCGGATCGAGCCCACCCCGCACGAGCCGGGTCTGCGCGCGCGCCTGGAGACCGGTGCGCTGGGCCGCTGGACGCGGCGAGGCCGATGGCACGACGGTCGGGCGATCCAGACCGGCGGCACCAATATCGTCGTCGAGCGGGAGGACGTGCTCACCGATCGGGTGGTCAAACGGTCCACCTACTACCGTCATCACGTGGATCTCAACCTGGTGTGCCCCCGATGACCGGCCCCGCCTTCGGCAGACGCCGCAACCCGACGATGACCGAGATGGCCCGCGCCATCCAGCCCGGCGTCGTGTTCTTCGCGCTGATCGCGGTGGCGGTGCTCGGCGGCTGGCTCGCAGCGACCGCCGGCTCCGATCGCTCGTCGGGCAAGGCGACCCTGGGTGTGATCCTGCTCGTGCTCGCGGGTTGGGTGATCTCGTTGTGTCTGCACGAGTTCGGTCATGCGGTCACCGCCTACCGATTCGGTGACCGCGACGCCGAGTTGCGCGGATATCTGACCCTGAATCCGTTGCGCTACACCCATCCGGGGCTGTCCCTGGGGTTGCCGTTGCTCATCATCCTGTTGGGCGGCATCGGTTTTCCCGGCGGGGCGGTGTACCTCAACGAGCGTGGCTTCACCAAGGCGCAGCGCACCATCGTGTCCCTGGCCGGTCCGGCGTGCAACATTCTGCTCGCCGTCGTGCTACTCGGGGTGATCCGCGGGTTCGGTCCGTTCGTCGACAGCCCCATCGGCTTGTTCGTCACCAACCCCGACAGCATCAATCTGTGGGACGGACTGGCGATGCTCGCGTTCCTGCAGATCACCGCCGCCGTACTGAACCTGATCCCGATGCCCGGCTTCGACGGCTACAACGCGATCGAGCCGTACCTCTCGCCGCAAACCCGGCAGAGCGCTGCCGCCGTCGCACCGTACGGCTTCCTGCTCATCTTCGCCCTGCTGTTCATTCCGCAGCTCAACAAGGCGTTCTTCGACCTGATCTTCTGGCTGTTCGAATTGTCCGGCGTCCCATCCGGTCTGGCCGGGTGGGGGTGGGACACCTTCCTGTTCTGGCGGCGTTAGGGCAGCGTTGCGACTTCGGTCGACGCCGGGTCAGCTCACCCGTTCCCAGAAGGCGCCTGTCGCCCGTATCCAGCTGCGGGTGTTGACGCCCGTGCCGATGTAGCTGCCCTGACCGCAGTCGGTGGCGGCGAACCCGCTGCGATCGGTCACGGCGCTGGTGCGGTGATAGAAGATCCGGACACCCTGTGTCTCACCGGAATTGCGGCCCGCCCCGACGCAGTCGAGTTCGAGGACCACCTTGACACCGGCCGGGCAGTTCACCGACGCCCCGGCCCAGTAGTTGTAGATACGGCAGTCCCGCGGCGATGCGGCCTGCGCATCACCCGGCGCAACGACGGCGGCGCCCAAGGCGATTCCGGACACGGCGATGCCCGTGGCGATACGTGCGGCGATGGTCATGCGAATACCTGCTCTCCTGTGGGGGCCACATCACAAGGACATTCGTCACAATTGCGGCAATCGTTACGCCCGTCGTCATGGGGGTCGGGGTCACGGGGTCAGGATTGCGGGGTCGAGAACCCGACGAGTTCAGGACGATCGACTCGTCCGGCACGAGCGGCGGTCGCCGCCGCCGTCCCGAGGGCTGCGACGGCCAGCACGAAGCAGGCGATCGCATACGGCAGGCTGCCGGTCGGGGTGCCCGCAGCGGTGACGCCGTCGACGGCATCGAGGTAGGCCGGCAGCGCACTGATCCACAGCACCGCGAAGACGACGAGATAGAGGGCCCCGAACACCACGATGAACGGCATCGCACTGCGCGGGTCGACACCGCTGGTGCGCTGCGGATCTCGCAGGTGACGGGCGAGCACGGCCAGTCCGATCACCCAGAAGGCGGCGAGTTCGGTGGTCAGCACGATGGTCTGCGCGGTGACGTTGGGGGTGCCCTGGCCGAAGATCGCCGTGGGGATGGAGAACACCACCATGCCGATCGGCGCGCACACCCCGGTGACGACGATCCGCCATCCGAGCGAGAATCCGCGCGGTGGCACACCGGCCGCGCTGCTCACGCCGATCAGACGGACCGCGAGGTAGATCAACACCCCGAACGACACCGACGCGAACAGCCAGATGCTGTTCATCGGCACCGACGCCAGCATCGGGGAATTGGCCTTGTTGCCCAGATCGCTTGCGGTTCCGCCGAAGAAGGGTTCGTCGACGTTCCATGCCCACCACTTCATCTGAGGGCCGAGCTGATCGAAGATCTCGTAGAACGCCTGATACACCAACGCCGTGCACACCGCTCCGGCCAGTGGGCCGCGGCGGGCGAACACCCCGAGGGCGCGGACGATGTCGTAGGCGAGCTGGCTGACCGCCGGATAGAACGCGACGATGTAGAGCGGCAACCGGTCGTACATGAACTGCACACTGAACACGTTGTGGGAGAACATGAAACCGACGGAGTGTTGCAGACCGAACCATTGTGGGAAGTACAGCGGCGGCTCGATGACGAACAGGTAGAGCAGCGATGCCAGCCAGATCGCCAAGTTCGTCGGATCACCGTCACGCCGCCACCGCCGCATTGCATGAAGCAGTGCCAGCACCGCGCCCAGAATGATCGTGTACTCCAGCACCGGCAGCGTCCAGTTGGCCAGCTGCGCCGGATTACGCAGGGTGACAACCGGATCGGCTGCCGAACAATCGAACCCCAGGTATCTCGTGATCAACTCCGCCGCCGACCCCGGCGCACAGACACTCATGTCGAACCCCCTACTCGGCGGTTGCGGCCGTCACCGGCCCGCGGTGAGACCGGCGGCGTCGGGCAGCGGAATCACCTCGGCGTTGCGGCCCGGGGTGGCCCGCCCGTCGACCCAGACGTCGGCGGGCGGATGCCCGGTGGGATCGAATCCCGGTGGCAGTACGGTACGTCCCGTGGCGCGTTTGCACCAGTACCACGCCAGGCCGGCGAGAACCCGTGGACTGCGGACCATCTGCACCGCCGGTTCGTCGAGATTGAAGACCTTGGCGAAGTGGTCCTCGACCACCGAATCCTCCCGGGTGGTGCCGGAGATGAGGTTGAACACCGGCCAGGCGAGTCGCCCGACGATCCGCCGTCGCCACGGCGGCACCACCTCGGTGCCCTCCGCGCTGTCGTATCCCTGATCACGCGCCAACGCCAGCATCCACGGGACCTTCAGCGACTTCGCCTGTGCGCGATAGAAGTCGGTGAAGAAGTCCCGATCCAGAGTTGTTCGGGCGGTGAGCTTCTCGTCGAGCAGCAGCGCCGAGCGGGCCGCCGAGCTCATCCCCTGGCCGTAGAGCGGATTGAACCCACAGATCGCATCGCCGATCACCACCAGGCCGGTCGGCGGGGCGTCGAGCAGATCGTAACGGCGCCAGGCGTTTCCGGTCGATTTGGTGACGAAGACCTTGGAGATCGGTTCGCACACGTCCACCACCGCACCGAAGGTGGGGGCCCGAACCGCGTGGGCGGCATCGACGAAGTCGTCTTCCCGCAGCGGCATCTTGTGTCCCCACGACCCCATGGTGACCAGCACCCGATCCTTTTCGATCGGGAAGATCTGACAGAGGTAGTCGTCGACAGCGGGATGCTCGCCGGTGTCGGTGGTCGGCAGAACCGACAGGTGATGCCACCACCACCAGTCCGGTCTGCTTGCCCCCGTGGGCTTTTGGTACCACCGCGTCGAGTAGGTCGCGCCGGCGTCGAGCGTGCGTACCGGCACCTGCGGCCATCCCGCCCGGTGCAGCCACTCGCTGACGCGTGAGCCGCGACCGAGCGCGTCGACGATGAGATCGGCCTCGACGACGTTGCCATCGGGCCCACCCGGGCGACCCGACAACCGGACGCCGGTGACCCGACGACCGTCGGCACCGTCGGCCGTCTCGAGGCCGCTCACCCCGACACCCTCCTCCACGGTCACATTCGGTATGTCGCGCAGCATGTCCCGCAGAACGCGTTCGACGAGCAGCCGGGAGGAGTAGATCATCGTCATCGTCGACTCCTGCCGCGGAATCCAGCCACGACCCTCGCAGTGCGCGGCCGCCATCGACGGCATCAGTTGCATCCCACCGGCCTGAACCAGCGCGCGCTCGAAGCCGGGGAAGATCGTATCCATCGCGCGACGTCCGGAGTTGAGCAGAAAATGCGGGTGCCGGCTCTGCGGCACACCCCTCCGGTGTTCGGCACCGTCGGGCAGCACGTCGCGCTCGACGACGATCACCTCGTCGACGTGCCGCGCGAGGACCCCCGCCGCGCAGATCCCCGCGATACTCCCGCCCATCACCACAGCCCGCCCACCGTGCGACATCGCCACTCCTCTTTTGTCATTCGTCTTGATCATACATTATCACTTATGTGTATGACCGTAACCACGAAGGCGACGCGGAGTCAATGGTGAACTCAACGGGACGGGTACCCGAATACGTACGATGGGGGCGGCCGACCTGCGCCGATACGTTCGGCACCACCCCCAGACGTGCCGGCCACACCCGAGGACCGAGGATGATCCCCATGGAGTTCACCGATTGCGCCGAGAGCGTTCGCTGATGCGCACCCGAGGATGGAACGGCACCCCGCCGGCCAGCGACGACGAGGCACGCGAACGCATCCTCGATGTCGCACGCCAAGCGATCACCGTCGACGGCGCGATCAACCTGAGCATCACCGACATCGCCCGCGAACTCGGGGTGACCCGGCAGACGGTGTACCGCTATTTCCCCAGTGCCGACGCCGTTCTCATGGAGGCAGCGCTGCGGTCGGCGACCGCGGGCTTCCTCGATCGTCTCGCCGGCCGCCTCGTCGGCATCACCGACCCGGCCGAAGCCGTCGTCGAGGGTCTCGCGACCACCCTCGAGGTGCTACCGGTCGATCCCTACGTCAGCGTGGTACTCAGTCCCGGCCACTCCAGCAGCCTGCAGTCCGCGATCACCTCCGAGGTGGCCATCGAGCTCTGCCGATCGATGTTGATGCAATTCGACATCGATTGGGCGCAAGCAGGTTTCGATGATGCCGAACTGGAGGAGCTGGCCGAGTTCCTGCTGCGGATCCTGCAGTCGTTCATCCTCGATCCGGGCCATCCGCCCCGCCAGGGCGCACACCTGCGCCGATATCTGCGGCGCTGGGTCTCCCCGGCGGTACGGGTGGCCGGTCTATCCGAAGGCTCCGGCGAATCCCGGACCCGCGCAGGTAGAAACACATGACCGCCAGCACGCTGCCCAGCACCCCGGTGTAGGCGCCGAACACCTGCGCCTCGACGGTCGAACCGACCTTGGTCAACCCCACGGCGAGCATGACGAAGAACGCCAGCGGGGCGAGATCGAGGATCGGGTGCAACGGCGGCGACGAGCCGGCGCGGGCGAGCCGCGCGCCGGCAGCCCTGGGCCCGATGACCCTGGTCAGCACGACCACCTGCAGGAACACGAGCAGCGTGAATCCCGGGAACACGCGCAGCGGCATCGCCATGTGGTCGGAGCCGATCGGCGACCCCCAGTAGCCCGCCACCTGCCCCGACTCGATCTGCGGGTAGGTGTAGGCACCGATCTTGATGCAGATGGCCTCGTAGATGACCGGCATCCACGAGACGAACATGCCGGCGATCAACGCCACCGAGATGGTTGTGAGCCAACTCCGGCCACGGTGATCGACGGAGTAGTCGCCGCACAGGATGATCGACGCGGCGCAGAACGCCGGCCACACCAGCACCGCGATCGAGACGGGCGGCACGATCGGCACCCCGAACAGCTGCGGCCCCCACAGACTCGTGTACGCGAAATGCGCTCCGTACCAACCACCGTCGGTGGCGATGTCGACGTACTCCGAGACCAGTTCCAGCGCCATCATCGTCACGAAGTAGACGATCATCGCGCGCACACCGAGCACACGTGTGATGTGCATGAGCAGCATCACCGCGATCACCAGCACCTGCGGGATCAGCAACCAGGCCGGCAAGAACGTGCCTTGCGGCAGAAAGAGATTGGCCGCGATCGAGACCATCCCGAGCCCGATCACCACCAGCAGAATGCGATCGAAACGAGTCCTCGTCGCCGAGCGGAGAACGGCGCGGATCGTCACCGCAGGCCGGTCGGTCGTTTCCGTCATGAGCGCCTCCCGGGGACCTTTAGGTCATACATTTGCCGTGCAGTGTATGACCGAGCGGGCAGTCACGTCCAGGGGTCATTGTGAGAACGTTGCCGTGGCGCAGTTCGGCGCGGGAACACCGCACGACTCGACGCAGGACCTCAGCACATGAGCTGGAGGCAGACCGCTGTCACCAGTTGAGATCTTCCGAGCATCTGTGCTGATCGTCGGCGGGATCGATCTGGACGGTCGCGTGACCGAGCCCATGGCGTGACAGCACGGCCTGCGCGGCCGGGAGTACTTCGGCATTGGGCCGGTCGCTGCCGAGGTGCACCGTCGCGACGTCCATTCCGGTGGTCAGCGACCAGACGTGCAGGTCGTGCACATCGGTAACCGAGGGGATCTCGGACAACTCGCGACGCACCTGGTCGACGTCGACGTGGGTGGGCGCCTGCTGATTGAGGATACGGAGGGCGTCGACGGCCAGCCGCAGGGCACGCGGCACGACCCACAGCGCGATGCCGACGGCCACGATGATGTCGGCGTAACCCCATCCGGTGGTCAGCGCCACGATGCCGGCGACGAGTACCCCGACACTGCCGACCGCATCGGCCAGCACCTCGAGGTAGGCGCCGCGAACCGCGATGGACTCCTGCGAATCGGCCCGCAACAAGAACATCACCAGCACGTTCACGGTCAGACCGACCAGCGCCACGACGATCAGGGTGAGACCGGGGACCTGGGGGTCCGACCCGATGCGCTCGATCGCCTCGTACAGGACGAAACCCGCGACGCCGATCAGCAGGACCGCATTGGCGACCGCGGTGAACACCTCGGCGCGGTGCCAGCCGAAGGTCCGGGTGTCGGTGGCCTTGCCGTGCCGGGCGAGCAGTAACGCGATGAGGCCCATGACCAGGGCGACGACGTCGGTGAGCATGTGTCCGGCATCGGCGATCAGCGCCAGCGAGTTGACCGCGAAGCCGACCAGGAGTTCGACGACGAAGTACGACCCGATCAGTCCGACGGCCACCGCCATCGGCCAGACGCGACGCTGCGACGCATTCGTCACGTCCACATGCGAATGGCTGTGGGAGTGCGGCGGCGCGGCGGAGTGTGAATGTGAATGTCCCATGGCCCCGCCAATATATGCACAAGTACGCATATATGGCAAGGCTTAGGTGTGCCTAACCCCTTCGCCTCCGCCATCCCCGCCGATCGGGCGCATGTTTCGGTCGGCTTGGCGCTCATCGACGTCGACCGTGCGCCAAATCTCGTCGACCGTGCGCCATTTTTCACCGATCGGGCACAGGCACCCAAAATCGAGAGCACTGCTCTTGCAATCGGCGCCTCCGACGCGGATACTCGGGGGCATGACCAAGAGCACCGCTCTCGAAAACTCCCGTTCTCCGCGCTCGGACGCCGTCACGCCACTGCCTCTCCACGGCACGGAGTACCTCTGGGGTGCCGGGGTGTTCGCCGTCGAGATCACTCTCTGGGCGGGCAGCGCGGCAGCCGGATACCACTGGGGTGCCCGGGCGGCGGGCCCGATCGGTGGGATCGGCCTGGCTTTGGCCGTGTTGGCGCTCATCGGGGTCTGCTGGGGTCGATGGATGGCCCCGAAGGCCACGCGACGATTGCGGGTGGCACCTCGCGTGGCAGTCGGCGTGATGCTGATCTGCGCGGTCACCGCCGCTGCACTGTCGATACTGGGCGCCGGTGTGGCGATCGGATGTCTCGCGATCGCCGTCGGGGTCTTCGCGATCGGTCAGGTACGGATCGACGGCAAGGCCTGATCGAGCGCTTCGATGCTCATCGCCGCGGTGTCACCGGCCTTCACCAGGATCAACATCTCGTCGGCCAGGCGCTTGCGACTCAGGGACACCACCCCGCGATAGAGCCCAGGCTCGCCTTCTACAGGTCGCAGCAGGTGCCCGTCGGCCCACACGTGGACCCCTGTCGCCTCCTTGGTTACCGACTCTTGTTCGGCTACACGAACTTTCACGTCCCACGAGCGGTCGGTATGCCCGATGTCGACCGAGTACGTCGGAGCCGGCGAACCGCCGTCACCAACGTCACCAGCCGGCTCGATCTGGTTGGCGGGCAACGTCGGCGTGAGGAACGCGGGTTCACGGCGCGTCGTCGCGGCCTCGTAGGCGCCCGCCAGATCCAGCAACCTGTCGTCACTGTAGGCCGCTCCGGCGAAGGTCAGTCCGACCGGCATCTGGATGTCGCCCATGACGCCCATCGGCACCGTCACACTCGGGATACCCAGATGGCGCAGCACCCGGTTGCCGTTGGAGTAGACGACGCCGTTGCGCATGGCCTCCTCACGACTCTCGGTCCGGGAGAACAGATCGGCGCGACCGACGCCGCCGGCAGCCGGGAATACCACTGCATCCAAGCCATTTTCGGTCAACCAGTCCTCGAAGTCCGCGGTGCGCGCCTGCTCGAGCCCGCGTAACAGATGGTCGATGTCCGGAACGTCGTCGTAGGACTTCGGAAGCCCCTGCTTGACGAGTTCGGCGAGCCGCTGCCAGTCGAATCCGCCGCGCGCACGGGTGATCCACACCGCCACCGGTGCATCGCCGGTGGGAAACACCGTGTCGCCGTCGACGTCGGCCCAGCTGTTCAACGCGGGATCGCCGTTCTCGCGCAGGAATTGATCGAGGGCCATCGCGGTGATCGTGCCGCCCTCGAGCGCACGCCAGTTCGGTGGGACGAGGCCACGTTCCGCCGGCCCGTCGGCACTCGGGCGGTCCTGCTCGTAGTTCGACACGACGGGGAAGTCGACCTCCACCACCTCGGCTCCGAGCGCGCGCAGATCGCCGAATGCCCTGTCCCACAAAGCGCGAACCGACGGTGTGATCACCGGGGGATCGAGTGGTACGCGGTCCTCGCCGATGTACATTCGCGGTACGCCGAGCCGCACACCGTCGAGTCGACTCGGTCGCGGGCGATGCACCGGCTGCGGGAGGACCTCCTCCGGGCCGCGCAAGGCTACGCGGGTCTGCTCTCGCCAGAAGTCGCCGGTGCGGATCGGGTCGTCGACCGCCAACACATCGAGCAGGATCAGCAGATCCTCGACCGAACGGGTATGCGGCACAACCACATCGCAGGTCGGACGCAACGGCCAATTGCCGCGGATCGACAGCACACCCCGGGACGGCGTGTAGGCGACCAGTGCGTTGTTGGAGGCCGGTGAACGCCCAGACGACACCGTCTCCTCGGCCATCCCGAAGCCGCAGAAACTTGCCGCCACCGCCGTTCCGGAACCGTTGGACGACCCGGAACCATATGCGGCGGTGAGGAACTCCGGGTTGTACGGACTGCGCGCGTAGTCGTACACGCCGGGCTGGACACCACCGGCCGCCATCGGCGGCATGTTGGTCTTGCCGAGTAGCACCGCACCGGCGGCACGCAACTGCGCGACCGTGGCGGCATCCTCTCCCGCGACGACATCGGCCAACGCGGGCGAACCGCAGGCCACGGTCATCCCCTTGACCTTGTAGCTGTCCTTCACGGTGAACGGGACGCCTTCGAGCGGCCCGGCCGCTCCGGCTCGCCGACGACGGTCGGAGTCGGCGGCCTCGTCGAGACAATTCGGGTTGAGCACGGCGATGGCGTGCAGACACTGACCGGTCCGGTCGTAGTAGGCGATCCGGTTGAGGTAGGCGCACACCAGATCGACACTCGTCAAGAGACCGGACTCGAGCGCATCGAGCATCTCTGCGACGCTCATCTCCACGACGTCAACGCGGTCCACCATCGACCCACCGGCCTTTCTCGTCATTGTCGACACAGGGTTGCGCGACTGAATTCTTGTATTTGCCGATTCAGCATTACTTCTCGCCGACTCAGCGCAGTGTCGCCACTGCCGACGATCGCCGCAATCCGGCGACCATCAACAGATCGACGAGCAACGACCGGATCTCGGCGAGCAGCGCGGTCTCCGACATCCCGCGTTCGGCGACGAGTTCGGCTCGCGCCTTGCGGGCTATAGTGCGCAGGACGCGTGCGGCGTCGGCCGGGTCCGGCGAGTGCCCCGGGTCGGCGAGCATCATCTCGCGCAGTATCTCGAAAGCGTCCCCGAGATCGCCGATGATCTCGATGAGTTCGGGACGCACCTCCTCACCACGCTGGGTGATCCCCAGGGCCCGTCGCGCGATGATCCGAAAGTTGCGGACCCCGTTGTCGATCGGGTCCGCGGTCGCCGAAATCCGTTGCAGCCGAAGCCGTGACCCCCAGTACAGCGGGGACAGCGTGCTGATCTCGCGGCCGCCGCTCATGTCCTGTCGCATCGTGTTGATCGCCCCCTGGGTTCCTCGCGCCTTCTCCAGCGCGGCGAACACCATGGATTCGTCACCGGCACGCATTCCCTCGGCCAGTTGCCGGGCGGCATCGCGGACCGTCGCGAGGACGGTGGCCGCGTCCCGGCGGGCGCGGGCAGCAGGATTCGCGGGCAGCAACGCACCGACCAGGATTCCGATCAAACCGCCGGTCAGGGCGTCGATCGCGCGATGGAAACCGCCGATTCCACCCGGCGGTAGCAGGGTCGCCACGAGCACCGCCGAGGACGCCGCCTGCATCGGGATGAGCGGGCCGTCGTCGAGGAAGACCGCCACCGCCATCGCGAGCGCCACCACCACGACGATCTGCCAACCGCCACTGCCGATTTCGACGATCAACAGGTCGCCGACGAGGATGCCGATGGTGACGCCGGCGACGAGCTCGACCGATCGGCGCCATCGGCGGCCCAGGGAGAGCCCGAGGGAGATGACCGCGGCGATCGGGGCGAAGAACGGTTGCTGGTGACCCAGCACCTCCAGCGCGAACCACCATGCGAGGCCGGCGGCGATCGCGCACTGCGCAATCGGGACCGCCGACAGCCAGAGTCTGCGGATGCGCACCCGCAACAATCGCGGCAACGCCTCGTAGCGGCGGCGAGCCCAGGTGGTCATCGGCGTCACGAAATCGGGTCGGAAGGAGTCCGAGTCAGTTCAGACCGAGCTGTCCGGCGGCATTCGGGTCACTGTCGTTGAGCAGATCGAGGCATCGCAGGTACTCGTCCTCCTCGCCGACCGCCTGGGCAGCACGGGCCAGCGCGCCGACACAGCGCAGGAAGCCCTGGTTGGGTTCGTGGCTCCACGGCACCGGGCCGAATCCCTTCCAGCCGTGGCGCCGCAGCTGGTCGAGGCCGCGGTGATATCCGGTGCGGGCGTAGGCGTAGGCCTCGATCACCTTGAGCGTGTCCGGTGTGCCGCTCAACGCACGTTCGGCCAGGTACGCCCAGGCGATCGACGCTGTCGGGTGCGCAGCGGCCACCTCGGCCGGCTCGGCACCGTTGAGCAGCGCCGATTCGGCGTCGTCGTCGCCGGTCAGCAGGACGGGTTGAGGACCCAGGAGGTCTCCGAAGGAAGTCACCCCACCATTCAAGCATCGCGGCGCGCACGACCACGACACGTCGCGCGAGGTCGACCCCGAGACGGGTACGTCGGATTCATCCGTTCGATCGGATGACCAAGTCTCCCCAGGTGATGATGTGCGCGACCGTTCGCTAGTGTGAATGACGCACTTCGTGGCGTGACGTTGTGTGATGCCGTTCTCAGTGTTGGACGGATTTCTCGTGGGCAAACTTCGAGCGTGGTGTTCGAGGAAGGTTGGGTGATGACCGATGGCGCAGTCTGACGACCGGAAGTCAGCTGTCACCAGGGCTTTCTCGAAGCTGCGCAAGATGCGGGAATCACGCGGGTCCGAGCCTGCCGACGTCGGCCGACCCCCGCGGCCCACGGCTCCCGGGTCGCGGCCGACGTCGAATGTGCCGCCCCGACCACAGTCCGGACCGACCGGCGCACCCGGTGGATCGCGCCAGGGTGGACCGACCGGTGGGCGTCCCGTATCCCCCGGCACCCCTCCCGCCGGTCCGGATGCCCAGACGAGGCCGCTCCGTACGCAGCCACCCGCCGAGCCCGCTCGCAACGCGTCGCCGTCCGAGCGACCTACAGCATCCGAGCGACCGGATGACCAGAGCAGCGCCGACGGTAGTAATGCAGACACCACCTCGCCGGATTCGGCCGACACCACGGATACAGGAGACAAGGTGACCGAACACCCGAGGCCGCGCGGGGGACGTGGCATCGACTCGGCGACCAAGGTCATCAGCCGATCCAACCTTCCCGACGCCGCCGACCTCGAGGATCTCGAGAACGTCGACCCCTACGGCGGTGCACGGGACGAGAGCGCTGCGACTTCCGACTCGGAAGACGCGGCCGAACAAAGCGCGGCAGGTGCGGAGAACTCCACCGATTCGGTGCCCGCGGAGGCGGCCGCCGAGCAGTCCGACGACAGTCGTCCCGACGAGGACTCCGACACCGCGTCGGCACCCGTCGAAGCAGCCGGAGCAGCCGAGGCAGAGGACACGGAGGAGGGCGACTCCGAGGAGACCGACGAGACTCCCGCCGACGAGACCAGCTCGGCCAAGACCGACTCCGACGGGACCGGTTCCGACGGCGACCACAAGGCCGCGGCCACCGTCGCCGCAGCAGGTGCCGCTGCTGCCGGTACCGCCGCAGTGGTCGCGGCAACGTCCTCGGACAAAGACGACGCCGACACCGACGGCACCGACACAGTCGCCGACACGAGCGAAGCCGACCGGCCCGAGTCCGACGCGGCAGATGACGCTGCGACCGCTGCCCCGGACACCGAAGACCCAGCCGCCGAGCAGGCCGTAGCCGAACCCGTCGCACCAGACTCCGACGAACCGGCCACGCCGGATGCCGAGGTGAGCGAGGCCGCCGACTCGGAAGACACCGAGTCCGAGAACACCGACTCCGAGGCCGCAGCTTCCGAGGACTCCACCGTCGAGACCCCTGCTTCCGAGACCCCCGACGCCGAGGTTGCGGAGTCGGCAGGCGAAGAAATCGTGCCGGAGACCGAGGCCGACTCCGACCAGACCGAGGAGCACGTCGCCGAGGCCGATGCGGACGAGGCGCTCGTCGACGAGGACGTCGCCGACAAGGTCGACGCCGAAGAAGCCGAGACCGCTGAGGCAGACGACGAGTGGGACGAGATTCCCGCCGACGCCGAGTCCAGCGAGGCCGAGACCGCCAAGCTGCCGGCAGCACCGGCCGCACCGGACACTGCCACCGAGACCCCCGCCGACGAGACTGGGGCCAATGAGACTGGGGCCAATGAGACTGGGGCCAACGAGACTGGGGCCGATCAGGTCCCGGCGGACGACTCGAAGACCCAGATCCTCACCAAGCCCGCCGCGGCGGCCGGAGCAGGTGCTGTCGCCGCAGGCGCAGCCGCCGCGACCGGAACCGCTGCCACCCAGGGCTGGTCGACCACGGCCCACCAGCCGCAGGTAATCCCCGGTGATCAGGAGAAGCAGCCGAAGCCGGCGAAGTCGGACGGCGGCCGCCGTCGGACGGGCATCCTGATTTCGGCGGTCGCCGCGATCGTCGTCGTTGCCGCGATCGTCATCGGCGTCTTCGCGTACTTCCAGCTGCGACCGCAAGCACCCGAGGACGCGGCCGCCGACGCCGCGAAGACCTATGGCAACGCGGTGTACAACGGCGACCTGCAGACATTGCGCAACGTCACCTGCGGCAACAAACTCGCCTACTACCAGAACATGCAGGACGGCGACTGGACCAAGCTCTACCAGTCGCAGAAAGCCCGCAACGAGCTGGTCAAGGTGGAGAGCATCAACGCCGTCCGCGTCGATGGCAACACCGCGCTGGTCGAGGTGACGGCCGTCAATACGAGTACGCCCAACCAGCCGCAACGCGTCGCGATCAACCTGCAAAAGCAGGGCGACAACTGGAAGGTCTGCGACCAGCAGTGACCGACGAGCGCACCGCGGGTGATCCGCCGGCGGACCACGCCGGCGCCGACGCGATGCCCACTCGACCATTCGACGGTCAAGGTCGCCACCAACGTCCGGCGCCGCCTCCCGACCGTCCGCCGCTGCCGATGGGAGTGCGCCCGGCGGTCCCCAACGGCCGACCTCCCGTACCCGGCGCACATCACGCTGATCGACCTGCACCACAACAGAATTCGGGATTTCCCGCTGCACCGGCAGCCGGTTGGGGGCCGCCCCCGGCGGAGGCGGACAGCGTCTTCACACACGCCACCGAGCCCCTCGTCACTCCCGCGCCACCGGTGCCGGGTGAACCGAACCCGCGCAGGATGCAGGCCCCTCCGCCACGGGGCCCCGTCGCGCCGCAGACACCTGCTGCACACGCCGGCCCACACGCCTACGCGCAGCCGCCGACACCCGACGCAACCCGGAGCGCGACGTCGCGGCCCGGCTCAGCGCGGCCCGACTCCTCACGCGCCTCGTCGACACAGTCCTCGTCGACACAGTCCTCGTCGACACGGTCCTCGTCATCGCGTTCCTCGTCGGGCCACGACGCACAGAGTCGGGCCCACCGACATCGTCGCCCCGACCCGATGGTCATCGGTGCGGCGATCGTGATGGTCCTGCTCGCGGTCGCTGTTCTCGTCGGCATCCTCACTCTCTGAGGTCACACCCGAGCGCGCCGACAGCGCTGTCCCCCCACGCCCACAGCGCCCACCAGAGCGCCGTCGGCGGGGACGAAAGCACAACGGCGGCGCCCGGATTCACCGGACGCCGCCGCCGACACCCCCGGGGATGCTCACCGGAGAGCGTTCAACTACTTCAGGCGCTGATCGACTTACCCACCGACTTGAGGTCGGTGCAGGCCTCGACGACGCGCTCGCTCATCGAGGTCTCTGCCTTCTTGCTCCACACGCGCGGGTCGTAGGTCTTCTTGTTGCCCACGTCGCCGTCGACCTTCAGCACGCCGTCGTAATTGCTGAACATGTGGCCGGCCACCGGACGCGTGTAGGCGTACTGGGTGTCGGTGTCGACGTTCATCTTGACGACGCCGTAGCTCAGGGCCTCGTCGATCTCGCTCTTCAGCGAGCCGGAGCCACCGTGGAAGACGAAGTCGAACGGCTTGGAGCCGTCGGCCAGGCCGAGCTTCTTGGTCGCCACTTCCTGGCCGGTGTTCAGCACGTCGGGACGCAGCTTCACGTTGCCGGGCTTGTACACACCGTGGACGTTGCCGAACGTGGCAGCCAGCAGGTACTTGCCCTTCTCGCCGACGCCGAGCGCGGCGACGGTCTTCTCGAAGTCCTCGGGGGTGGTGAACAGCTTGTCGTCGATCGCGGCCTCGACGCCGTCCTCCTCACCGCCGACGACGCCGATCTCGATCTCCAGGATGATCTTGGCTGCGGCGGCCTTGGCCAGCAGTTCCTGCGCGATCTCGAGGTTCTCGTCGATCGGGACCGCCGACCCGTCCCACATGTGCGACTGGAACAGCGGATCCTTGCCCGCGTCGACGCGCTCCTGGCTGATCGCGAGCAGCGGCCGGACGTAGGTGTCGAGCTTGTCCTTGGGGCAGTGGTCGGTGTGCAGGGCGATCGTCACGTCGTACTTTGCGGCGACGACGTGGGCGAACTCGGCCAGCGCGACCGCACCGGTCACCATGTCCTTGACGCCGAGACCCGAGCCGAATTCCGCGCCGCCGGTCGAGAACTGGATGATGCCGTCGCTGCCGGCGTCCGCGAAGCCCTTGATGGCCGCATTGATCGTCGACGACGACGTGCAGTTGATCGCCGGGAACGCGTAGCCACCCTCCTTTGCCTTCTGGAACATCTCGGCGTACTGCTCGGGGGTTGCAATGGGCATTTCACGTCCTCCAACCGGATAAGGTTTCACGCTTCGAGTCGGGTCACTCCTGTTCAGTATGGCAAGGTCGCTCACACCGCGCGCAGCGGCGTCCGAGGGTCGCCGACCGGCAGGTTCTGCGAACGCTCGCCTCCGCCAGGTACCCTCGGGACCCGTGACCGAATTCGCATTTGCCGCAAACACGACAAATCTGGCCCTACTTCCGGGGTTCCTCGATCCGGTCAACCTGCTCAACTCGTTCGGCACATGGATTCTCGCGGGCCTGCTGCTGGTCATCTTCATCGAGTCCGGCCTGCTGTTCCCGCTGCTACCCGGCGACTCGCTGCTGTTCACCGCGGGGCTGATCGTCGCCGCGAAGTCCGCCGACATCGAGCCGTTCGCGCCACTGTGGGTGCTGCTGGTGACCATCCCGATCGCCGCCTTCCTCGGTGACCAGGTCGGTTATCTCATCGGCAATCGCCTCGGATACTCCCTGTTCCGGCCGAACGCGAAGGTGCTGAAGGAGAAGTACATCGTCGAGGCGCACGAGTTCTTCGAGAAGCACGGTCCGATCACCATCGTGTTGGCGCGCTTCGTCCCGATCGTGCGGACCTATGCCCCGCTCGTCGCCGGTGCGGCGAAGATGCGGTACTCGATCTTCCTCACCTACAACGTCGTCGGCGCCATCCTGTGGGGTGCCGGGGTGACGCTGCTCGGGTATTTCCTCGGCCAGATCGCGTTCATCCGCGACAACGTCGACTACATCTTCCTGCTGATCGTGTTCGTCTCGGTGCTGCCGATCATCTCCGAGGTCGCCAAGCGGGTTCTGCGCTCGCGTCGGGCGATCGTCGAGGAGCCGGTGGCCTCACCCACGCCGGCCGACCACTCCTGACCGCACCACCCGTCCCCGGTCCGGCCCCACGCCACACACCGACCCGCCAGCATCCATCTGGCTAACCCTCAGGCTGCCCGCGTAGCCTGGTGACCCGTGATCGACTCCGCACTTGCCCACACCACCACCACCGTGGTCGCGCTGCCGGGCATCCTCGACCCCATCAACGTGCTCAGCTGGTTCGGCGCCTGGGCGTTCTGGGGTCTGCTCCTGGTGATCCTCATCGAATCCGGCGTCCTGTTCCCGGTGTTGCCGGGCGACTCGCTGCTGTTCGTGGCCGGCATGGTCGTCGCCGCGGGTGCCGGGGGCACCGAGGGCATCGACAAGTTCGCCTCGCTGTGGCAGCTGCTCGTCTTCGTCCCGATCGCGGCGATCATCGGCGGTCAGGTCGGCTACTGGATCGGCCGCTTCATCGGTACCGAGATGTTCAAGCCCGACGCCCGGTTCCTCAAGGAGCGTTACCTCGTCGAGGCCAACGAGTTCTTCGAGAAGCACGGACCGATCACGATCTTCTTGGCTCGCTTCGTGCCGATCGTGCGCACGCTTGCCCCGAT
Organism: Gordonia sp. N1V; assembly: GCF_029269935.1. NCBI lineage: Bacteria > Bacillati > Actinomycetota > Actinomycetes > Mycobacteriales > Gordoniaceae > Gordonia > Gordonia sp. N1V. The sequence goes on from NZ_JARJDD010000022.1 coordinate 44,014, forward strand.
CGTCGCCGGCGCCGCGCGGATGAAGTGGGCGGTGTTCGCCGTCTACAACGTGGTCGGCGCGATCGTCTGGGGTGCGGGCATCGTATTGCTCGGCTACTGGCTCGGACGGTTCGAATTCATCCAGAAGCTCATCGAGCCGATCTTCATCCTGATCGTCATCCTGTCGATCGCACCGATGCTCATCGAGTGGTATCGCAGGCGCCGGGCCGCCAAGCGCGCCCCGGTCCCAGACGTCGCCGCGGCAGACGTCACCGCAGCGCCCGCCGACGACCGGCGGACCGACACCGTCTGAGTCGACGGCGCAGGCCGGTCAGACGCTACCCGCTCACCGCGTACGCCGCGGCCAGGTCGATGCGCACCCATCCCCCGTTGGCACCGGCCTGATCCAGCGGATAGCCGGCGGGAATGGCGGTGCGTCGCAGGATGTCGAGGCGCGCGGCGTCACTGAGGTTCGGGAATCGCGAGCGCAGGAGCGCCGCGGCCTGCGCCGGGATGACGTTCACCTGGTTCGGGGAGATCCGCGGGAATCCGAATGTCATCAGCTCCTGGGCATTGGACACCGCCTGCGACGTCGAGGCCACGGTCGGGTCGTCGGCGAGCGCCCGGGCCACCGGCTCACCGAGCGCGGTTCGGAGCTGCTCGCGCAACTGATCACCGGCGGCGTCGACGAGCCGGGCGAATGCGGGATCGGAGAGCCGCTCGGAGGCGACGGTCAGACCCATGATCCGTCCGCCCATCACATCGAGCGGATAGTGCACGCCGAGCACCATGCGACTGAGTCCGATGTGGCCGGACTGGGCGAGGATCTGCGGTCCGGCCTCGGGCAGCCAGTAGGCCAGCAGCGCACCCTGCCAGAACGCCTGGCTGGAGTGGCCGGACGGGTACGAGCCGTTGCCGGCGAGGTCGCCGTAGAGATCCGACCCGGGCCGGTTGTAGCGCTTGATCTGCGCGGGCGCGACGACGAAGGGCCGCGGATTGTTGTAGTACTGCTTCTCGATCAGCGTGGTCTGCAACGGGATTCCGGCACGCGCGGCGTCACCCTTGACCAACTGCGCGGCCTTGGGCAGTTTGCCCGCGGCCAACAGCTGCCGGAACGCGGTACCGACCCTGGTGCCCAACGCCTGCGACAGGGAGACGATCCGGTCGTCGTAGTTGATCGCAACGGCGTCGGCCTGCTGGGCCGGTGTCGCGGAGTTGTTGACCGACACCACCTTTGCGAGGTTCTGCTTCATGAGGTCGGGCCGCTGGGCGCGCAGCGCCGCGAAGCCGTCGAGCTCGGGGAGATACGTTCCGCCCGGCGGAACGTCGGAGGCGAACGGACCGACGAGCTGCGCGGTGGAGAATCCCGCGGGCGCGGTGGCCGGTGCCGGCGCCGCGTGCGCAACGGGCGCCCCGAGCATCAGGAGCACCACGAACATCGAGAGCAGGACCGAGCGCACACGCAACGACATGGCCATCACTCTGACTGATGTCCGACTCTCCGGGCAAGGCGGGGGCGGCTGTTCACGTCGCATTCGCCGCACCGTCACCCACGCCGGGCAGCTCAGCCGAGTGCGACTACCAGGCCTGCCCGAGGTCGGCGTGCTGACGAATCCACGCGTGCATGGCAATTCCCGCGGCCACCCCGGCATTGATGCTGCGGGTGGAGCCGAACTGTGCGATCGAGACGGTCAGATCGGCCTGCTCCTGCGCATCCGCGCTGACGCCCGGCCCCTCCTGACCGAAGAGCAGCACGCATTCGCGCGGTAGTTCGGCGGTCTCCAACGGCTGCGCGCCGGGGGTGTTGTCGACGGCGACGACCTTCAGATTCTTTTCGCGCGCCCACGCGATCAGGTCGGCGACGGTGTCGTGGTGTTCGAGGTGTTGATAGCGGTCGGTCACCATGGCGCCTCGGCGATTCCACCGTCGACGTCCGACGATGTGCACCGCGGCCACCGCAAAGGCGTTGGCGGTGCGCACCACGGTGCCGATGTTGGCGTCGTGGGCGAAGTTCTCGATGGCCACATGCAGTGCATGCCGCCGGGAGTCGATGTCGGCGACGATCGCTTCGCGCGTCCAATATCGGTAGGCGTCAACGACATTACGGGTGTCGCCTGCTGCCAGCAGGTGCGCGTCGTAGCGCGGGTCATCCGGCGGCGGACCGTCGTGCTCGGCCGCCCAGGGCCCCACCCCGACCGCCGGCGCCGACCCGAACTGCCACTCCGTCGGACCGGGCTCGTCGGCGGTCGGCTGCGGGTCGTCGTCTGCCACGCCTCAGGCGAGGCCGAGATCGGCCAGCGTCAACAGCGACCGGTAGGGCACGCCGAGCGCCTCGATGACCTCATCGGCGCCGGTATCTCGATCGACAACGGTCGCCACCCCGATCACCGTCGCGCCGGCTTCGCGTGCCGCCTCGACCGCGGTCGACGGTGACGCCCCGGTGGTCGAGGTGTCCTCGACGACCAGCACGCGGCGCCCGGAGATGTCGGGGCCCTCGATCCGACGTTGCATCCCATGGGTTTTGGCGGCCTTGCGCACCACGAAGGCATCAATGGCACGGCCACCGGCATGCATGATCGACGTCGCCACCGGGTCCGCGCCCAGGGTGAGTCCGCCGACGGCGTCGTATTCCCAGTCGGCGGTGAGTTGACGCATGAGCGTGCCGATCAGCGGCGAGGCCTGATGGTGCAGCGTCGCCCGGCGCAGATCGACGTAATAGTCGGCTTCTTTGCCCGATGAGAGCGTCACCTTGCCGTGCACCACCGAGAGTTCTTTGACCAGTTCGGCGAGGACCTCTCGATCGGCGGTATCGACGGACGGAATCGCTGCGGACACTACAGAACTCGCTCTCTTCTCGCGGATCGGGCCCCGGCCCCGACGGGTCGGTCGTGTGATCAGTTGCGGCGGTGACGGTTCCGTCGCGAGGGCATTTCACTCGGACCGGTCCGTGCCTGTCGCGTCGGCGGCGCGACATCATCGTCGTCGAGATCGACGTCGTCGTCGAGCTCCGGCGGTCGAGTTGCCTTGCCGCGCACCGGCATCGGTGCCATCGGACGGCCGGCGGGCCGGGGATCGGTCGGAGCCGAACGGCCTTCGGCAGGCGGGGCGGCACGTCGCGGCCGCGGTGCCACCTCGGCCGGCTTGCGCAACGCGGTCGGCACCGCGGCGTCGGAGCCCGTACCGTCACGCTCCGCCCTGTCTCGACCTGCGGCCTCCATGCGTGCGCGCCGGTTCTTGTCGCGCATGTTCTCGGTCTTCTCGTCGGCCAGCTCGGCGCGGGTCGGACCGTGCGGATCGCGCGGGTCGGGGGCGTCCTGCGGCTCACGCAGCGGCGGCAGCACCCGCAGCAGGTCGGCGAAGCGCCGCACGACCTCCAGGCCGGTGTCGAGTTCGGTGGCGTCGTCGGTCAGCGGTAGCGACCCCAGCGCCCAGTTGCCCTCGTTCCACAGCACCTCGACGTAGGCCGGGGCCTTGTTGGCCAGCGCGACCATGCGCCGGTCACACACGCGGCGGGCGGCGTCGAGATTGTTGGAGAACATCACGCGCGGGCCCATCGCGCCGAGCAGTTCCACGTCCTCTTCGGCGGGGGCGAGGACGTCCTCGTGCCGCAGGTCGACGACCACGGCGGACGGGGTCGACCGGCGGACCGCGATCACCGTGGCGGTCTCGGAGAGGTCGAAGACAACTGCCTCGGCGCCCCCGTAGTGCCCGTAGGCCACGTTCTCCACGGCGACGGTGTCGGGCACGTTCATGGTGGCGCGGCGGAACACCGTACGGAGCTTGGTGTCGGTCTCGCGGAACTTGAAGTCGTGCTCGTCACCCCAGATCGCGCGCTCGTGCCTCGTGACCGAGGAACGGCGGCGATCGAGCCACAGCAGGGCCACCGCCCCGGCCAAGGCAATGGCGGCGATCACGAAATAGACGATGGTCATCGCGCTACAGACTACTTCAGGGTGTGTGCGGATCGCGCCGCACGACGTACCCCCGGACCTTGTCGACGACGTTGTCGAGGCGCGTTTCGAGGTCGTCATCACCGGCGCCGACGTATCGCCGCAGGTTATCGAGGATCTGCGCGCTCAGCACATCCCGCCATCCGACGACGTCACCGCTGAGATGCGCCGAGATCGCGACGTTGTCCATCCCCCACAGCGGGTTGTCGGCGGGCAGGGGTTCGGTGACGAACACATCGAGCGATGCCGCACCGATCTCGCCCGTCTGCAGCGCCTCGATCAACGCCGGCTCGTCGACGAGGTCGCCGCGCCCCACGTTGATCAGATGCGCGTCGGCGCGCATCGCCGCGAGCACCTCGGCGTTGATCATGGCGCGCGTCGCCGCGGTCAGCGGGGCGATCGCGACGACCGTGTCGAACCCGCCGACGTACTCGGCCAGTCGTGCGGTCTCGTGGACCACGCCGAAGTCGGGGTCGTGGTCCCGAGCCCGTCGTCCGGCACCGGTGACCTCGATTCCGACCGCGCGCAGCAGCCGAGCGATCTCCCGGCCGATGCCACCGGTACCGATGACCAGGGCCGACGTACCGGTGGTCGAGCGCGTCTCCCGCCAGCGCCACTCACGACGCGCCTGTAGGCGCATCGATTCGTGCAAGAGTTTGTCGCGGGCCAGGATCGAGGCGAGGACGAATTCCGCGATGGGTCGATCGAAGACGCCGTGGGCGTTGGTCACCACCACATCGGAGTCGGTCAGCTCGTCGAACAGCAGCGAATCCACCCCAGCCGCGCACACGTGCACCCACCGCAGCGCGTCGGCCTGGGCCCAGTTGTCCCGCAGTGCGCGCGAGAAGAAGTCCCACACCACCAGCACATCGGCGCCCGGCAGCGCCGAGCCGAGTTCGTCGGCGGTCGTGTGCCGGATGTCGGCAATGGCCTCGAGCGCCGCGAGATCGGTCGGCGGCGGAACGTCGGGCGAGCCCAGTAGGGCGAGAACGGGACGGACCTCGGTGTCTCCGGTTGCCATGGCTCCAACGTAGCGGCGAGCACCGCTGTGATGACAGGCTGTTGTCATATTGACAGGATTCTGTCATAGTGGGTGTGGGCCGGGGGAGCCGGACCTCATCGACCGGACCTCGTCGACAGGGAGCACCCATGCAGACCGTCCACCTCGCCGTGTACGACACCCTCGCCGACTGGGAGTACGGCTATCTCGCCGCCGGCGTCAACAACCCCGAATTCCAGCGCACGCCGGGCGAATTCCGGATCGAGACCGTGGGCACGACCGCCGATCCGATCACCACGCTCGGCGGTGTCACGATCACTCCAGACATCACACTCGACGATGTCGATCCGGCCGCGAGCGCGATGCTCGTACTTCCGGGCGCACAGACATGGGACAGCGGGAACGACGAATTCATCGACGCCGCCCGACGGTTTCTCGGTGCCGGGATTCCGGTCGCCGCAATCTGTGGTGCCACAGTCGGACTCGCGAGGGGCGGACTACTCGACGACCGCGCGCACACCAGCAATGCACCGCAACAGCTCGCGGCCACCGGTTACTGCGGAGCCGACCGGTACCTCGACGTAGCGGCCGTCACCGACCGCGAGGTCATCACAGCAGGCGCGGTGGCGCCCATCGAGTTCGCACGAGAGGTGTTCGCCCGCTTGGGTGTTTACGACGACGCCGTGCTCGACGCGTGGTATCGGCTCTATGCGCATCACGATCCGGCCGGATTCCTCGCCCTGGGACAGCAGTGACCGATCACCCGACGTCTCAGGAACTACTGAGCCGAAGTGCGCTCGCCGCATTCCGGCTCAATGGCCAGTTCCTTGCTCTCGCCGAACAACTCGCCCGGCCGGCCGGGCTCACCGCAACACGGTGGCAGGTCCTCGGGGCGGTACTGCCGGGCCCGTTGACCGTCTCCGACATCGCCCGCGCCATGGGTATCACGCGCCAGAGCGTGCAGCGCACCGCCGACCTCCTGGCCGCAGAGGGGCTCGTCGAATATCGCACGAATCCGGCACATGCGCGGGCAAAGCTGGTGGCCCCCACCGGCGCCGGGCTCGCTGCGATCAACGACATCAACCCTCAGCATCGCGCCGCGGCCGCCCGCATCGCCGCGCGCCTCGGATCCGATCAATGGCACGCCGCACTTGCCGCACTCGAATTGCTCAGCGCATCACTTACCGAGATCGATAATGACCCCGGCGAAATGTGAGTTCGACACAACCTGCACTATCCATCGCCGCGGGGTACCAGCAACTTCCGCATCCCATGTGTCCCAGATCACAATTCAAGGTTCGGGAATTCGGTGGCGTATATTGCCCTAGGTGATCGCGACGCTGGACGACAGATATGCAGCCCATGTGAGAAATCTCGGGCAATTCGCCCGTTTCGGCATCGTGGGCGCATCCGGGGTCGTCGTCAACATGCTCGTCGCGGTCCTGATGAACAAGGCGCATGGCGGTACCGCCAACGCGTTCAATGTGATCTGGCATATTCCGGGTTCGGCCTACAACGTGCGTTTCACCGTGCTGGTGTGGATCGTCGGGTTCCTCGTGGCCAACTTCGTCAACTTCCAGCTCAATCGGTCGTGGACCTTCAAGAGTTCCCGGCATGCGACGTGGTGGTCGGAATTCTGGCCGTTCCTCGCGGTGGGCAGTGTCGCCGCGATCGTCGGACTGTTCCTGAAGGTGGGCTTCACCAACCCCACCTCACCGCTCTACCTCTCGTCGTCGTTCTTCCACGAGGCCGCCGGGTTGCACTCCCGCGAGTACTGGGCGCAGATCATCACGATCGTCATCACGATGCCGATCAACTTCATCGTCAACAAGCTCTGGACGTTCCGGGCCGTGCGCTCGCCGGCGGAGCCTGCTCCCGTCGACGCCGGCACCCCTGTCTGAGCATCACCCGTCTGTACGACCCGGCTGGACAACCCTGTCTGGGCAACCCGGTCTGGGCACCACCATCGGCCAAGGGCCCTAGGCTGGTCCCATGACACAGCCGGCGCGCATTGCCGTTCAGGTCAAGCCCCAGCACGCCTCGTTCGCCGATCTGCGTCGTGCCGCGGCGCTGGTCGAGGAACTCGGCGCCGACATGCTGCTCACGTGGGATCACTTCTTTCCGTTGTCCGGTGATCCCGACGGCCGCCATTTCGAGGCCTGGACCACCCTGTCGGCCTGGGCCGAATCGACCAACCGCGTCGAGTTGGGCGTTCTGGTCTCGTCCGTGGGTTACCGGAACCCGAACCTGTTGGCCGACATGGCACGCACCGTCGACCACATCAGTGCGCGTGACGGTATGGGCCGGTTGATCCTCGGCATCGGCGCCGGCTGGTTCGAGCGCGACTACACCTCCTACGGATTCGAATTCGGCACGGTGGCACAACGTTTGCGGACCCTCGACGACGATCTGCCGGTGATCCGGGAACGCTGGGGCCGGCTGAATCCGGTGCCCACGCGCAGAATCCCGATCCTCATCGGCGGTGGCGGCGAGAAGGTGACGCTGCGGATCGCCGCACAGCACGCCGACATCTGGCACGGCTTCGGTGACGCCGAGACCATTGCCCACAAGCACCGGGTGCTCGACGACTGGTGCGCCCGGATCGGGCGCGATCCCGGCGAGATCGTGCGCTCGGCCGGGGTGAGCCCGAAGCCGGGACGCTTTCCCGAGGATCTCGACGACTACCCGGCGTCGGCGGAGAAGTTGTACGCCGTCGGTACGCGGATCTTCACCGTCGGACTCGAGGCCCCGACCTGGGATCCCGGACCCATCCGCGATCTGGTCGCCTGGCGCGACGCGCGCAACGCCTGACGTCACCACCGGCCACACCTCTGACACCGCTGTCCAATTGTTGACAATCCGACGATTGGCCGTCACCGTGGTCCCATGACCGCCGTCGAACACCTCACCCAGACCGCGACCCTGTCCCCCATCCTCAAACAGGCCACACCGGTGATCGTCGATCACGCGCAGGGCTCGTGGGTGTACGGGACCGACGGTCAGTCCTACCTCGACTTCACCACCGGCATCGGGGTCACCAGCACCGGCCACTGCCACCCGCGGGTGGTCGCCGCCGCTCAGGAGCAGTGCGCCAAGGTCATTCACGCCCAGTACACGACGGTCATGCATCCGCCGTTGCTCGAGCTGACGGCGAAACTCGGCGGGGTCCTCCCGCTCGGCCTCGACTCGGTGTTCTACGCGAACTCCGGATCGGAGGCCGTCGAGGCCGCGATCCGCCTGGCCCGGATGGCCACCGCGCGACCCAATATCGTTGTCTTCCAAGGGGGTTTTCACGGGCGCACCGTCGCGGCGGCCAGCCTCACCACCGCGGGCACCCGGTTCTCGGCGGGCTTCTCCCCGCTGATGGGCGGGGTGCACATGGCCCCGTTCCCCTACGCCTACCGCTATGGCTGGGACACCGAGACCGCCGTCGATTTCGCCCTCACCGAACTCGACTACCTGCTCACCTCACGCGTGGCACCCGACGACACCGCCGCCTTCCTCATCGAACCCGTCCTCGGCGACGGCGGCTATCTTCCCACTCCCCCAACGTTTCTCGCCGGATTACGCGAGCGCGCCGATCACCACGGCATCCTGCTGATCCTCGACGAGGTCCAGGCCGGCTTCGGTCGCACCGGACGGTTCTGGGGCCACCAGCATGCCCCGATCAGCCCCGACATCCTGATCACCGCCAAGGGACTCGCCTCCGGTTTCCCGATCTCGGCGATCGCCGCACCCACCGAGCTGATGACCAAGGCCTGGCCGGGCTCGCAGGGCGGCACCTACGGTGGCAACGCTGTGGCCGCGGCCGCCGCGATCGCCACCCTCGACGTGATCGCCGAGGAAAACCTCGTCGACAACGCCGCCATCCGCGGGGAACAACTCCTCGCCGGCATCCGCGAGGTGACCACCGGACTCGACGCCGTCGGCGACGTTCGCGGACTCGGGCTGATGATCGGCATTGAATTCGTCACCCGCGTCGGTGACCGCTGTTTGCCTGACGCCGCTACCGCACTTGCGGTTCAGCGCGCCTCGACGGCTCACGGGTTGCTGACCCTGACCTGCGGCCCGGCCGGCAACGTCGTGCGCCTAATCCCTGCACTCGTCGTCACCGCCGACGAGATCGCGCTCGGCATCGAACGCTTCGGCGCTGCGGTGCACTCGGTTCTCGGCGCATGATCAGCTCATGACGAGTGTGTCGCAACAAGCACTGGGCCCGGATCTCGATACCGACGACGCGGCCGGCGCGCTCCTCGACGACCTGACCGCCCACGATCTGCTCGTCGACGCCTCGACCCGCCGGCGCGCGGAATACTCCTACGACGCCTCCAACTATCGGGTACCTCCGCTGGCGGTGGTGTTCCCCCGCAATGCTGACGAGGTCGCACTCACCGCACGGCTGTGCCACCGCCACGGGGTGCCGATCATCGCCCGTGGCGGCGGAACCTCCATGGCGGGCAACGCGATCGGCGCCGGCATCGTCATCGACCTGTCCCGACACATGCGAACCGTCGGCGTCGTCGACGCCGGCGCACGCACGGTCACCGCCGATGCCGGGGTCATTCTCACCGAACTCGCCGCCCAGGTGCGCACCCGCACCGACGGTCGGCTGACCTTCGCCCCCGACCCGTCGTCGGCGTCACGCGCCACCCTGGGCGGTGCTATCGGCAACGACGCCTGCGGCAATCATTCGGTTCGCCACGGACGCACCAGCGATCATGTCGAGGCACTGCATCTGGTGACCTCCGACGGTCTACGCCTCACCGCCACCCGCACCGGGGTGCATGCCACCGAGCCCGACGACACCGAAGCCACCTCCCGCGCAACCGAACTCACCGAGGTGCTGCGCGATCTCGTCGGCCGCAACCTCGCGATCCTGCGCACCGACCTCGACACCATTCCCCGCCAGGTGTCGGGGTATCACCTGTCACACCTGTTGCCGGAGCACGGTTTCGACGTCGCCCGGGCGCTCGTCGGCAGCGAGGGCGGCTGCGCGATCGTCACTTCGGCCGTCGTTCGTCTGGTGCCCGTGCCGACCTCACAGCTGCTGCTCTGTGTCGGCTATCGCTCTGTCGCCGACGCCGCACGCGACGTGCCGGCCATCCTGCCGTTCGAGCCCTCGGCGATCGAGGGAATCGACCGCAAGATCGTCTCCACCATGGCTGCTCGACGGGGACCGGAAACGGTCGCCGGACTTCCCGACGGTGACGCGTGGCTGTTCATCGATCTCGACGACACCAGCGCGGCAGCACAATCGGCGGTCGACGTACCGGCCACCATCGATCGCCTGCTCGCCGAGTTGCGTGCCGGCGGCCGCATGGTGGACGCGACCGTCGTCTCCGACCCCGCGGTGCGGTCATCGCTGTGGCGGGTCCGTGAGGACGGCGCGGGACTCTCGGCCCGCCTGATCACCGAGGATCACACCCATGAGTCGTGGCCCGGATGGGAGGACGCCGCCGTCGCACCCGATCGCCTTGCCGACTACCTCGTCGACTTCGAGCGACTTCTCGACGAGCATGGCCTCACCGGAGTCATGTACGGACACTTCGGCGCCGGGTGTATGCACGTGCGCATCACCTTCGATCTACGCACCCACGAGGGCCGCGCGGTCATGCGCCGATTCTGCACGGATGCAGCACATCTGGTGGTATCCCACGGCGGATCGCTGTCGGGTGAGCACGGTGACGGGCGAGCGCGTTCGGAGTTGTTGCCGATCATGTACTCGCCGGAGATGTTGCGCGCCTTCGACGATTTCAAACGACTCTGGGATCCGTCCGGGCTCCTCAACCCGACAGCCGTCGTCGAGCCTGCACCGATCACCACCGATCTCGCTCTCGCCGAGGTGCCGAATCGGGCGTGGATCGATGCCGGTTCGGTCACCCAACAAGGCTCGACCCCCGCGGGATCGTTGGACTCCTTCATTCATTCCGTGCAGGGCTGCATCGGGGTGGGCCGGTGCCGTACCTCGTCCGGCGGCGTCATGTGTCCGAGCTATCGGGCCACCCGCGACGAGAAGGACTCCACCCGTGGTCGGGCACGCGTACTGCAGGAGATGGTCCGCACCGCACCGACCGTCGAATCCGGTTGGCGATCCACCGATGTCGCCGACGCCCTGGACCTGTGCCTGTCGTGCAAGGCGTGTTCCACCGACTGCCCGACGGGCGTCGACATGGCAGCGTACAAATCGGAGTTCCTCGACCACCACTACCACCGACGACTCCGCCCGGCCTCGCACTACTCCCTCGGCTGGATGCCGGCGTGGCTACCGCTCGCGACCGCGGCGGCACCGCTGATCAATCGGTCGATGAGCGTACCGTCGTTGCGCCGCATGGCAGCTCGGCTCGGCGGTCTCGACGCTCGCCGTGCGATGCCCGCCTTCGCCGCCCGTCGCGAGGTGCGTACTCACCTCGCCCCACTGCCCGCGGTCACCGACACCACCGACACGGTCTTGTTTGTCGATACCTTCACCCGGGCCTTCCGACCGCAGGTCGCGACCGCCACCGCACGGCTGCTCGGCGCCACCGGAGACAGCGTCGGCTGCCGCAGCGACGCCTGCTGCGGACTCACCTGGATCTCGACCGGGCAACTGTCCCGGGCCCGAAAGACACTCGCGCACACCGCCGAGATCCTCGACGACGGCACCGACCGGCCGATCGTGGTCCCCGAACCGAGTTGTGCCGCCGCCTTGCGCAAAGATCTTCCCGAACTCGTCGACACCGCCGCGGCCCGACGCGTGTCCGCACGTGTGCACAGCGTCGCCTCGATCGTCGGACACCTGCTCGACGCGGGGTTCGCGCCCACCGGTCTCCCGAAGGCGGTCACGCTGCAAACCCACTGCCACGAGTACGCGACGTTCGGCGCCCGCACCGGTGCACAGGTACTGTCCCGGCTCGGCGTGCAGGTCCGCACCGCCGACGGATGCTGCGGTGTGGCAGGCAACTTCGGATTCGAACGCGGCCACTACGACGTCAGTGTCGCCGTTGCCGAGCACGCCCTCGCACCGGCGCTGCGCGCCGACGCCACCACGCCGGTCGTGACCGATGGATTCAGTTGCGCGATGAGCGTCGAGCACCTCGCCGCCACCGACCCACTGATCAACGCCACCGGCATCCACCTCGCCGAACTCCTCGCACCCCCGCCGACAGCGCCCGACACCCATGGAGGTTCCGCATGACCACCACCGAATCCCGCACCGTCCCAGCCCTCGCGGGCATCCACACCGACCTCCTCATCGACGGCCACTGGCAGCCTGCGGCATCGGGCCGGCGGTTCAATGTGGAGAACCCGGCCACCGGGGAGATCCTGGAGTCGGTCGCCGACGCCGGAGCCGACGACGCGCTGGCCGCGGTGCGGGTCGCCGCCGACACGCAGGCACGGTGGGCCGCGACGAGCCCCCGCGCCCGCAGCGAAATCCTTTATCGGGCTTACCAACTCATCATCGATCGCACCGACGAGTTCGCCGCGGTGATGACCGCGGAGATGGGTAAGCCGTTGGCCGAGGCGCGGGGTGAGGTCGCCTACGGCGCCGAGTTCTTCCGGTGGTTCGCCGAGGAGGCGGTGCGTATCGGCGGTGACGCCACCACCACCGGCGACGGCGGTAACCGAATCGTCGTCACCCGCCGCCCGGTCGGTCCGTGCGTCCTGATCACGCCGTGGAACTTCCCGCTGGCCATGGGAACCCGCAAGATCGGGCCGGCCGTCGCGGCCGGCTGCACGATGGTGTTCAAACCCGCAGAGCTCACCCCGTTGACCTCGCTGTTGCTCGCCGACGTGCTGCGTGAGGCCGGCCTACCCGACGGCGTCCTCAACGTCGTCACCACCACCGATCCCGGAGCCGTCGTCGGGGCGTGGATGGCGTCGGGTCTGGCCCGCAAGGTCAGTTTCACCGGCTCGACCGAGGTCGGCAAGTTGCTCATCGCCCAGGCCGCCGAGCACGTCATGCGCACGTCGATGGAGTTGGGCGGCAACGCCCCGTTCATCGTGTGCGACGACGCCGACATCACCCGCACCGTCGACGCGGTGATGGTCGCGAAGATGCGCAACATGGGACAGGCGTGCACCGCCGCGAACCGGATCTTCGTACACCGCAGCGTGTTCGACCAGTTCGCCGACGCGCTCACCGACCGGATGAGCGCCCTGACCGTCGGTGACGGCACAGTCGAGGGCACCACCGTCGGACCGCTCGTGGAGGAGAAGGCCGTCGCCAAGGTCGAACGTCTCGTCGCCGACGCCGTCGACCGCGGCGCCCAGGTGCGTTGCGGCGGTGCCCGCGTCGACGGCGCCGGGCTTTTCTACCTGCCGACCGTGCTGACCGAGGTCGATCCCGACTCCGACCTCGTCCACACCGAGATCTTCGGTCCGGTCGCAGCCCTGATCCCCTTCGACGGCAACGGTATCGATGCAGATCAGAAGGTCCTCTCCCTCGCCAACTCCACGCCGTGGGGACTTGTCGGTTACGTTTGCAGTGAGAACGCCGACCGGCTGTCCGATCTCGCCGATGCCCTCGAGGTCGGGATGGTCGGTCTCAACACCGGGTTGGTCTCCAACCCGGCGGCACCGTTCGGCGGGATCAAACAGTCAGGCCTGGGTCGCGAAGGTGGCCGGCTGGGCATCGAGGAGTTCCTCGACGTCAAATACACCTCCAGCCCGATCCGTCGGCGGTAAGACCCACCGGCAGAACCAGGAGAAGCCACCATGCCACGAAGGAGGCGATGAATGTACCTCGGCGCGCAGCTGTTCACCGACAGCGAGTACGAGCGGAGGCTGACCCGGGTGCGCGAAGCGATGGATCTGCAAGGTCTTTCGGCACTCATCGTCACCGAGCCCGCGAATCTCTTCTATCTCATCGGCTACAACGCGTGGTCGTTCTACACGCCACAGATGCTGTTCGTGCCCATCGAGGGCGACATGGTCTTCTTCGCCCGCGAGATGGATGCCCATGGCGCACACCGCACCACGTGGCTTCCCGAGGAGCAGATCGTCGGCTACCCGGAAAGCTACGTCCACCGGCCGCACGTCCACCCGTTCGACTGGGTCGCGTGGGCACTGCGCCAGCGCCACCTCATCGCCCCGGCGTCCAAGGCCGGCTCGGTCGGCCTGGAGATGGATTCGCACTACTTCACACCGAAAGCCTATCGGGCACTGTACAACGCGATCCCGGAGTGGAAACTCGTCGACGGCTTCGAGCTGGTCAACTGGGTCCGGTCGGTCAAGTCCGACGCCGAGATCCAGCTGATGCGGCAGGCCGGGATGGTGTGCTCGGAGGCGATGCGCGCGGCGATCGACACCATCGATGTCGGTGTGCGGCAATGCGATGCGGCCGCGGTGATCTCCCAGGCCCAGATCACCGGCACCGAGGAGTTCGGTGGCGACTATCCGGCCATCGTGCCGATGATGCCGACCGGCGCGGCCGCCGACACCCCGCATCTCACCTGGCATCAGGGGACATTCGTCGAGAACGAGGCCGTCGTCATCGAATTGACCGGCGCGCACAACAGATATCACTGCCCACTCGCGCGGACCGTCGCGTTGGGCAAGCCGTCCAACGATCTGGATTACGTCGCCCAGGCCACCGCCGAGGGCCTGAACAATGTGCTCGACGCGATCCGTCCCGGGGTGCCGACCCGCGAGCTCGCCTCCACCTGGAACTGGACTCTCGCGAAGTACGGCCTCGAGAAGCCGTCCCGGTTGGGCTATTCCATCGGTATCGGCTATCCACCGGATTGGGGCGAACGCACCATCAGCATCCGCACCGAGGACGAGACGATCCTGGAGACCAACATGACCTTCCACATCATCTGCGGAATGTGGATGGACAACTACGGTTTCGAGCTGTCCGAGTCGGTGCGCGTCAGCCCGACCGGTGTGGAGACCTTCACCAGTTTCCCCCGCGAACTGATCCAGAAATGAGGTGAGGACATGACCACCATCCACCCCGCCACCACGCACCCCGCCGCTGCGCACTCGACCCCCACGATCCCACTCGCCGGGCGCGCCAAGGATCTCGTCGGATCGATGATCGACTCCTCGACCTCGCTGCTGGCTGCACAGAGCCACGACATCGTGCGATTCGCGATGGGCTCCCCCGCCGACGAGGCGGTGCCCGCCGACGAGTTCCGAGAGATCGCCGGGGCGATCCTCGACAACACCTCGTTCACCTACGGCGCCACCGAGGGCGAACCACGACTGCTGCAGTTGCTCGTCGACTACCTCGCCACCACCCCGGACCCGTCGAGCCACGACCGGCTCGTCATCACCACCGGGGGCATGCAGGGCCTCGACTTGGCGTCCAAGCTGTTCGTCGATCCCGGTGACCTCGTCGTCGTCGAGTCGCCCACCTACACCAACGGCAGCGCCACGGCGCTGTCCTACGGTGCGCAACTGCTCGAGGTGCCGGTCGACGACGACGGCATGCAGGTCGACACGCTCGTGGACCTCGTCGCCCGCACCCGCCGCACGCCCAAGGCGATCTACACGATCCCGACGTTCCAGAATCCGTCGGGCGTCACGCTGTCGGAGGAGCGCCGCAGAGAGCTTCTGCGGCTGGCCCACCATTGGGGTGCGGTGATCATCGACGACGACCCGTACGGGCTCCTGCGTTTCGCCGGCGAGGACATCCCCACCTTCCAGACCCTCTCGCCCGCCGATCCGCTGGTGTTCTCGGTGCGCACCTTCTCCAAGATCCTGGCGCCGGGCTGGCGGGTCGGCTGGGTTGATGCCGACCCGTCGCTGCGGCAACTGCTGATCAACGGCAAACAGGCCATGGACACCTGCACCAACGTCCCCAATCAGCACATCGTCGCCGAATACATCTCGCGCGGCGGCCTGACCGATCACCTCGCGTCCTTGCGCACCCTCTACCGGGCGCGCAAGGACGCGATGCTCGACTCCGTCGGGCGTCATCTGGGTGAACGCGTCACCACCACCAACCCCGACGGCGGCTTCTTCCTGTGGCTGACCTTGCAGGGCGAGTTCGCCGAGATCGACACCCGCGAACTGTTCGAGGTGGCCTTGGCCGACGGCGTCGCCTTCATTCCCGGCCCGGCACTGTCCCCGGGTGGACGCTTCCGCAATGCGTTGCGTTTATGCTTCGCCTCGAGCACTCCCAAGCGAATCGAGGAGGGCATCCGACGCCTGACCGGCAGTCTTGAGAAGATGGCCGGGTGAACAGTGCACCCGGACCCCTGCCGACCGACGCCCTGCCCATCGACGCCGACGAGATCACCGATCTGACGGTCGCGTTGGTGCAGGCGCCCAGCGAGAACCCCGGCGGCACCGAGGCACAGGCCGTCGCCGTCCTTGAAAAGGCGTGCCAGAACGCCGGGTTCGTGGTCAGCACGCATGAGGTCGCACCCGGCCGGCCGAATCTCGTCGCCACCCTGCCCGGCGGCAACGGCCCGGGTCTGATGTTTCTCGGGCACTCCGACGTCGTGCCCGCGGGCCCCGGCTGGACCGGCGACCCCTACCTTGCGCGCGTCGCCGACGGATCGATCATCGGCCGCGGCGCCACCGACATGAAGGGTGGGCTCGCCGCGATCGTGACCGCCATGTCGGCGCTGGCGTCCTCCGGCATCGAGCTCACCGGTCCGGTGCAGCTGGTGTGCACCGTCGACGAGGAGGAACACGGCAGCGGCGTGCGTGATCTCGTCACCGATCATCCCGGCGAGTTCCTGGGGTGTGTGGTGGCCGAGCCGACCGATCTCACCGTGGTCCGCGGCTGCCGCGGCGCGTCCTACATCGAGATCGACGTGACCGGTCGCGCCGCGCACTCCGGACGTCCCGACGACGGCCGCAGCGCCATCTACGCCGCCGCCGCGATCGTCGACCTCATTCGCGCCGACCACGAGGCGATGACCGCCCGCGCCGACGGCCTACTGGGTTCTGGGACATGGAATGTCGGCACCATCTCCGGCGGGCAGGGCATTTCCGTCGTCGCCCCGATGGCCGCGCTCGGCATCGACCGCAGGCTGATGCCCGACGAGACCGCCGACGGCGTCGCCTACGCGCTACGTGCCCGAATCACCAACGCGGGCATCGATTCCGACGGCATCGGCGTCGACGTGCGGGTCACCATGGAGATGCCCGGCTTCGAAACACCCACCGATCACCGCCTCGTCGCCACCACTGTCGGTGCACTCGAGAGCCTCGGCGTCGCCACCTCCGTGGGCGGATGGAGCGCCGCCTGCGACGGCGGCTTCGTCAGCCGCGACCTCGGCATCCCGGCCGTCGTCTGCGGTCCTGGCGACATCAACACCCAGGCCCACCAGCCCGACGAGACCGTCCGGATCGCCGACGTGGTCACGGCCGCAAGGGCATACACCCAGATGGCCCTGACCCTCCTCGCTCCGCGCCCCTGAACGCCCCATGAATGTGCGAACGCGGGGTCAGTTGGCAAACGCCGCTGGTACACCAACCGCGTTCGCCAACTCGACCAGCGAAAATTTCGATGGAGCCTTTCGGCCGCTTGGTGCGTCCAACCATGTATGACACCACTTCCCACAGACGAGCACGGCATCGTTTATCGACACGCGTGCATCGCCGCAGGCTTCACCGACGACGAACTCCGTAAGGCTCGCCGGTCCGGGGCCATCGTGCCACTGGTGCGGGGCGCCTTTGTGACCACCGCCGATCGCTCACGCGCGGAGATGCACCGTCTGGCAGTCATCGCGACGCACCAGCTCGGGCGGTTCGGTACGGCGGTGCCCAGCCATCAGTCCGCCGCCACGCTCCATCGCCTTCCCATGCTCAAGCCCAACCTTCAGCGCTTGCACACCACCACCGGAAAAGCGGTCAACGGCTCCCGTACGTCCACCCGACACGACCACGTCGGCTCCATCCCCGACGAACAGATGACGACCGTCGACGGGATCGACGTCCCGACCATCGAACGTACGGCGGTCGACGTCGCATGTACGTCGTCGATGGGTTTCGCCGGCGCCTTCGCCATCTTCAACTCGGCACTCCGCGCCGGCGCCGACCGCTCCACCATGGTCGAGATCCTGCGCACCCAACGGCGCGGCGTCGCCGTCGCACGGCGGGCCCTGCACCATGCCACCGGGGAGGCCGAGAATCCCGGCGAGGCCTGGAGCCACGCCGTCATGATCGAGGCCGGACTACCCACACCCCGGCAGCAGCACGAGTTCTTCGACGATGACCGACGATTCGTGGCACGCACCGATTTCGACTGGGCCGGGAAGCTGGTCGGCGAGTTCGACGGCAGGATCAAGTACATGAAGTACCTTCGCCCGGGCGAACAGCCCGCCGACGCGGTGATCCGGGAGAAGAAGCGTGAGGACACTCTGCGACGCATGGGCGTCATGGTGGTCCGCTGGGTGTGGGACGATCTCGAGCAAGGTCGCGTCGCCGCGATGCTGACGGAATGGCTGGTCACGCTGGCGTTGATGGCCCCACGCCACTCGGCCTGAACCCGCCCACCGAAATGGTGAACGCGGGTGGTGCACCACCCGCGTTCACCACATCACACCGCGGCCGTCAGCTGCGCACCCCCGCGTTTTCGTCGGCTACCGCGAAATCCTCGGTCCGCTCCGGGATCTCGGTGCCGCGGATCGAGCAGCCCGCGGTCTCCTTGAGGAACACCATCGCGATCATGCCGATGGCACACGCGCCCATCATGTAGATGGCCGGGAACAGCAGCCAGCCGGTATCGCCGACGACGGCGTCGTTGACCAGCGGAGCGGTGCCACCGAAGGCTGCGGTGGCGACGTTGTAGGAGATGGCGAACCCCGCGTAGCGCACCTGGGTGGGGAACATCGCCGGGAAGGTCGCCGAGATCGTGGCGAGCTGCGGGATGTAGAGCAATCCGAGAACGACGAATCCGATTATGGCCCAGGCGAATCCCTGACCCATCAGCCAGTACAGCGGTAGCGCGAGTACGAAGAGGCCGATCAGCGAGCCCCACCACATCGGTTTTCGGCCGGTCCGATCCGACCACGCGCCGAAGAACGGGATCGCGACCATCATCGCGAGCTGACCGATGAGCACGACGGTCGAGCCCGACGACTCCGACAACCCGATCGTGCTCTTGAGGTAGGTGGGTTGGTAGGCAAGCAGGGTGTAGTTGACGACGTTCAACGCGATCACCATGCCGAACATGGTCAGGATCGGCTGCCAGTAGTTCGAGAGGAGATCCTTGAACCTGGTCCACGCCGTGCCCTTGATCTCGTTGTCCTGCTCGAGTTCCTGGAAGACCGGGGTGTCCTCCATCTGCGAGCGCAGGTACAGACCGATGAGACCCATCGGCAGCGCGATCAGGAATGGGATGCGCCAGCCCCACGTCTGCATCTGATCGTCACTGAGTAGCAGTTCGAGCAGCAGCACGATCGCGGTGCCGGCCGAGAAGCCTGCGAGGGTGCCGAATTCGAGGAACGAGCCGAATCGGCCTCGTTTGCGATCGGGGGCGTACTCGGCCATGAACGTTGCGGCACCGCCGTATTCGCCGCCGGTCGAGAACCCTTGGATCACGCGTAGCGCGATGAGCAGGATCGGCGCCCAGATCCCCGCCACCGCATGCGTGGGCAGCACACCGATCAGTGCCGTTGCCCCCGAGATGAGCAGGATAGTCATCGCCAGCACGGACTTTCGTCCGATCCGGTCGCCGATCGGTCCCCAGATCATGCCGCCGAGCGGACGCAACACGAACGAGATCGCGAAGCCGAGCATGGTGCCGATCGTGCCGAGATGACCGGGAAAGAATGCGTGGGTGAGATAGGTGGTGGTCGCGGCGTAGACGCCGTAGTCGTACCACTCGGTGGCGTTGCCGATCGCCGATGCGGCGATCGCTTTGCGCAGTAGCGCTTTTCCTTCGCGCGATTCCGGATCGGGCGCGAGATCCTCATATGTTGCCGAGGAGTTTGCCGTAGCCATCTGTGCCTTCCTGGTGGAGTCGGGGCCAGTGTCGTCGGGCTGACTCACATCGGTGGGCGATGATCTCGAGGGCGATGTCGATCGCGTTGCCCTACAACGCGATCTCCGCAGTGGACCCGGACCCCTCCTGTCCGCCCACGACGTCACCGATCAAGCGGTGCAGCCCATCCCTCATGTGTTCGATCATCAGCACGTCGGCCGCCTGCGGATCTCCTGCCGCGATGGCGTCCACCAATGCCTGGTGTTCGTCGATTCGTTCCTTTCCCGAGGCGTACGTTCCTCGCATGGCCCGCAGACACATTCGCGTCTCCACGCGGATCGTCTCGTGCAGCCGCGAAAGACGCTGACTACCTGCGGCTTCCACCAATCGCTGATGGAACCGCATATCCGCTTCGGCCATGGCTTCACCGTTCGGATCATCGACGCACTCGCGCATCATGGCCACCGCATCATTGAGGGCCGCAACCGATTCCGGGTCATCGGCGGAGATGACCTGCTCGATCGCGGCCCGTTCGACGGCGGTGCGTGCTATGTACATGTCGCGTATGTCGTCATCGTCCATCGAGACGACGAACAGACCCCGGTTGCGGTGGCTCACCAGCAGACCCTCTGCGGTGAGCCGCTGCATCGCCTCGCGCAACGGACCACGGCTGACCCCGAGGTCGGCCGCCAGACCCGATTCCGTCAACTGCGAACCAGGCGGAAAACTACCGTTGGCGATGGCCTCATGCAACTTCCGGGCGATGATCGCAGGTGTGGACTCCTGCACGATCGGCGCCAGCACGCGTTTGCGTGCCGAGGCCGATCTCCCATCACCAGTAGACCGCATATTCGCCATCTCTGTTCTTCCTTCTTACTCGCTACACGGCCCAATGTCAGCTTTCCGCTGCGCATTTCGGCCTGCTCGCGCCGCGTGCAACCCGGTGAGCTGCGACGATGCACCCGAGGTGGTGATTCGTCACGGAGACCACCTTTCGCATGCCGCAGCGTTAATTGTTAGATTGTTGACAATCTACCCCGGCGGTTGGTCCGGTGACAACAACATCGGACTCATTCCCGAACGAACCGGTAGCCCATCCCCGCCTCGGTGAGCAGATGCCTGGGGTGAGCGGGGTCCTCCTCGAGCTTGCGGCGCAGGCTCGCAAGGTAAACGCGCAGATAGTTCGACTGGCCGGTGTAGGTGGGCCCCCACACACCGGTCAGGATCTCGCGCTGGCCCACCAATTTGCCTTCGTTGCGCACCAGCATCTCCAGCACTCCCCACTCGGTGGGAGTCAGATGTACCCGTTCGCCGTTGCGCGTGACCTGTTTGGCACCGAGGTCGACCGTGAACGACCCGGCTGACACCACAGGGTTCTCGGCGGTCGGCTCCCCCGACGAACCCGCCCCGCGGCGGATCGCGGCCCGCAGGCGTGCGACGAACTCCTCCATCCCAAAGGGTTTGGTCACGTAGTCATCGGCACCGGCATCGAGGGCGGCGACCTTGTCGACGGCCTCGCCGCGGGCCGACAACACGATCACCGGCACGTTCGTCCACCCGCGCAGACCGGCGAGCACCTCGAATCCGTCGATGTCGGGGAGCCCCAGATCCAGTACCACCGCCTGCGGGTTGGTCTTGGCCGCCGCCGCCAGTGCGGCTGCGCCGGTCGCCGCGGTCGTCACGTCGAAACCACGTGCTTTCAGGTTGATCCGCAACGCCCGCAACAACTGTGGCTCATCGTCGACGACGAGCACACGTGCCCCGTCAGCCATGCGCCACCCCCTCCGCGGGCGCGGACTGCTCCGACTGCTCGATGGCGGGCAGATCCACCACCATCGTCGTACCGCCACCGGGGGTGTCGACGACGGCGAGATTGCCACCCATCGTCGAGGTGAAACCCTGGGCGACCGAAAGGCCCAGCCCCACACCGCCATCGGAGCCGTTGCGATCGAAGCCCTGGCGGAAATCGTCGAAGATCTGCTCACGCCGTTCGACCGGAATCCCGGGCCCGTGGTCGACGACCTCGATGATCGTGCGCGGCGACTGCGGGTCCGACTCGTCGAGCGAGGTCGCCACCTCGACCTGCCCGCCGCCGTGGCGCACCGCGTTGTCGATGAGATTGGCCAGCACCCGTTCCAGCAACCCGCCGTCGGTCCATGCCCAGACATGACCGAACCGGAAGGTGATGCCCGCGGCGGCCGGTCCGCTGCGGTTGGCCGCCCGGTGCACCACCTCGACGAGATAGGTGCGCGCCATGTTCGGACGGATCGCACCGGCCTCGAGCCGCGACGAGTCCAGCAGGTTGGCAACCAGAGCCGAGAGCTGATCGACGGATTCCTCGATGGTGGCCAACAATTCGGCGGTGTCCTCCGGCGAGAACGTCACCTCCTCGCTGCGCAGACTCGACACGGCCGCCTTCGCACCGGCCAGCGGGGTACGCAGATCGTGGCTCACCGCCGACAGCAATGCCCGCCGGAGTTCGTCGGTCTGCGCGAGGGCCCGCGCGGCGGCGGCCCCGGCCTCGAGATCGGCGCGTTCGAGTGCGGCGGCCGCCTGGGTGGCGACGGCCGTGAGCACCCGGCGATCCTGCGCCTTCGGCGACGCCCCGCACAGCAGCAACTCGTACTCGTCGCCCCGCGCGGGCAGAACGGTATCGGCTTCCGAATCACGTTGTGGTGGGTCCTCTCCCACCGCAGCACTGACCTCGACGCTGCCGTCGGCACGGCGGTGCACCACCGACACCGCGCGCTGATCGTAGGTCTCCCGGACGCGTTCGAGCAGACCCGCCACGTCCGCGCCACCGAGGACGGCGTCACTGAACACCGCGAGCAGTTCGGCCTCACGCGCCGCCCGTTGTGCCTGCACCCGTCGGACAGTGGCCGAATCGACCAGCGCGGCAACCGCTATCGCGATGACGAGCATCACCAGGATGGTGATCAGATTGTCCGGTTCGTTGATCGTCAGGGTGAACCGCGGTGCGGTGAAGAAGTAGTTGAGCAGCACACCGGAGACCACTGCCGACAACGCGGCCGGGGCAACACCGCCGAGCATCGAGATCGCCAGCACGGTGACGAAGAACAACGCTGTCTCACTGGCGAATCCGAGCCAGCGGTCGAGGATGGCCAGGATACCCGTCATCACCAGCGGTACCACCACTGCCAGGACCCAGCTCAGCGGCCGGTGGAACCGGGTCTCGCGGATGTCGAGGCGGTTGCGTTTCGCGGTCTCCTCGTGGGTGACCATGTGGACGTCGATCCGTCCACTGCTGGCGACGACCGTCGCGCCGACCCCCTCGTCGAAGATCCGCTTCCACCGCGGCCGCCGAGACGTGCCGAGCACCAGCTGGGTCGCGTTGACCCCGCGCGCGAATTCCAGCAGCGTGGTGGGGATGTCGTCGCCGACGATGGAGTGCACGCGGGCACCGAATCCGGCGGCCAGTTCGGTCAGTTCTGACAGTTCCACACCGGAGCGACCGGCGAGCCCGTCACCGCGGACCACGTGTACGACGATCAGCTCGGCACTCGACCGTGAGGCGATGCGGCTGGCGCGGCGGATCAGCGTCGACGATTCGGCCCCACCGGTGATCGCCACCACCACCCGTTCCCGGGCCTCCCATGTGTCGGTGATCGCATGCGCGGCACGATAATCGGCCAGATTGTCGTCGACGCGATCGGCCAGCCACAGCAACGCGAGCTCACGCAACGCGGTCAGGTTGCCCTGGCGGAAGTAGTTGGCGAGCGCGCCGTCGATCCGGCCGCTGGGATAGACCTTGCCCGCCGAGAGTCGTTGCCGCAGCGCCTGCGGGGCGATGTCGACGAGCTCGATCTGGTCGGCGGCGCGCACCACCGCGTCAGGGACGGTCTCCCGCTGGGTGACGCCGGTGATCTGGGCGACCACATCGTTGAGACTCTCGAGATGCTGGATGTTGACCGTCGTGAGCACATCGATCCCGGCATCCCGGAGAACGTCGATGTCTTGCCAGCGCTTGGCATTCGCCGATCCCGGGACATTGGAGTGGGCGAGTTCGTCGACGAGGGCCACCTGCGGGTGGCGGGCCAGCACCGCGTCGAGGTCCATCTCCTCCAGCTCGGTACCCCGATAGACGATGCGGCGTCGCGGAATCACCTCGATGCCCTCGATCAGACCGGCCGTCGCCGACCGCCCGTGGGACTCCACGACGGCGATCACCACGTCGGCGCCCTCACCGATCAGATCGTGTGCGTGCGCGAGCATCTCATAGGTCTTGCCCACGCCCGGGGCACAGCCGAGGAAAACCTCCAGGGTGCCCCGGGCGTCGGCAGTGGAAACCATGCGTCCGAGTCTATCGGCGAAGTGCCGTCACGACCGGCACACGGTGTGTCCCAGGGCGAGATTCACCTCGAGCACATCGACGGTCGGCTGACCCAGGAAGCCCCACTCCCGGCCGGAGGTGTGCGCGTCGATGATCGCCTGGACCTGTGCGGGGGTGCGGCCGCTGTTGCGGGCGATGCGGGGTACCTGCAGTGCCGCGTAGGCCGGGCTGATGTCGGGGTCCAGACCCGACCCGGAGCCGGTGACCGCATCGACCGGCACCGCCGTCGGTGCCACCCCTTCGCGCTGCGCGATGATCTTTCGGCGCGCCTCGATCTCGGTGGCCAGTGTCTGGCTGTTGGGTCCCTGGTTGCTCGCCGCCGACGACGACGGGTCACCCGGCGCCATCGGGTTGTCGGCCGATCCGAGTACGCGGGCGTGGAGGAACGAGTCGGGTTGTCCGGCAACGGGTTGTGGGTCGATGCCGATGATCGAGGAGCCGGCGGCGCAACCGCGGGCGTCGACGACCTGGGAGCCCTCGGCGGCATGGGTGTCCAATCGGGACGCCGCCCACACGACCGCCGGATAGGCGACGCCGACGACGACGGTCAGCGCGAGCAGGACACCGATCGCGGCGACGCACTGCCGCACGAAGGTGGAGATGACGGTGTTCATGACTTCCTCACCCCATTCCCGGAAGGAAACGGACCACGAGATCGATCAACCAGATCCCGACGAACGGTGACACGACGCCACCGAGGCCGTAGATCAGTAGATTTCGGCCGAGCAGGCGCGAGGCCGAGCTGGGCCGGTATTTGACGCCACGCAACGACAGCGGGATGAGCGCGACGATGATCAGGGCGTTGAACACGATCGCCGAGACGATCGCCGACTGCGCCGAATGCAGGTGCATGATGTTGAGCACATGCAGTTGCGGGTAGATGACCGCGAACATCGCCGGCAGGATCGCGAAGTACTTCGCGAGGTCGTTGGCCAGCGAGAACGTCGTCAGCGCGCCGCGGGTGATCAGCAGTTGCTTGCCGATGGCGACGACCTCGATCAGTTTGGTCGGATCGGAATCGAGGTCGACCATGTTGCCGGCTTCCTTGGCTGCCGACGTCCCGGTGTTCATCGCCAGCCCGACGTCGGCCTGCGCGAGCGCCGGGGCGTCGTTGGTGCCGTCGCCGGTCATCGCGACCAGCCGTCCGCCTGCCTGCTCGGACCGGATCAGGGCGAGTTTGTCCTCCGGGGTGGCCTCGGCGACGAAGTCGTCGACCCCGGCCTCGTCGGCAATCGCCTTGGCGGTCAACGGATTGTCACCGGTGACCATCACCGTGCGGATGCCCATCGCCCGCAGTTGCGCAAAGCGCGAGCGCATTCCGGGCTTGACCACGTCGGAGAGCTGGATGGTACCGAGGATGCGTGCGCCGTCGACGTCGTGGACGGCGACCAGCAGCGGCGTGCCACCACCCTGCGAGATCTCCGCGACGCGATCGGTGACGACCTCCGGTACCGAGCCGCCGAGCCGGCCGATCCAGCGGGTCACCGCGTCGGCGGCGCCCTTGCGGTAGGCGACGTCGGACGGGCCGTCGTGCAGATCGATTCCGCTCATGCGGGTTTCGGCGGTGAAGGCGACGACGTCGTAGTTCGGGTGAACACCACCGCGCGCCGCGTCGGCGTCATCGGCGGCCATCGGGGTCACCTGATGCTCCTGCAGACAGAGATCGACGATGCTGCGGCCCTCGGGGGTGTCGTCGGTGAGACTGCACCGATACGCGGCGGACGCGAGGTCGGCGGTGGAGGTGTCGGGGCCGGGGAAGATCTCGGTGGCCCGCCGGTTACCGAAGGTGATCGTGCCGGTCTTGTCCATCAGCAGGGTGTCGATGTCGCCGGCGGCCTCAACCGCCCGGCCAGACATCGCCAGCACATTGCGTTGCACCAACCGATCCATCCCGGCGATACCGATCGAGGACAGCAGCGCCCCGATCGTCGTCGGGATGAGGCAGACCAGCAGCGCGATCAACTTGATCGGATCGGGGCTCTGCCCGGCGTACTGCTGCATCGGACCGACCGCGACGACGGCGAGCAGGAAGATCACCGTCAGGCTCGCGAGCAGGATGTCCAGCGCGATCTCGTTGGGGGTCTTCTTGCGGGCGGCGCCCTCGACGAGCGCGATCATCCGGTCGACGAAGGTCTCTCCCGGCGCCGTGGTGATCTTGACGATGATGCGATCCGACAGC
Organism: Gordonia sp. N1V; assembly: GCF_029269935.1. Taxonomy (NCBI): domain Bacteria; kingdom Bacillati; phylum Actinomycetota; class Actinomycetes; order Mycobacteriales; family Gordoniaceae; genus Gordonia; species Gordonia sp. N1V. The sequence goes on from NZ_JARJDD010000022.1 coordinate 70,336, forward strand.
ACGACGGTGCCACCGGTGACCGCGCATCGGTCCCCACCGGATTCGCGAACCACCGGCGCGGATTCGCCGGTGATCGCCGACTCGTCGACGGTCGCGATGCCCTCGATGACGTCGCCGTCACCAGCGATCACCTCACCGGCCTCGACGATGATCCGGTCGCCGACCACGAGATCGCTGCCCGATACCGAGACCGTCGAACCATCGGCGCCGATCCGTCGGGCCATGGTGTCGCGCTTGACCTTTCGCAGACTGTCCGCCTGTGCACGGCCGCGTCCCTCGGCGACCGCCTCGGCGAGGTTGGCGAAGATCACCGTGAACCACAGCCATGCGGCGATCAGCCAGGAGAACCACGACGGCCGCCAGATCGCGAGCACCGTGGTGACGATGGCGCCGAGGAACACCACGAACATCACCGGATTGCGGGCTTGGTCCTTGGGGTTCAGTTTGCGCGCCGCCTGCGGCAACGAGGTGATCAGGCTGCGGGCGTCGAATGCACCGCCCGACACCAGTTCCGGGGCATCGGCGGACTCGTCGATGGGCTTGTGCCGGCCGTCGGTCCGGTCGATCGTATCCACACTCACAGAGCTGCCTCCGCGATCGGTCCCAGCGCCATGGCCGGGAAGAAGGTGAGTCCTGCGACGAGCAGGATGGTTCCGAACAACAACGCGCCGAACAGGAGTCCGTGCGTCGGTAGGGTCGATGCGGTGTCGGTGCGGGCCTCGAGCGCGACCGCGCCACGGCTGTCGGCGTCTGCGTCCCCATCGGCCGCCCCCTGACCGCTGGTCGAGGTGCGAGGCGCCCCGGCGCTCACTGCGTCGCCACCTCTCCCCGGACCGCTGGTCGAGGTGCGAGGCGCCCCGGCGCCGAGCCTCGAGACCTCCTGCCCCGGTGCTGGTTCCAGCCCATCGGCCTTCGCACCCCGCGGCCGCTGGCGCGCCAGCAGACCGGCCAGCGCCAGCACGAACACGATCGGCAGGAACCGACCGAGGAGCATCGCGAAGCCCAACGAGCTCTGGAACCAGTCGCTGGTCACGGTCAGCCCACCGAATGCGCTGCCGTTGTTGTTGGCCGCCGACGCGAACGCGTAGAGCACCTCACTGAATCCGTGGATCGACCCCGCGGTTCCGGGCGACCCACCGTTGCCCTGCGCGTCGAGCGTCGAGGAGAGGACCACCGTGATGCCCGCACCGATCAGCACGAGTGCCGGCATCACCAGCACATAGAGGGCTGCCATGGTGATCTCGTTCTGCCCGACCTTCTTTCCGAGGAACTCCGGAGACCGTCCGACCAGCAGTCCGCCGACGAAGACGGTGACCACCGCCATCATCAGGATTCCGTAGAGTCCCGAGCCCACGCCGCCTGGCGCGACCTCGCCGAGCAGCATGTTCCACAGCAACACACCGCCACCACCGGCGGAGAAACTGTCGTGGGCGGAGTTCACCGCGCCGGTCGAGGTTCCCGTCGTCGACACCGCGAACAACACCGACGCCGGGATGCCGAATCGTTGTTCCTTGCCCTCCATCATCGCTCCCGCGACCTGCGCGGCCACACCGTTGGTGCGCGACTCGAAGTACCAGGAGACGGCCAGCATGATGCCCCACAGTGAGGCCATCACACCGAGCAGGGTGTATCCCTGACGCCGGTCACCGACCAACGTGCCGTAGGTCCGTGTGAGGCACACCGGGATGATCAGCAGCGCAATGATTTCCACGATGTTGCTCAGCGGCGTCGGGTTGGAGAAGGGGTGGGCCGAGTTGGCCGAGAGGGTTCCGCCGCCGTTGGTTCCGAGTTCCTTGATCGCCTCCTGTGAGGCGAACGGTCCGACGACGCTGTGTGCCGACGCACCGTTGAGCGTGGTGAAGTCGAAGCCGGTCTTGAACGATTGGACGGCACCCTGTGTGATCAGGATGACCGCCATGATGATGCTCAGCGGCAACAGGATTCGGATGACGCCGCGGACGAGGTCAACCCAGAAGTTGCCGAGCTGACCATCGCCGCGCCGGTTCACCAGTCCGCGGATGAGCGCGACGGCCACCGCAAGGCCCACCGCCGCCGACGCGAAGTTCTGTACCGCCAGACCGATCATCTGGGTGAGGTTGCTCATCACCTGTTCGGGTGAGTACGACTGCCAGTTGGTGTTCGAGACGAAGGAGACCGCCGTGTTGAACGCGGTCGCCGGGTTGATCCCGGGTTTGCCGTCGGCCCAGGGCAATACACCCTGAAGTCGCTGCAGCAGATAGAGGAACAGAACACTGACGACCGAGAAGGCGAGCACCGCAAGCGCATAGCCGACCCAGGTCTGTTGGCGCTTCGGATCGATCCGGGCGAGGCGATACAGCACTCGCTCGGCCCCGAGGTCGCGTTCGCTGCGATAGACCGAGGCCATGTAGTCGCCCAGCGGCACATAGGCCAGGCCCAGCACCACGAGGAGGAGCGCCACCTGCAAGGTGGCGGCCAGAGCGGGATTCATCGGGCTCAAAACCTTTCCGGGAAGATCAGCGCGACCATCAGGTAGACGGCCGTCACCACCGCGAGGGCCAGCAGGACGACGTTGATCACGCCGTCGGCGGTCATCGCCGGATCCTCACGTCGACGGCGCGCACGGCGAGCACGCACAACGCGAAGCCCACCAATGCGGCGAGAACGTACAGGAAGTCAGCCACTCTCACTCCTCACACCGCAACCGTCGAGCCAACCGACGGCCATGCCGATGCACCGGCCGGCGGCCGGTGCGCAGGACCACTCTGCGCTCCCGATGCCGATCGGACGAAGTGCCTTAACGCGATCAATACGCGCGGGCAGGCAATGTTGACGCGACCTTCTCATCAGGGGGTGCGACGGCCGGCTCGTCGATCATCGGGCCACGACGCTCGAGGGCCTCCGAACAGCTCGCGGTGCGCGTCAAGGACGCGTCAAAATCCCAGCGCACGGCGTCGAGATCGTGTGAGAACCCCTTACCGCGCGATGAGCCGCGGATTAGACCTGAGGTCATGAGCAGCACAGCACCGCGGCGCATCGTCGCCGGCGACTATCGATGGGGATAAGTGCAGATCGGTTACGCCCGCCAGTGGGTCCGTGACCGGATGGTGCTCTACCCGCCGGGGACCTCTGTCGAACAGCGCCGCTGGATGCGGGCGTGGCGCTGGCTTCCGGCGATCGTCGCAGCCATCGTCCTGGGCACGGCTTTCATCTGCGGATACGTCAATTCCGCGCTCGTCGTCGCGTTTGCGGTGGCGATCGCGGTGTCGGTGGGTTTGGTGATCGTGGTCGCCGAACGCACCCGGGACATCCGTACGGCCTCGGTGTCCGTCGAGGGCTGGACGGGTCCCGACGCCGACCTGACGTCGCTGTCGAACATCGCGCTGATCCGGCGCATCTCCGCGCGACTACGCGATGCCGACTCCGACCTGCGCGACGGGCGGATCGACGAGGTGGAGTACGAGGTCATCTGGGCGAGCTGTCACACCGACATGGCCCAGACCCTGCGGCTGACCACCCCGGACAAGCCGGTGTTCGAGCGACCACAGCTCCGTAAGACCAACACCCAGACACCGGAACGTCGCCACAGCTCGGCCCTCAGGCGGCAGGCCTGATCGCGATCCCGATGGTGCCCGCCGATCCGCGACGTAGTTTGCTGCCGGCGATCACGAGTCGGGCGAGTAGCCCGTACTTTCCGACCAATAACTTCTTGGCGCGATCGGTGCCCGCCTCGTCGAGCAGCTCGGCCCGACCCTCGACCGGCTTACCCTCCAACGTCTTTCCCATGCGGTCACACGCCTGGACGACGACCTTCTGATCACGGCGAAGACGTTTGATCTTCCACGAGTCGGCAGGTGTCCACATGAACATCTCGTTGCCCTCGGTGACGCCCCACAGCGGTGAGGACACCGGGGTGCCGTCCTTGCGGTAGGTCGTCAGGAGGACGAACTTGGCGGTGGTCGCGGCGTCGAAGGGCGCGCCGGTGTTGCCGTGCGGGTCGCTGGTCACGGGTCCATCGTAGAGCTGCGCCCGCCGCGAACTTCGCAGAAGGTGCAAGTCAAGTGGGCGCCGGCGGTGTGGGCGTACAAAGTAACGATGGACCGGGACGGCGATAGGCGAGACAGGAGCGACCCGTCACGGGAGGCGCTACGCGCCGAGCGCGCACGCACCGCAGCACTAATCGACGCTCTGTCACAACGACTCTCGGCGGTCATCGAGGCGACTGCCGACGAGGCCGCCGACGACGAGCACGACCCCGAGGGTTCGACGCTCGCGGTGGAACGCGGCCAGCTGGTGGCCCAGGTCGAGCGATCGCGGGCGCGCCTCGTCGAGATCGACGCAGCCCTCGAGCGCGTCGGCCACGGCAAGTACGGGCGGTGCGAGACCTGCGGCTCGCCGATCGGCGCAGAACGCCTGGAGGTGCTACCGGCCGCTCGGCAGTGCGTGGCCTGCGCGATGCGCAACCCGACCTCGCGGTGGTGACGTCCGCCCCTACCCGCGACAGCGCCCTCCAGCACGCCGACAGCGCCCTCCCCACCCCGCGACAGCGCCGTCGCGAGCTCGGCGTTATCAAACCGTTATCCGCGTTGCTAATGCGTCGCGTTTGGTCACGGGCCGTGGTGGCAACCCGAATCGGTACATAGCGTCGAGACGCAGAGGCCGGACACCGGTGATTCGCCACCGAATCCACATCGGATGTCTGACCACCCAGCCCCTAAGGAGTCCGATGAGCACACACGACGACGATCTCGACGTGCTCTTGACGCGTGTCGGCTCCGGCGATCAGGTGGCCTTCGGGCGGTTCTACGACCTCACCTCGGCACGCGTTTACGGCATGACCCGACGTGTGCTGCGCGACGCCGGAATGAGCGAGGAAGCCACTCAGGAGGTGTATCTCGCGGTATGGCGCTCGGCGGATGGGTTCGCCGTCGGCAACGGCTCGGCGATCAGCTGGCTGATGACCCTCGCGCATCGTCGCGCGGTGGATCGGGTGCGATCGGAGACAGCGAGCCGGCGCCGCACGATCGATTACGGCACAGCCGATCTCGGCTCGCGGGTCGAGCGCGACGTGGTCAGCGAACTCGCCGAGCGTCACGATACGAATCGCGAGATCCGATCGAGTCTGTCGGTCCTCACCCCACTGCAGCGCGAGTCGATCGAGCTCGCCTACTTCGAGGGGCTGACCTACCGGGAGGTGGCCGATCGTCTCGGCGTCGCGCTACCGACCGTCAAGTCTCGAATCCGCCAGGGACTCAAGCGACTTGCCCCGCAGATGTCGGGCGTTGCGGCGTAGCAGCCGGCTCAATCATCAGCGATCGGGGTGTTCTGACCGGCTGTCACCCACCATCGTCCGTCCCGCTCGACCAGCACGTACATCGCCATCTCGGAGAATCCACCCCCGCGTGCGTGGCGTCCGATCTGGGCAACCACCACTCCGGGCGCGATCATTGCGGCCTGCGCCACCGAGAAGTCCGACGGTGGCGCCACGGCTTGAGCGAACAGCCGCTGATGAATCCAGTTCAAGGTGGAGAAGCCTTGCAATACCGCACCTTTGGGTGATCCCCAAAGAATGTCGGCAGCGAACATCGCGTCGTAGGCATCCGCGTCCGAGCGGTCCATTCCGAGCTGTAGCGCGGCGACGAGTCGATGTGCCACGTCGAGCGCGTCCGGATGGGCGGGCGCGAGGTACGGCCTGTCACCGTGGTTCGTCATGACAACGACGGTAAGACCTCAAGCTCGATTGAAGTCAAACCGTCGTGGTACGCCGCCCTTCTGCACCTGACGCCACCAGCGCCGCGCCAGCCGTCGCACACCGCCGCCGTCACGTATCGGGATCTGCGTCACGCGGAGTGTGCCGAGTACCGGGATGCCAAGTCGCCGACGAAGGCGGAAGTCGATCATGTACGACCACAGCAAACCCAAGGCGAGTTGACGTCCGCCGACGCGGTCGAGCACGCGCATCCTTGCCAGCGCCCGGTCGAAGTTGCGTTGGTCGCGATCGGTCCAGTCCCACCCCATCAGCTCCCGGAATCGCGGCGGCAGGTTCGCGCGGGTCATGAATTGGTAGTGCTTGCCCAGCAACAGTGGGAACGGACGTCCGAGCGGCCCCCACGCCTCGAGAACGAACTCCATGTTCGACAGCGTCTCGAAGTCCCGCTTCACCTCTGCGGAGATGGACAGGTGCGATTGCATGCCTTCCCAATACTGGGTGAACTCCGCCCACGTCTGCGGCCAGGACGCCGGACGCACGTTGACGCCGGTGGCCAGCGGCTCTCCGGCACGGACGAGGACGTCGAGCTCGGCGGTGGTCAGATCGCCGTAGAGGATCGTGTACTGGTCGAGATAGAAGCGGAAAAGGCAGGCGGCGACCCACAATTGGAGGTCAGGACTGTTGCCGCTGTAGCGCACCGGACTGTCCGGGGTGGAGACGACGGGCTTGTGCATCTGCGCAACCTCCGCGCGCAGCTGGTTCTTCTCGTCCTCGGTGCCGAGCAACGCCACCGCGAGATAGGTACCGGTGGTGCGCGTGCGCTTCATCGGATACCGCCGCGGGCTACCGGACACCACGCGGCTCTCGTTGACGCCCACACCAACCGGCGGTAACGACAACTGCATGATGATGTTCGCGACGCCGCTGGTGAGACCCTCGACGGTGATCAGGTCGAGCATCGTCGTCGGATGCCGGCGGCCGACCGGCGCTGTTCGGGTCGTCGTTGCGCTCACCATGACCCAGCCCCTATCTGGATACGACTGTTACCACATGTGACGCTACTCTCACGCCCCGCCACCGGTCAACGATCGCCTCACGACGGTCGCGGGTGTGCGGAGATCGCGGCATCGACGGTCGGCCGGATCGCACAGTCGTAGGCATGGTCGTTGACGAATCCGGCGGCCTGCATCAGCGCGAACATCGTCGTCGGGCCAACGAACCGCCACCCCAGCTTCTTGAGGTCCTTCGACAGCGCCAGCGATTCGGGAGAGGTCGTCATCGACCCCGGCTCATGGTCCCGGTCTGGTGCGTACCGCCAGAAGAACGCCTCGAGCGAGCCCTCGACGTCGATGAGATCCTCGGCGTGGCGCGCATTGTTGATCGACGCCTCGATCTTGCCGCGATGCCGGATGATGCCCGCGTCACCGAGAAGCCGCGCCACGTCGGCCTCACCGAAGCGAGCAACCGTCGCAATGTCGAAGCCACGGAACGCTTTCCGAAAGTTCTCCCGTTTGGTGAGGATGGTCCGCCAGCTCAGCCCCGACTGGAATCCCTCGAGACAGACCCGCTCAAACAGGGCGGTATCCCCCGACAGCGGGAATCCCCATTCGGTGTCGTGGTAGGTGGTCTCGGGCTCCCGAGCCGCCCAGGTACAACGAGAGATCCCGTCGTCCCCGACGATCACATCCGACATTCCGCTCTCCTCGCGTTCCACCCGGCGAACGTACCTGTCGGGTCCGACAAATCGATCGTAGCCACCGAGAGGCCCGCGACTTTTCGCTATGGCACTACCACTCTCAGCTCGAACACGCCGACCAAGGATCGAGGCAGGATCGAGGCCCGCTTGACCGATGGCCGAGGTGTCCTTCTTATCGGTGGTCAACGTGTCCCACTTTCCAAAAGTCGAGGTGTCGTTCTTATCGGTGGTCGAGGTGCGAGCCGCGTGCGGCGAGCCTCGAGACCATGGTGAGATGACAAGCATCGCAACCACATCCACCACCCACTCGACGCAATGGAGCGCCCACTCGACGCGTCGGAAAAAAGTTGTCCACAGATTTCTCGAGCCGCGCGATCGCCGGACCGGTTTTGTCGGTACCCCTTCGTACACTTGTTCTCATCAAGTCCGATCGCGGGGGGGGAGGTTGTTCAGATGTCGAGTCTGCTGACGTTCACCGATCCGGATGCCGACACTGCCGCGATCACAGCCATGTCGCGCGATGAGCTCACCGAAACCGGCCCGGACCTGCTACGCGAGTCCCGCAAATACGAAGCCCGGACGGTGCTGACTGCCGCCGCGCTGGCGGAGCGGGTATTTCACGAGCATCTGGCCGATCGGCCCGAGACCGGTGTGTGGGGTTCCGTCGTCGAGCATGCCGAGAGACTCGGCCGGGCCGAGGTGTCGTTGCAGTTCAAGGTCTCCCGCAGCAAAGCCGGGAGTTGGATAGCGCTGGCGGACCTCCTGGAGAAGCTACCGCTGATCCGTGCCGCCTATCTGAACGGGGAACTCTCCACCAACCGGGCTTCGATCATGGCGCGCGCCGCCCAACGTGGCGCGGACACCGAGACCGACAGCGACACCGACAGCGAAAGCACCGACGGTGACGAGTCCGAGATGTCGTTCGAAGAGATCGTCCTGGATTACGGATCCCGCGCCACCACCGACCCAGTGCTATCGCAACAACTCGACGCCGCACTGATCTCGATGAACCCCGACAGCGTTATCGAGGACCGCGACACCATCACCGACCTGGTGGGAAACGTCACCATCACCCCCGACGTTGCCGGGCACTCCGCTCTCGACGCGGTCGTCCCCGCCCATTACGGGGTATTCCTCACCACCCAGATCGAGGCGCTGATCGATGAACGCACCTGCCGCAAGGACCCCCGCCGCGTGGGGTCGCTGCGGGTGATCGCCCTCGGGGAGATCACCGGCGTGCCCGGCGCGCACCTCGACTGCGAATGCGGACAACATGACTGCCCGAAACGAGGCGGCAGCACAGACAGCAACGGGTCGGCCGAAACACCCACTGACGCCGACGACGCGGCAGCGTGGGACGACCTGCTACCCGAACCCGCCGATGCCGACGCTCCCGAACTCGAGGACGTCGAACCTTCTAGTGCGCCGGAGCCCTGCGCTGCGCAGGAGGTGGTCGATCCGGTGGAGCCCGTCGCCGAACCCGCCGTCCCCGACCCGATGAATCCACCGACGCCGGATGAGGTGCCGGTGGCATTCGGGCGGGCTTTGGTGGTGCCCGGAGCACCCGTACTGACGGTGTTGAAGGACCCGGACGGGATTCTCGTGCCTCGGTTGCAGGGATACGGGCCGATCGACCCCGACTACGCCACCACCCTCGCCGACGTGGCGAAAACCATCCACTACCCCGAATCCGCCCGGGCCGCGGGACCACTCATCCCGCAGATCTCCGACCGGCCGCAAGCCCCGCCGGCGGATCCGACCGGACACGGTGGTCACACCGTGCCACCCCCTGGGGCATTGACGTATGCACCCAGCGCAAAGTTGCGCGCTGAGGTGTTGGCCAATGATGCGTGGTGCCGGTTCCCCTACTGCGGGATGCCGTCACACCTGTGCGACCTCGACCACTGGCGACCGTTCAACCACACCGACCCCGAAGCCGGAGGCTGGACGGTGCTCGGCGACCTGATCCCGCTGTGTCGGGCCGATCACCAACGCAAACACCTCGCCGAGTGGGTGCCGACGCTCTACACCGATCGGCGGGTGGAGTGGCGGAACCGACGGACGGGGCAGGTGATTGTCACCTACCCACGGTGACATGGTACTGCTGTGGGGTGGAACCAGCTGTGGCTCACCGGGTCTCGAGGCTCGGCGCACGCGCCTCACACCTCGACCACCAGGGAAAGGGCGCCTCGACCATCGGAGGAAGGGTTCTCGACCATCAGAAAAAGCGCACCCGAAGATGAGAGATGGGCTGCCCCACCGCAGTGGGACAGCCCATCTCTTGGGTGAAATCAGCCGAGCACCAACGACTCTCCGTCGGCGCTGACGTTGACCGGAACGATGTCACCGTCGCGGATGTCACCGGCCAGCAGGGCTCGGGCGAGCTGGTCGCCGATGGCCTGCTGCACCAGACGCCGCAGCGGCCGGGCACCGTATAGCGGGTCGAATCCGCGCTCGGCCAGCCATTCCTTGGCCTTCGGCGTGACCTGCAGTTCCAGTCGACGCTGCGCCAGCCGCTTCTGCAGTTGTCCCAGTTGGATGTCGACGATGGACACCAGTTCCTCGGGGCTCAGCGCATCGAAGATCACCACGTCATCGAGACGATTGATGAACTCCGGCTTGAATGCCGCCCGCACCGCCGCCATCACGTGATCGGCGTCGCCGCCGGACCCCAGGTTGGAGGTCAGGATCAGGATGGTGTTGCGGAAGTCGACTGTGCGGCCCTGGCCGTCGGTCAGGCGTCCTTCGTCGAGGACCTGCAGCAGGATGTCGAAGACGTCCGGGTGCGCCTTTTCGACCTCGTCGAAGAGCACCACCGTGTACGGCCGACGACGCACCGCCTCGGTCAGCTGACCTCCCTGCTCGTACCCGACGTAGCCCGGAGGGGCACCGACAAGTCGTGCCACGGCGTGCTTTTCGCCGTACTCACTCATATCGATGCGCACCATCGCGCGCTCGTCGTCGAACATGAACTCCGCCAGCGCCTTGGCCAGCTCGGTCTTGCCGACGCCGGTCGGTCCGAGGAAGAGGAACGATCCGAGCGGCCGGTTGGGGTCGGCAACCCCGGCACGTGCACGACGCACCGCATCCGAGACCGCCACCACGGCGGCCTGCTGCCCGACGACCCGGCGCCCGAGCTCTTGTTCCATGCGAAGCAGTTTGGCGGTCTCCCCCTCGAGCATCTTGCCCGCGGGGATACCCGTCCACGCCGACACGACCTGCGCGACGTCGTCGGGGCCGACCTCCTCCTGCAGCATCACGTCCTGGTCGGGATCGGTGCCGGTCTTCTCGATCGCGGCCTCGAGTTCCTTCTCCAGGCCCGGGATTCGGCCGTACCGGAGCTCGGCGGCCCGTCCCAGATCACCATCACGCTCGGCGCGGTCGGCTTCTCCACGAAGGTTTTCCAGCTGTTCCTTGACGTCGCGGACGGCGTCGATGGCGGTCTTCTCCGACTGCCAGCGCGCCGAGAGCTCGTTGAGCTTCTCGCGCTGATCGGCCAGTTCCTGACGCAACTTCTCCAGCCGGTCCTTGCTCGCCTCGTCGTGCTCCTTCTCCAGCGCTACCTCTTCGACCTCGAGGCGTCGGACGACACGCTCGACCTCGTCGATCTCGACGGGGCGCGAGTCGATCTCCATCCGCAACCGCGAGGCGGCCTCGTCGACGAGGTCGATCGCCTTGTCGGGGAGGAATCGCGAGGTGATGTAGCGGTCGGAAAGCGTTGCCGCAGCGACCAATGCGGAGTCGGTGATGCGCACGCCGTGGTGCACCTCGTAGCGCTCCTTGAGGCCGCGAAGAATTCCGATGGCGTCCTCGACGCTCGGCTCCCCGACGTAGACCTGCTGGAAGCGGCGCTCGAGCGCAGCGTCCTTCTCGATGTACTTGCGGTACTCCTCGAGCGTGGTCGCGCCGACCAGTCGCAGCTCACCACGGGCCAGCATCGGCTTGATCATGTTGCCCGCATCCATCGCGGATTCGCCGGTGGCACCGGCGCCGACAATGGTGTGCAGCTCATCGATGAAGGTGATGACCTGACCGGCCGAACCCTTGATCTCGTCGAGCACGGCCTTGAGCCGCTCCTCGAATTCGCCGCGGTACTTCGCGCCGGCGACCATCGAACCGAGGTCCAGCGAGATGACGGTCTTGTTGCGCAACGACTCCGGCACATCGCCCTCGACGATGCGCTGGGCGAGCCCCTCGACGATGGCGGTCTTGCCGACGCCGGGCTCACCGATGAGGACCGGGTTGTTCTTGGTCCGACGGGAGAGCACCTGCACGACGCGACGGATCTCGGTGTCGCGGCCGATGACCGGGTCGAGTTTGCCCTCTCGGGCGGCCTTGGTCAGGTCGGTCGAGTACTTCTCCAGCGCCTGATAGGTCGACTCCGGATCCTCGGAGGTCACGCGGGCGTTGCCGCGCACGGCGACGAAGGCCTCACGCAATGCCTGCGGTGTCGCACCGGCATTGTGCAGCAGTTTGGCGACCTCGGAGTCGCCGGTCGCGAGGCCGACGACGAGGTGTTCGGTCGAGACGTACTCGTCGTTCAATTCGGTCGCGAGCTGCTGGGCGGCACTGACCGCGGCGATCGACTCGCGCGACAGTTGCGGCTGAGCGCTGGCGCTGGCCACCGTCGGCGCGCGATCGACCATGCCCTGAGCCTGCGTACGAACAGTCGACGGATCGACCCCCACCGCCTTGAGCAGCGGCGCGGCAATGCCGTCGGACTGGTCGAGCAGAGCGACCAGGATATGGGCGGGACGCACGTCGGGGTTACCAGCAGCGGCCGCCGCCTGCACCGCAGCACTCAACGCCTGCTGTGTCTTGGTGGTCGGGGTGAAGCTGTCCACTTCGGGTGCACCTTTCTCTACGTTCTTAAGTCGGTACGGCTCAAGTATGGCCGTTCGACTCCTACAACGCGAGCAAGGTTGAGTGCATTCCGCTCAACTTATGCAGTTTGGTGATATGGGTCACACTCGGTGAGTGCGATTCAGCCACCGACCCCGGACCTACGCCTGCGCATCCCCCACACCCCGATCACTGCGACGGCGACGACGCTGACCGCGGTGAACCACGGCAACCCGATCGCCACGATCAGCGGCACCGACAGCGCGGTGATCAAGCCGCCGCCGAGGAATGGCTCGTACGGTAGTTGTTTGTAGCCATAGGTGTTCGCGGTCGAGGTCTCGCGTCGGGGATCGACCATGTCGGCGAGGACGAAGCCGGTCGCCACATTGCCCTGCGACTGCCGAAGTCGGCGATGGCGTGCTCGAACCAATCCGCACCGTGGAATCGACGCCCCAGCCAGATCAGGCAGACCACACTCCACCCGACACCGACGACGGTGAACACGACGATCGCCGGGACGTTGGAGCCGATGGTCGCCAGCGACATCGTGCCGATCGCACACACCAGCAAGACGTCGAGGGCGATCGACGAGATCCCCTCGACCGCACGCTTGTCGACGCGATGGGCCTGCCCGGTTCTCGCTACCACCCATTGCACGATGAACCCGCCGATGACGGCCACCGGGAACAACGGCATCTTGTCGAGAATGTCGGAACCGAGTGCGGAGACGATGGCCCGCACTCCCCACAGGATGCCGACCGACACCAGAATCGTCACGCCGATCAGGGCGAAGGCGAGGGTGGTGGGGTGCAGACCGGTCTCGTTGGCGGGCTTGGCATCTGCCGGGACCACGTGGATGTCGTCGACGTCGTAGTTCTCATCGGACCGGAGGGGCTCGTTGCGGCGCAGCGGGATTCGGGGATGGCGGACCGCCCAGCGCACCAGCATCGATCCGACGACCACGCCGGTCACCATGCTGATCGTCGCCAGGCCGAGCCCGATGTCGACGAGTTCGGGAGCGCCTTCATCGCTGAAGACCTGACCCATGCCCGCGATGGTGCCGTGACCGCCGGCAAACGACATCTCCAACAGGGAACCGGCTTCGGCGGGTAGTCCGAAGAAGGGAGTGAGGACCAGGAGCACCGCGAGACCCCCGAGAGCGAACTGTCCGAACGACATGAACGCACCGAACAATGCGTGCGGTGCCGCGGCGTCCCACAGGGCCCGCGGGCTGGGCAGCGTCTTGCCGAGCATGATGGCCGCGAAGACCACGTTGATCATCAGTCCGGGGATCACCCGCCAGACCTCGATGACGTCCGAGGGGAACAACCCGTGGCTGTCGGTGAACCGGCCGAGCACCTGGGGTCCGAGGATCAACACCAGGAATCCCGACACCACGCTCGCCGGGATGAACAAGGTGTGCAGGAATCCGACCTTCATGCGCACGATCCACCCGACGACGAGTACCGCGCCGAGGATGGCCAGCGACAGTCCGACGGTCTGGGCGTCACTGAGTTGTGCGAGCACTACCGCGCCCCCGATTCGGCTGCATGCATCGCCCCATCGTAGGCACCGACGTCGGTGGCGGACGTGTCGGGATCGCCTACGGAGGCCACGACGAAGCGAAACCGACGAAGGTGTTGACACCGCTTACTTCGGGTTCTACCGTGAGCCGGGAGGCGTCCACAACAGGAAACGAACCTCCCGAGATCCGACCCGGCCTTCCGGGCGGCAACTCAGCGCGGGAAATACATTCTCCACCATCGATTCTCGTGCCGCGGTTCTGACACAACCACCCGCGTCGAAAACCTCAACTGCCAGATGCGACTGCAATCGACTCACGCTTCCAGAGGAAAGAGGCTCACCCCATGCCCGAGATTCCCGCTCCCCTGCCCCCCTATCTCGAACCCGCGGCGCAAGAGCTGTGCGCCGCCACCGATCCCCACCCGCGCATCTACGAGGTACCACCCGATCAGGGACGTCAGATCCTGCTCGACCTGCAGAGCGACGAGAGCGTCCCCCGACCCGAGGTCGACGAGGAGTGGGTGGATGTCAACGCCGGCGAATGGGGCACCGTCAGAACCCGGATCATCCGGCCGAAGGGCGCGAGTGGCCAGCTGCCGGTCGTGTTCTACATTCACGGCGCCGGTTGGGTTTTCGGGGACGACAGAACCCATGACCGACTGTTCCGGGAACTGGCCGTCGGCGCCGGCGCGGCCGGGGTCTTCCCGGTCTATGACCGCGCACCCGAACACAAGTACCCCACGCAAATCGAGCAGAACTACGCCGTTGGCCAATGGGTACTCGAACACGGTTCGGAGCATGGACTCGACACCAGCCGCATCGCGGTGACCGGCGAGTCCGTCGGCGGTTGTATGTCGGCGGTGTTCGCACTGATGAACAAGGAGCGCGGTGGCATCGATCTCAAGGCACAGGTGCTGCTCTACCCCGTGGCCAACGCCGACTTCAACACCCCGTCCTACCTCCAATTCGCCGAGGGCTACTACCTCACGCGCGACGGAATGAAGTGGTTCTGGGATGCCTACACCACCGATCCGGCACAACGGGCAGAGGCCCACGCGTCACCGCTGCAAGCGAGTGTCGAAGAACTGCAAGGACTCCCGACAACACTGGTCATCACCGACGAAGCCGACGTGCTGCGTGACGAAGGCGAACAGTACGCGAACAAACTCCGTGAGGCGGGAGTGGACGTCACCAGCGTGCGGGTCGCCGGCATGGTCCACGACTTCCTGCTCCTCGACAGCCTGCGAGATACCAAGGCCGCCAACGTGGCCCGCACACTCGCGATCGATGCACTGCGGAGTGCGTTGCAGGGCTGACTCTCAAAGATCGGCGGCACCGGCCACCGTGTACGAGGTGCTGGATCCCTACGCACGTCCGAACTGACCCCGATACTCCCTCGGCCGCATACCGGTGTGCCTTGTGAACAGGTCCGAGAACGCGCCGCCATCCTGGTAGCCGACGGCACGGCGGACGTCGCCGAGGGTGCGGTCGGTGGACGCCAGAAGGTGCTGCGCACGCCGGATGCGGGCCCGCTGTAGATAGGTCAGCGGCGACTCCCCGGTTTCGCGTTTGTAGGTCCGGAGCAGAGTTCTGGTACTCACCGACATCTGCGCCGCAAGGTCTTTGAGGCTGTACGGCTCGGTGAGGTGATGCTCGAGGTGGCGTTGCACCCGCGCAGCGAACGACGACCCGGCGGGCGGCAGCAGCGCGGTGTCGACGTAGGGCGTCTGGCTGCTACGGGCGTCGTCGAGCAGCGCGATCCGCGCGGTGCGACGCGCCACGTCGACGCCATGGCGGCTCTCGATGAGATCGATGACGAAGTCGTACATGGCGCTGAAGGCGGCGGTCGTGGTGACCCCACCGTCGGTGACGACAAGTCTTTCCGCATCGACAACCGAGCGCGGAAAGGCTTGTTGCAGAGCATCGGCGAACAACCACGCGGTGGTGACCGTGCGGCCGTCGAGTACCCCGGCCGCCCCGACCAGAAAGGCGCCGACGCACACCGAGACGACGGGTCGGCCATCGCGAACGTGCCGGCCGATCACCTCGATCTCCGGCGCCAGATCGGCAAGTCTGTCCGAAACATTCTCCCCGGGAACGAATTCGAAACCAGGAATCACCAATACGTCGATGTCGTCGCCGGCCGCGGACACCTGCAGCGGGATGTCACCGGAAGCGACGACGCGCCTACGCGGCGAGACGATCGAGGTCACCAGCGACGGCTCCTGGTGGTGCGCCCGGGCGACGTGACCGCCCATGGTGAGCACGTCGGCGATACCGAAGATCTCCGAGGCGAAGCACCCCGGGTATGCGAGGATCCCAACACGCGTCAGGTCAACCATGTTCCTCCGCAAAGGTTTCGGAGTCGACGAGCAGGGCCGCGGTCAGGTAGTCCACGATCTCGGCTCTCGCACGGATCGTCGGATGACCGGCCTCGTCGACGAGATGGGCGGTCACCACGCTATGCGGCGTGCCGACGACGTCGGCGAAGAACGGCGGCGGACTCGGATTTGCCGACGACCCCGGCAGCACGCGCCCATCGAACCGGTCGCCGAGCAGCTCGGCATAGGCGGCGAATCGTGCTGCGGTACACCATCGGTCGGTGTCGAACCGATACCCGATCACCCGCAGGTCGTCGGCGTCGAGCCGGCGACGGAGGGCACGGCCGTTGGCCTCGGACAGTTCGAGACCGCCCGGGTCGTCGAGCGGCAGTGACGGGTGATTGACGACGGCAGCGACGACCGAGTCGTCGAGCATCATCGTGAGGGCGAAGTTGCCGGTGAAACACAACCCGACAGCGCCCACACCCGGCCCACCGCATTCGGCATGCGCCAACCGCGCCAGCGCGCGCAGCGTCGTCGCGATCGGACTCGTACCGCCACCGGCGAAAGCATGGAACTCCCGGCTCACGCACGCCCGCTTCATGATCGCCGTGCCCGTATCGGCCTGCGGGTAGGCTCCGTCCACCCCGAACAGCGACGGCAGGTAGACAGCCAGTCCGGCATCGCGTATCCACCGACCGAATCGCAGCACATCGGGGCTGATGCCCGGCATCTCCGGCAACAACACCACCGCGGGGCCACTGCCCGAGGTCCACACCGTCAGTTCGTCGCCGTCGAGATCGAGGTCGCGAGCGGTGAAATCAGTCATCGGATCATCGGTCGCGGAGGTTGGGTTCATGTCTTCATGCTCGGTCATCACCAGGTCACGCCGACAGTGGCGGGATCGCCATTCTTCTGGGTGATCTCGCCACCATACATCGGACGTCGTGGACAATGGGGTTCATGCCCGACGACCTCCACTTCTATTTCGACCCCGTGTGCCCGTTCGCCTGGATGACCGGTAATTGGGTGCGACAAGTGCAGGATCAACGCGACTATTCGGTCGACTGGCGGTTCATCTCTCTACGCCAACTCAACGCGCACATCGACTATGCGGCCCACTTCCCGCCGGAGTACGAGGCCGGGCACACCGCCGGTCTGCGCCTGCTCCGCGTGTGCGCGAGTGTCCGGCGTGAGCACGGGCGCGAGCTGATGAACCCGCTGTATCAGGCGTTCGGCACACGGATCTTCGACGAGCACACCGGCACCTACCTCGTCGAGGGCCGCGATGTCCGGGGCACCGAGGACTTCCTGCGGCCCGTCCTGACCGAGCTCGGACTTCCCGAACATCATGTCGCCGCCCTCGAGGACACCTCACTCGACGCCGAGATCCAAGCCGAGACCGATGAGGCCCTCGCACTGACCGGACGCGACGTCGGCACCCCGATCATCCATGTCGAACCACCCACGGGCGTCGCCTTTTTCGGGCCGGTCATCAGCCGCCTGCCCGACGACGCCGACGCCCTCGAGTTGTGGGATCACGTGGTCGGCCTCGCTCGATTCCCCGGCTTCGCCGAGCTCAAGCGCAGCCTCCGAGAAAAGCCCCAGCTCAAGAGTTTCGGTGTCGACGTCGGCGCCGTCGGCGAACAAGAAGACTGGCACGGCGGGTCTCGGCGTACCAAGCACTGAGCATCAGCAAGCAATCACCGTCTGGCGCCGAGCGGCCCAGGCCATCTCGACGGTGATGAGTGTGCCGACGACGGCCACCACCAGCGCGACGACTTTCAGGGCGCCCGCCGCGGACTCGGTGTAGGCGCCGATGACAAGGGCGTGGTCGCCGGGTGCCACAGCCAGCGCCTCGGCGACGGTGTGCGGCGTGCCGCCACTCCCCGAAATGGAAAGCCGCTGTGCGAGTCGGGATACCAACCCGGACGTCAACAGTGTCCCGATGACGGCGACACCCAATGCACTCCCCAATTCACGGGTGGTTGCCTGCAGACCACCCGCAACACCAGCCTGCTCCCGGGGGAGGGCACCGGCGATGACCGTCGTCAAGGTCGGCAGCGCGAGGGTCACCCCGACCCCGGCAACCACGAGCCAGATCGCGTAGATCCCGTAGCCCTGATGCAGAGCCACCGACAGGCCGAAGAGGCCGACGGCAATCGCCGTAAAGGCGACGGCTATGACGCTGCGCTCCCCGAGGCGAGTCACAAGCGCGGGGACATGGCGAGTCCCGACGATCATCGGCACCACCATCGGCAGCACACCGAGTCCGGCCTGGAGTACGGTGAAACCTCGTCCGTATTGCATGAGCGAAGCGTTGAGGAAGAAGAAGCCGAACATACCGAAGAAGGTGATGAACATCCCGAGGCTCGCCGCGCGCAGTCCGGGAATCGCGAACAGGCGCGGATCGAGCATGGGATGCCGTGCGCCCAGTTCGATGAACGCCCACGCAGACAGCAGAACCACCGCCGCGACAAATGCTCCGACGACGAGCCCACTGCTCCAACCGGATTCAGGGCCCCAGGTGATCCCCAACAGTAGCGCAAGAGTGGCTGCGGTCAGGAGGATGGCGGCCGAGACGCCGACGCTGCGATCATGGCGTGAGCTGCGCGGCGCGCCGAGGGCCACCCAGATCCCGCCCAGCACTGCGACCGGGACCACCGCGACGAACAGCCATCGCCACGATCCGACAGTGAGGATGGCTCCACCACCGACATTGCCGACCACCCCGCCGATTCCGGAGCATGCCGCCCAGATCGCGATGGCGCGTGGTCGCCGCGCGGGTTCGGTGGCGTGGATCAGGACGGCCAACGCATTGGGCAGCACGCACGCCGCGCCGATGCCGGTGATGACGCGGCCGATGAGCATCGTCACCACGTCACCTGCCGCCGCCGACACGACAGCGCCGATCGCGAACACCATCATTCCCGTGATGAGCACACCCTTGCGCCCGATGCGATCACCCAGTGCGCCGGCGGGAATCACAAGGCAGGCGAACAAGATCACGTATGCATCGACGACCCACAGGAGCTCGGATGCACTCGGATGCAGAGAGCTTGCCGCAAGCGCAGGCACCGCGAGGTTGATCGCGGCAACGAAACCGACCACCAACACCGTGCACACGCACACGCAGGCCAGAACCTGAGGGGAGCGAGCCGGAGCCACGTCGCGGTGCGTTGAAGTGCGTCGACCGCCGATGCCCTCGCGCTGTCGATCCGGCGTACCGATGAGATGACGAAGGACTTGCATGCGGACTCTCCTCACGGCCCGTGAGGACCGTCTGTAACGGACAAGAGCGGTGGCTCGTCGGGTCGACGAGTTCAACACTTACTGGACACCGCGTCCCGTTAGACTACGCACATACGGTGCACGGTGTCCAATAAGTTCCGAACGACGACGTCTTGAGTAACGAGACAATGTGTCCAGTCCGGTTGCTAGGCTCGGACCGGTGACCACGAAGAGCCCACGGACCGGGCGGCCACGCAGTGCGGCCGCCCGCGACGCCGTGTTGCACGCGGTCGACGACCTCCTCGTCGAACAGGGCTACGCGGCAATGACTCTCAAAGGAATTGCCGAGCGCGCCGGCGTGTCGCGGCAAACCCTTTACCGCTGGTGGTCGACAAAGGCGGAAATCCTCTTCGAGGCATCGTGGCTCGACGCGGCCGGGGAACTTGCCGTTCCCGACAGCGGCGGGCCGGCCACGCAGGTCAGTGCCTTTCTCGACGGATTGATCCGATTCCTGACGAACTCACCAGCAGGCGCCGCCTATCGGGCGCTCCTCGGCGAAGCACAGCACGACAAATCGGTTGCCGCGCTCATCGCCTCGCGAGACATTCTGGGTGACAGCGCTGCCACGGTCATCAGCCGGACCGTCGGCTCTTCGGCGATCCCGATCGGGGAGGCCACAGCCCGACTGATCGGCCCGACGTTCTACTGGATTCTCAGTGGCCGCGATCCTCGGCAGCTCGACACATCGGATCTCGCAGATCGTTTCCTCGTAGACCTGAAGTGAGAGTGAGCGCCCTCGGTATGGTCTCCTCATGACGACCGACTGGCGAGCAGCCCGAGCCGAGGCGGTGCGCACCCTGATCCTGCAGGCCGACCCCGACATCACCGAAGAGATCAAGTGGCGCAAGCCGTCCAATCCCGATGGTGTACCCACATTCTCGCTCGACGGACTGGTCTGCACCCTGGAGACCTATAAGGACAAGATCAAGGTCACCTTTGCGCAGGGGGCTTCACTGCCCGACCCGGGACAGGTCTTCAACGCAAGCCTGACCGCCGGCACCCGACGGGCCGTCGACCTCAAGGAGAACGATCAACTCGATGCCGATGCGTTTGTCGAGCTGATCCGCGCGGCGGTGGCGTTCAACCGGAAGTAGATCGTCCCCACCCGTGTTCATCAGACCTTCCCATGCAGGGTAGCCTTAGCTAATCTGAGGGAAGGGTGGTCATGATCGAGGCCGCAGCGACCCCGGTGCCGTTCATCGGTGCCGGCGCATTGATGACGATGCTGCTCGCGCTCACCGTGCTGCTGGCCTCGGCAATTGCGTTGGGCTGGCTCGCCCGGCGAATCGGCCTGCCCGCGGTGGTCGGCGAGATCCTCGCCGGCGTCATTCTGGGTCCGTCGATCCTCGGGCTGGCATGGCCGTGGCTGCAGCACACGCTCTTTCCGACCGATGCCACCCGCTTGAACCTGATCGACGCCATCGGCCAACTCGGCGTCATCCTGCTCGTCGGGTTGGCCGGCGCCGAACTCGACCTCGCATTCGTGCGTCGCCGCACCACGGTGGTGACCTCGGTCGGCGTGTTCGCGTTCATCGTCCCGCTCGGCGCGGGTATCGGGGCCGGATTCCTCATCCCGGCGAGCATGCGCGCCGACGGCGTCTCCCCGACGGTGCTTGCGCTGCTGCTCGGGACGGCGTTGTCGGTCAGCGCCATCCCGGTGATCGCGAAGATCCTCACCGAGATGGGGTTGTTGCACCGCAACATCGGCCAGTTGATCCTCGCCGTCGGCAGTACCAACGACGCGGTCGCCTGGGTCCTGCTGTCGGTGACGTCTTCGATGGCGACCGTCGGGCTGCGCAGCGGCAACGTCGCGGCCGCGCTCATCGCGACAGTCGGAGCGATCGGGGTTGCCGTCTTCGTCCTCAAACCGCTCATCCGGCCACTGCTCGACAAGCTCGAGAACAGCGAGACCGCAACGGGATACCTCGTCCCGGTGTGCGCCACACTCGTCATCGCATGCGCCGCCGTGACCCAGGCACTGAACCTCGAGGCAATCCTGGGCGCCTTCCTCGCCGGCGTGGTGATCGGTCCGCGCCGACCCGCCCTCATCGAACCGCTACGTCTGGTCACGATGACACTGCTCGCGCCGATCTTCCTGGCGACCGCAGGCCTGCGGGTGGACCTGCGCTTGCTGGGCGACCCGACGGTCGCTCTCACCGCCGCGGTACTGCTGGTGCTCGCCGTCACGTCAAAGTTCGCCGGCGCCTACATCGGCGCTCGGCTGGTGCGGCAAACCCGTTGGGAGTCGGTGGCATTGGGATCGGGGCTGAACACCCGAGGTGCCGTGGAGATCGTCATCGCGATGACCGGACTACGTATCGGGGTGTTCTCGGCCAGCGTCTACACGGTGATCGTGCTGATCGCCATCGTCACCTCCGTGATGGCACCGCCGATGCTCAAGTATGCGATGTCCCGGATCACCAGCACCGAAGAAGAACACGTCCGCGAGGCGCTGCGGAAGGTCTGACGGACCCCGAGCTCAGTGCCGCAACCACACCGCCGCATCACCGGGCAGTTTGCCGTCGACGAGCCCGACACTCGAGAGCAGGACGGCCGCACAACTCGGTAGTGACAACGGTCGGGCCCCGGTGTTGACCCAGCACTCGAGATCGCCGCGGCGGAATGCGAGGGCGTCGCTACCACTGTCCAACCAAACCAGACCCTCAGCGCCGCACCACAGTTGATGCCGAATCCGAAGAGCCGCGCGATACAGCGTGAGGAAGGAATCGGGATCGTCCACCTGCTCGTCGTGGGTCAGCCCGGCCCATGATTCCGGTTGCGGAAGCCAGGCCGGTACAGCGCCGTCGGGCGAGAATCCGAGGTTGGCGCCCGCCTGCGCGCCCCACGGGAGCGGGACGCGGCATCCGTCCCTCCCGGGGTCGGTGAAGTCCGACTGCACCCACATCGGGTCCTGTCGCACGCGTCCGTCGAGATCCTCGACCTCGTCGAGTCCCCATTCCTCACCCTGATATATGTATGCCGTTCCGGGCAGTGCCAATTGGAGAAGCGCCGCCGCCCGGGCCCGACGACGACCCAGGTCGATGTCGGGAGCCTGATAGGGCCAGCGACCACGATCCCAATCGGCCTCCACCGGATGCTGGGGCTGGTGGCGCGCATACCGTGTCACTACACGGGTGACGTCGTGATTGGACAGCACCCACGTCGGCGGCGCCCCGACGTCGCGCACCGACTCCCGAGCATCGTCGATCACCGTGCGCAGTGCGTCGGCCCGCCACGGCGTGCGCAGGAAATCGAACTGGAATGCGGTGTGCAACTCGTCGGGCCGCAGATATCGGACGAGCCTGTCATTGTCGGGAACCCAGATCTCACCCACGAACACCTTCGGCGGATCGTAGGAGTCGGCGATGGTGCGCCATCCGCGGTAGACCTCGTGCACGGAGTCCTGATCCCACGCCGGATGGGCCTGCAGATGCTGGCTCGAGGCGATACGCGGCCCGGCGTCGGCGAGATCAGGCTGCTTCATCAGCCCGTGTGCGACGTCGATCCGGAATCCGTCGAGTCCACGATCGAACCAGAACCGCAGCACGTCCTCGAACTCGGCGACGACCTCGGGATTGGACCAATTGAGATCGGGCTGATCCGGGGCGAACAGATGCAAATACCACTGGCCGTCCGGCAGTCGGGTCCAGGCCGGCCCACCGAAGCAACTCTCCCAGTCGTTGGGGGCCTGCGCGCCGTCCTCACCTCGTCCATCCCGGAACACATACCGCTCGCGCGCCGCCGCATCCCCGGCGAGCGCGGCCCGAAACCAGGTATGCGCCGACGACGTGTGGTTGGGCACGATGTCGGCCAGAACGCGCAAGCCGAGGCGATGCGCCTCGTTGATCAGCGACTCGGCGTCGGCAAGCGAACCGAAGTCGGGGTGGATGGCGCGGTAGTCGGCGACGTCGTAACCGCCGTCGGCCATCGGCGACGGATACCACGGATTGATCCATAGCGCGTCGGCCCCGAGATCTGCGAGGTAGGGCAGTTTCGACCGCAGTCCGGCCAGGTCTCCGACGCCGTCGCCGCTCCCGTCGGCGAACGAGCGCAAATAGACCTGGTAGACCACCGCGTCGGCCCACCATGGTGTGCCGACGCATTCCTCGACGTCGCCGATCGACTGACAACTCACGGACATGGGTTGGATTCCTCTCGTTCGGTCGCGGGCGTGGTGTGGACGCACCCCGCCCCTCACGTAAACGTTTGCGTCGAGTGTGCGGACCACTCGCACGGGTGTCAACACACACGCAGGACCGCACCGCCCGGCCGTCACCGTTCCTGAGGCACGGGTGACGACGCGTACAGTCGGGGAATGGCCAGCGGATGGTCGGTGAACATGGCCGATGTGGCGCGACACCTGGGTGTGTCGACCGCCACGGTATCTCGTGCTCTCCGAGGCGAACCCGGGGTTTCCGCGGAGACCCGCGACCGCATCCGCAAGGTCGCCGACGAACTCGGCTACGTGGTCTCGCCCGAGGCTTCCGGACTCGCGCGCGGGGCCACCGGCCGCGTCGGAATCGTTTTGCCCCGGCTGGATCTGTGGTTCTACGGATGCCTCGTGGCCGGTATCGAGGAATCCCTGCGATCGGCGGGGCTCGACTGCCTCATCTACTGCCTGGACTCCGCAGATCAGCGCCGCTCCTTCGCCGCTGATCTGCCGTTGCGCCGCAAGGTCGACGCGGTGATCGCCGTGGCCTTTCCCAGCTCGGATATCGCGTGGAATCGTTTGGACGACATGCACATCCCGGTCGTCACCGTCGCGACACGGGTGGATCGGCATCCGTATGTGGGCATCGACGACGAGCTCGTCGGCCGACAAGCGGCCCGTCACCTGGTGCGGCTGGGTCATCGCCGGATCGGCATGATCCGCGGGCTCGATCCCGACGGCATCCATTGGCAGAGTGACGACGACCGCGCACGCGGATTCCTCGACGAACTCGCCTCGGCTGGCGTCGAGGATCCGGCGCGCTTCATCGTCTCGGAGACCTCGGGTATCGACGGCGGCGCCCTCGCGATGGAGTTCCTGTTGGGCGCGAGCGAACTCCCGACCGCGATCTTCTGCACCAGCGACGAGCCGGCCATCGGCGTCCAACGAGTACTTCGTCGCGCCGGAATCCGGGTGCCCCAGTCGATCTCGTTGATCGGCGTGGATGACCAGCCGATCGCCGAGGCCGCCGACCTCACCACCATCGCCCAACCCGTCATCGAGCAGGGACGCACCGCCGGACGACTGACCGCCGATCTGATCTCCGGCGCCACCGCCGTGCCGATGCGCACCCTGTTGCCCACGCGACTGGTCGTCCGCGGATCGGCCGTCTCACCGCCGCCCGTCGACGGGCTGCGCGTCACCGCTCCGCACACCCCGTAGTAGCGATTTCGCCTCACCCCTTGACTCCACGGGAGATTGCGTCGATAGTACTTAGCGCAAACGCTTGCGTGACATGTGACACACAGGAGATCACTTGTGAACGAGACCAAGGACGTCCCATCACGGGCCGGCACCCGCCCTCGCGGCGGACGCCGACGACGCGACCGCACGACACTTGCCGCGCTCACCCTCGCGGTGGCACTGTCTGCGGCCGGATGCAGCGGATCGTCGGGCGACGATTCGACGGGCACATCGATCTCCTACTACGTCAACGCCGACTCGGTCGCGAGCTCCAAGGAAGCTGCCGCCACGTGCAGCAAGGACTCCGGCGGCCGCTACCACATCGACGTCGTCACGCTGCCCAAGAGCGCCGACAACCAGCGCCTGCAGATGGCGCGCAGACTCGCCGGGGGAGACAAGTCGCTCGATCTACTCAGCCTCGACGTGGTCTGGACCGCCGAATTCGCCAACGCCGGCTGGCTCCGTCCGGTCCCCGACTCCATCGCACAGACCATCGAGCAGACCACGCTCGCCGGTCCCCTCGCCACCGCACGATGGAAGACCGCCGTCGACCCCGAGGCCCGGCTGTACGCGATCCCCGCGTGGACCAACACCCAACTGCTCTGGTACCGGCCGGATCTGATGGAGCGCTACCTGGGCTCCGCGACACCCCCGACCACCTGGGACGAGATCCTGGCCGACACCGAGAAGATCCGTGCCGCCGGCGGACCGAGCTGGATCATGGTGCAGGGCAAGCAGTACGAGGGACTCATGGTCTGGTTCAACTCGGTCCTCGCCAGTGCAGGCGGCGCCGTCCTCGATCCCGCCAATCCGACCCACCAAACCCTCACCGACACACCCGAACACCGGGCCGCGACGATTCGTGCGCTGACCGTCATCAAACAGGTCGCCACCGCGCCCGGCCACGACCCGTCCATCTCCAACTCCGACGAGTCCTCCGACCGTCTCGGCATGGAATCGGGGAAGGCCGCCTTCGAGCTCAACTGGCCGTTCGTCTATCCGTCGATGCGGTCCAACAGCGCGGCCGGATCGGTCCCCTTCCTCCCCGAGATGACCAGGTATGCCTCGCAATTGGCCGAGGGAGGACCCGACCCCTCGCCGGCCGAACTCGCGGAGATGACCGCCGTCGTGGCAAAGAAGTTCGCATTCGCCCCGTACCCCGGTGTGATCTCGGCAGAAACCGCACGGACCACACCCGGTGGCACCAACATCGCGGTGGCGTCCACCTCGACTCATCCAGAGCTCGCATGGACTGCGGCGCAATGTCTCACCAACGCCGCCTCGCAGCGCACGTACGCCGTGGACGGCGGCAATCCCCCGACGCTGTCGGCGGTCTACGACGACCCAGCCTTCAAGGAGGTCTACCCCATGGGCGACATCATTCGTGATCAGCTCACCGCACAACACTCGTCCCCTCGACCGGCTTCTCCTCAGTACCAGACCATTTCGACGTTGATCACCGCCAAGCTCAGCCCGGTCGGTGCCTGGGACCCGGCCACCAAGGCCGACGACCTCGCCACTGCCGTCGACAACGCACTGCGCGGAGAAGGGCTCGTCCCATGACCGCCACCACGGCAGCCGCTCCGAGGCGGAGTGAGGGTAAGCGGGCGGAGCGTCGGTTGGCGTTTTGGTTGGTGTTGCCTGCGGTGGTGATGATGGCGGTGGTGACGGGGTATCCGATCATTTATGCGGTGTGGTTGTCGTTGAACAAGGCGAGTTTGTCGGCGCCGGGTAAGCGTGAGTTTGTGTGGTTCGCCAATTACGGGACGGTGCTCTCGGATGGGTATTGGTGGACGGCGTTCGGGGTGACGTTGGGCATCACGGTGGTGTCGGTGGTCATCGAGTTCGTGTTGGGGTTGGCGATCGCGTTGGTGATGCATCGAACGTTGTTCGGGCGGGGCACGATTCGCACCGTGGTGTTGATTCCGTACGGGATTGTGACGGTCGCGGCGGCGTTCTCCTGGTATTACGCGTGGACGCCGGGGACGGGGTATCTGGCGAATCTGTTGCCGGATGGGAGTGCCCCGTTGACCCAGCAGTGGCCGTCGTTGGCGATCATCGTGTTGGCCGAGGTCTGGAAGACGACCCCGTTCATGGCGTTGTTGTTGCTGGCCGGGTTGGCGTTGGTGCCCGATGATTTGTTGAAGGCCGCCCAGGTCGACGGGGCCGGGGCGTGGACGCGGTTGTGGCGCATCATTTTGCCGTTGATGAAACCGGCGATCCTGGTGGCGTTGCTGTTCCGTACTCTGGACGCGTTCCGGGTGTTCGACAACATTTATGTGTTGACCGC
>NZ_JARJDD010000023.1:0-96710 GCF_029269935.1 Gordonia sp. N1V
GTCGTTGTGGTCGACGGTCAAGCACGAATACTACAAGCGACACGCCTTCACCACTCGCGCGAATCTTACTGCAGGACTTGACAATTACATTCGATTCTACAATCATGACAGGAGGCACAGTTCGTTAGGGATGATCTCACCCATCGACTTCGAGATCAGCTCGCACGCAAGTCAGCAATCAAGCTAACCGTGTCCATTTTTTCGGGGGAACCCCATACCGCCACTGGCATCCGATCTTGACATGGCGTTGCGGCGGTTGAAACTCGCCGCGATCTGTCACCTGGCACCCGAGGTGTTGTTGACCGCGAAAACCCAACGCTGGACCCCCGAGGAATTGCTACGCACCTTGGTCGAAGCCGAGATCGCCGCCCGAGACGCCTCCAACATCCGCAACCGACTCAAAGCCGCCGGGTTCCCCGTCACCAAAACGTTGGAGACCTTCGACGTGACCGCCTCGTCAATACCGGCGAACACCTTCGCCTACCTGGAATCCTTGGAATGGTTACGCGCCCAACATAACCTGGCGATCATCGGGCCCGCCGGCACCGGCAAAAGCCACACCCTGATCGGGCTCGGGATCGCCGCGGTGCACGCCGGACACAAAGTGCGTTACTTCACCGCCGTCGACCTCGTCGAAACGCTGTATCGCGGCATGGCCGACAACACCGTCGGCAAGATCATCGACACCCTGCTCCGCCAGGACCTGATCATCGTCGATGAAATGGGATTCGCCCCGCTCGACGACACCGGCACCCAGCTGTTGTTCCGGCTCGTCGCCGGCGCATACGAACGCCGCTCCCTGGCCATCGCCTCCCACTGGCCCTTCGAACAATGGGGTCGGTTCCTACCCGAACACACCACCGCGGTCAGCATCCTCGACCGACTCCTACACCACGCCACAACCGTCATCACCGACGGCGATTCCTACCGCATGACCCACCGAACGGAGGCCCCCAACCACTAAACCAAACCGCACAGGGCGGGGACTTTCAGCTGGCCACCAGCGGGGACCTCAACATGGCCATTGACACCACGGGGCACTATCCACCTGGTGTGCTGATGCCGACATCCCCGAACTCACCCGCCTGGCCACCACGATCGAGACATGGTGGCCGGCGATCCGTCCGTACTGGCCTGACAAGCGCCCGCACCGAGGGATTCAACCCGCTGGTCAAACGCGTGGCGTGCGGCTTCCGCAACACCGAGAACTCACGCCGCCGGACAAGATTCCACTGCACCCGCGCCCAGCGGGCCAACAACTAGCAATTCCACTGCTGAACAGCAGTTGCCCGCTCAACTTCGAGGAGCCGGGTTAGTATCCGGCGGGACATCCGCACTATAGGCGGCCATGTCGCTATGTAACGATCACCGACGGGCTCCCTCCCGCACGTCGTACACATAGGACACCCGAGATGGGTTATCGTGTGCCTGCACGGCCCCTACTTCTGGAAGGCACCGGATCGTCCAGTACATCAAATGTGCTGATCATCGAGCAGCCCAAGATAGTACTCGTACTGCTTCTGCACGCGCGATGGGATCGAAACCATGGTGCCCTCCTCCATCCGATAAGTCCTGTTCGAATCCCCACGAAAGGACAACCAATTAAAGCTGGTGCTAACCCAAATGTCATCGAAGATAAGAATCTTGGCGTGAGTGTTCCGTACCCGGATCAGAGAGAACTGCTGCTCATATCGCTTCGCGAGGTTATCGAGACGACGAAGCGCTGCGTCGTCCGAGCCGCGATCGTCCTCACCATAGCCGTGCGCGATCGTTACTTCGACCTTTGCTCGGAGCCGCCGCTCGAGTTTTGCAAGGAAATCGGAAGTAACTACCGCGCTCCGCACCCATGGCGCGATGATCATCAACCGACGCGTTGCAGTTCGCAGCGCCTCATCCAAGAGATCTGGGTGCTCGAAGACACTCACACTCCGAACCGGAACTCGTCCGTCTTCTCCGGTAGCGAATGGATCGGCAACCGGCTCGTTTAGCTTCCCTGCTTCTTCACTCTTTGGATTTCCTGCTTCTTCACTCAACGACTGAGAACCGTCGCCGGCTGGAGGCTCTTCCTCATCGCGTATTTCCTCAAGATCCGCGTCAAGAATTGGGCGTTCAGCGGGCATTCCGACAGATAGATCCAGCCGCTTAGCGGCACCAATGCGATCGAGGGCGATTCCGTGCGCGTTCGAGAGGTCGTCATCTAGGCAGAGAGCGAGTTCTATCTCGTCGTGACCTGCGTCGGCGAAAACCAACAACGTGCCGGGCAGGTACCTGTGCTTTCGCACACTGACCTTGTGGATGCGCAGCACTTGAAGTCGGTCTTCTTTGAGCAGCAGTTTGTTGAACTCTGTGGCGGTCACGTCATTTAGCCCGATTCGAGCATTTCGGTCGGCGGGTAAAATCAGCATGCCGCGTTCCTGCGCCTGTCGCTTCTCGACCAATGCGCTCTCGGGATAGTCCGCAAGCGCCCACGTCAGCCTGTCGAACGCAACCGGCAAGGAGCGTTCGACAGGTTGTGTCGCGGCGAGCGTTCGTGCCACTTCTACTCCCAGGGGCGTCAAGGTGAGTTCGCCGGTAGCGCGGCGGCGCAGGTGCCCCTCACGGATCTGTGATGCTGTGGCCTCAATGACATGGACCTCGTCCAAGCCCAAGTAAGCAGCAATTTCATCTGTCGTGGCGACCCCTCGATCGACGAACTGCAGCACAAAGGCCTCGGTGACTGGGAGGTCCTTACGCTCGCGAGCGAGCACATCAGCGCGAAGAATAGTCACCGGCACTGCAGCTTCCTCGATTGCAACGAGTTCAAGGCCTGGACGTGACTCACCGAATCGCCGATGAAGGATCTGCCATTGACGGCTCATCGAACTGCCTCCCTGACGGTGCACGCATCAGGATGACTTTCAATGTGACCCAGAACATTTCGCAGAGCACCGTTGGTGCCTCTAATGAACGCAGCGTCGCCGATGATTGTGAGCCCGAAGCGCGCCCGCGATAGTGCGACATTGATGCGGCGCCAGTAGTGGGGACCCAGAAATCCCAGTTTGCCTTCACGATTGCTTCTGGTCACGGAAACCAGGGCAAGATCAGCTTCGCGACCCTGCACAGCGTCAACGGATAGAACTGTCAGGAGGAGATGCGTAAACCTTCTCGCGGAGATACGCCGTCGGAGCTCTTCGACCTGACTCTTGTATGGCGCGATCACAAGCACCTCTAGCGGGCCGTCTGGGTTCAGGAGTTTGTACTCCACTGCATTATCGATTGTCTCTAGTTGGCTCACGATCAGTTTTGCCTCTTCGCGGTTGGCAAAGCTCTTCGTACCGTTTTCTCGCCGGGATTCTCCGAGATTTCCCGTGTCGATCCACGTGACCGCACGACCCATGAGTTGGTCCCATCCGACCAACCCTTGGGTGCGCGGAGATCTGAGCCGACGGTCGTAGAAGCAGTCGGAGATCAGATCTCCGATCGGCTTGATCATTCTGTACTGCTCTTCGAGCATGAGCTGAGAATGCTCAGGCAAATAGTTTACAAAGCGCTGGAACAGGGTTTCCTCCACATCCTCCCTGCTGAGGTTGCGCTCGGCGAGGATAGCATTCGCGCGCAGGAGATCTTCGTCAGTCGGTGGTAGCTGATGCGTATCACCAACAAGTATC
The DNA here is from genome assembly GCF_029269935.1 of Gordonia sp. N1V. NCBI lineage: Bacteria > Bacillati > Actinomycetota > Actinomycetes > Mycobacteriales > Gordoniaceae > Gordonia > Gordonia sp. N1V. Next base: position 3,648 of record NZ_JARJDD010000023.1, read on the forward strand.
CAGCGGTTCGCGCGCGACATCGGAATGAGAGCCTCGGTGAGAGTCGCCTTCGATGCTTCGTCTACTATGCACAGGTCGAATTCAAGGTCGCCAACGGCTTTGTTCCTCAGAAATCCGGTACACGTTCCCGCCACAACTGACGTGCCAGCCAGGAATAGTGACGCAAGGCTTTCCTGTGCACCGATCTCCTCCAACCACGCCGCCTGAAGCTCCAGCCTCTGAAGTAGTTCACGGCCTCCACTCAGTCCATCAAGGATGAGGTCGACTGCCGCGCGCGCATCATCACTCGTGATCGCTTCAGTAATCGTCAGGTGGCCCGCAAGATGTGCCTGTGCTTCCTTGACAAGCTCCGATCGACGATCGTGCTGTTGGTCCAATTGCATTTGGAGACTTTCCAAAGGGTCCTCGTCAGCAACCGCACTCGCGAGGGATGACTGCTTTTCGCCACGTGCCTTTACAAGCCCTTCCATCTGAATCTCCACTCGCTCAATTCGTCGGGCGACAGCCGCGAGTTTCTCAAGAATCAGTGCTGCACGAAGGTGGTCGGGTTGCAGTCCATGGTCGGCGGCTCGCTGAGCGATATTCGCCTCTGCCCGCTTCCTGACGCCCGCACTCCACTTCTGAACCTGGGTGTCGAGTAGCAGGCTCCGCACACCCGGTTGGACGACGGACTCGTCGACGCCTGCGAGTCGCACCAAACCCGTGACTCCCGCTGCGTGCAGCCGTTCAACCGCATTGTCAACAGCGACGTGCGTTTGCGACGCTATCAAGACTCGAGCACTCGGTTTCATTCTCAGGAACTGAGTCACGGCCTCGGTGATGAATCGAGTCTTCCCTGTTCCGGGTGGACCCTGGATGACTAACACGCCGTCCGCACCCAACGCGAGTTGAACGGCCTTCTTCTTGATCGGGTCGAGGTCGGCACTCCACGACGCGACATCGACAGCCGTGGGCGCCGGGTTGCATGCAGGATCCACGAGAATGGAGCGAAGTTCCGGGCAAGCAGCACCGCCCCGTCTCACTGCGTTGACAGCGTTGCGCTGTCGATTCAAAGCGATGGCGCTGGGCTGATTGTAGGGAATCAGCGTAGCCGCCACGGGGATTCTCGCCAGTGGTCTCCCTGGAGACAGCAGAGTAAGCCGATCTGCCTCCTGATCGATGATCTCGCCGTACCCATACTTCCGGCCAGCCTGCTGGTCGACGACCTGCCACGCAGATCCGATGAGATCGATCTCAAGCGGGTCGACCAACGTGAATAGGGTCCGCCGACCCTCAGTTGTATAGCCGCGGTATAGCAAGTCCGCGTCATCGCCTCTGCCCAACTCCTCGCGTGCATCGAGGATGTTCAGCCACCGCTCGAACAACTCGTCAGCTTCGTCATCCGCAGCGGTCTCGGGATTGTTTCGGCGCTCGTAATGCTCGTCGAGGAGCTGGAGCAGCGTCCGAGTGGCCGTTTCGCTCCCGGCCTGTTTGAGTGGCCGCTGCACAGTCCAAGAGAATATGGGCGGGAGCAACATTCCGTTGTGACGCCCACCCTCAAGCTGTTCGAACTCCAGCGCTGGGGCGGCTGTGACCGTAAATTGGGCCGAATCTGCAGCACGCCTTAGCGTGTACCGATGCTCAGAACCGATCAGCAAAACAATCGTTCGGTCGACCTGGCCAGATTCCCTGTTTAGTCCGAAGTGGGCATGAACCTCACCCCGCAAATCCGCAAGCAGCTTCACACCTGCACGCTGACGATCTATCGGTTCGCCCGCCAGGTGTACTTGTGCTGCCTTTGTTAGGTCCAAGAACACTTCGTTGTCCGACTGAGCCCTGCCTGCCGCTCGGCGATCCGCTATGGCTTTCAGTCGGCCTGCGAGATCTGAGGCGTTCGCTGGGCGCTCAGTGGGTTCGGTGCTTACGCAAGCCGACAGCACGTCCCTGACCTCCGGTGGGACATCTACTGCTTCAAGCGCCGGTTTGACGTCGGGGAAGTCCTTGATCAAGTCCTTGCTGAGACACTGCAGGATGAGGATACCGACACTGTAAACGTCGCGAACATACGGAATCGTTGCCTCCATTTCGGGCGGCGCATATGGCCCAGAACGATAGTGCTGCAAAGTCATTTCGCTGTGCGGCTCGTCGCTTCGAATCTTTGCTATCCCGAAGTCCGCTAACAACGGTTGACCCGTCGCGTCGATCAGGACGTTTCCTGGTTTGATGTCGCGGTGCTCCAGTTGCTTAAGATGGGCGTAGGAAAGGCCGGCGAGAAGGGGGTCCACAAACTCTGAGTAAAGGTCATCCCATCCGCCCCAGGGATACTCTCCCAATACGTCAGTCAGGCATCGGTCAACCCAGTCGAGCACGAGAAAGTAGGTGTCGGCCTCGTCAATGCCCGAGTCCCGAAGCCGGACGATGTTGCGATGGTCGAGCGACCGCAACGCCTGGGACTCACGCTCAAATACCTTCTTGGTCACCTCGTCTGTTGAGGCGATGACGAACTTGACTGCGACGGCGGAACCGTCACGCATGTCAATCCCCTTGCGGATCGTCGAGAGGCCTCCTGAGCGTGGATGCGCATCAAGTAGTACGAAATGTCGTCCGACCTGTTCCACCTAGTGCTCCCTTGCTCCCTCGGCACGAACTCTCACACACGATATGACGTGGGCAGTCACGCGGACTTCTCATCCGCTGATGAGCTGATACGTTCGATTGTCTGTACCAAGTGCGAGACCTTCGCCATATCAAAAACCTGCGTCGGCCCTTGGGGTGCGTTGTCCGTAAATGGCGGATCAAACAACTGGGTAGTGTCCATCGAGCCGTTGCGGGTGAGGTAGTCGACCACTAGCCCAATAAAGTGGATTTGATTGGCAGTTGAGTTTAAATCGTTGATGAACTCGGCAAACGCCTCATTTACCGCTTGTTGGTCGAGCCCAACAAGTGACCGGATGAAACGGCCAAGGCCGTGCGCATCGGCGATGGCCTGCTGAAGCTCTCGGTCGGTACCAGCACCACTTCGGGCGAGCAGCTCCTGTAGCGAATCAAGATCGCTCTGGGCCAGTGCCTTCCCAGTTCGCAGCTTCTGCAGCGCGAGGTTATCCGGCTGGCGGCGTAAGTAGTCGCGCATCTTGGCGTTGAAGCGCTCCCTGTCTGTGCTCGTGGCCATGTGCGGCATATCGACGTCAGTGACATCGCCGGTGAAGGTGTCCTGCAGATCGGTGTAGACGAACGGCTGCTTCGTCTTCTCTAGCAGCCCTACCAGGGATCGCAGCTCTTTGCGCGCGTCCTCAAGCATCTCGGGGGTGACGTCCTCCCACCATTCCTCGGAGGCAACTTCGCGCAGTAGTTCTTCTTTGGCTTTGATTTTGGGAATGGTGAGCTGCTCGAGCAGGCCTTCGGCGATGGTGCGGACTCTGACTTCTTGTCGTTCGAGGGTGGTGTCGTCGGCCTCGATCACGGCGAGTTGCCCGTGGAGGACGATGAGGTCGAAACGTTTGGCCATCTCGTCGGTGTCCCGGACGGTGGTTGGGAGATCGGCCAGGTTGTCGACGATCTCACGAACCTTCTGTTCGGTCAGCGATTCCCATTCGCTGCGGTCGCGATAGACCTCGACCTGCCGCCGGCGGGGCCGGACGAGGAAGTTGTCGAGGTTCATGCCGGCGACCTGGGTGTGCAACACATCGGTGATGTCTTCGCGCAGTTCGGTGTTCGTGTCGGCGCGGTCTAGGGCCCACACCACGTCGGTGCGGGCAGTGAACAATCGCTCCGACAGTGAAGCCGGCAGACGTGATTCGGCGGGTGCGGGGTGGGCGTTGAAGAACTCGACGTTGCCGCAAAGGTCGAAGATGAAGAAGTCGGTCTTGTCCTGGCCCGGCCCGTAGAGGTCTTGGCGGAGGCGGGTGCCTCGCCCGACCATCTGCCAGAACTTAGTCTTGGACCGGACCGGTTTGAAGAAGACTAGGTTGACGACGTCGGGGACGTCGATGCCGGTGTCGAGCATGTCGACCGAGATCGCGATGTGCGGGTCGGACGTCGGCTGGGAGAACTGGTCGATGAGGTCTTGGCCGTGGGAGACGGCGTGGGTGATGACGGCGGCGAACTTGCCGTTGTACTGCGGATAGTTATGGTCGAAGCGTTGGGCGATGAAGTCGGCGTGTTTCTGGTTCTTGGCGAAGATGATGGTCTTGCCGAGACGGTCACCGCCAGCGACGCGGTGGCCGCGGGTCATGAGGACTTCGATGGCTTTGTCCACGGTGTCGGTGTTGAACAGCCACTTGTTGACCGCCTCGGACGAGACTTCGTCAGGGAACTCGTCCGGGTCGACGTCTTCGCCCCAATCCTCGCCCTCCCAACGCTTTTTTTCCTCGTCGGACAGGTCGTCGTATTTGATGCCGGATCGCGGGAACGCCAGTGGCACTGTCACGGCCCGTGGCGGAACAAGGTAGCCGTCCTTGATGGCTTCCTCGAGACTGTAATCGTCTGTGGGGATTCCGGTTTCGAGGTTGAACAGCTGGTAGGTGTTGTAGTCGACCTCGTCCTTGGGGGTGGCGGTGAGGCCGAGGAGGTAGGAGTCGAAGTACTCGAAGATGCGTCGGTACTTCTGGTACACCGAGCGGTGGGCTTCGTCGATGACGACGAGGTCGAAGTAACCGGGACCGAAGCGCCGGCGGCCGTTCTCGAGGTCGTTGATCAGGCCCATCATGGTCGGATAGGTGGAGACGTAGATGCGCCCCTCGGTGTTCTTCTCTGTAAGCAGGTTGACCGGCGATGCGTCGGGCAGGAAGGTCTTGTAGGCGTTGACGGCCTGCTTCACCAGAGCTTTGCGGTCGGCAAGGAACAGGATGCGCTTTGTCCAGTTCGCGCGCATCAGCATGTCCGACAGCGCAATCACCGTGCGCGTCTTGCCCGAGCCCGTAGCCATCACCAGCAGCGCAGCGCGCTGCCGTTTGACCTCGAGGCCTTCGGTGACATTGCGAATTGCCCTTGTCTGATACGGCCGTTCCACAATGGCTGTGTTGATGTCTACGTCGGCGAGCTTCTTTCGAGTGGTGCGACGCTGGATCTCGAGAGTCAATTCGTCGCGGGTGTAGAACCCCTCCACCTGGCGGGGCGGATAGTTGGTGTCGTCCCATAGCCACGTGTCGAAACCATTGGTGTAGAAGATGATCGGGCGTTGCCCATGCATAGCTTCGAGGCAGTCAGCATACAACTTGGCCTGGTACTGGCCGACGGTGGCGTCTTTGGAGGTGCGTTTGGCCTCCACCACCGCCATCGGCAGCCCGTCCGTGCCCCAGAGCACGTAGTCGACAAAGCCGTTCTTGCCCTCGGGCATGCCGGTGACCGGATATTCACGAACCCGCGGCGCGTCGACGTCCCAGCCCGCTTCGCGTAGCAGCAGGTCGATGACGTCGGTGCGGGTGCGGGCTTCATCGTAGTCGTGGGTGTCCGCCTGTTGGGCCGCGGACGACTGTGCCGCGGCGACCTGGGCACGCAGCTGGGCAACCAGCTCTTCCAAGCTGGCGTGCGCGGCATCGGCGGCTTTGAGCTGTTCGTCGCGTGCGAGGAGTTGCTCGGTGAGGTCGGCGCGTACGCCGGCGGCCTCTTCAAGCTGGGCGTCTTTGCGTTCGAGCTCGGCGCCAAGTTTCTGCAGTTGCGCCATGGTTTTGGCGACCGCAGCTCCGCCACCCGGCTTGGGCAGCTTCGCCCGGTCGAGCTTCTGCTCAGGGGTTGGCTTCGAATCCGGTTGGGTGGCGTAGGTGCGGGCAAGCCAGGACAGCACGTGGAACAGTTCCTCGAGCAGGCGGATTCCTGATTCCTGCCCGATCGAGCGGTCGTCGTGGACGGCATGGTTGCCGGCACGGCGGATCAGATCCAGCTTCGTCTGTACGTTACTCGGCAAGATCGCCTGGAACGCGGGGTCGTGGATGCGCGCAGAAAGGTCATCCTTGTAGGGCTTGTCCAGGCCGTTGACCGTGTACAGCCACTTGACCGCGGCCTCCACGGTGCGGCGAGCATAGAAGCAGGTTGAACGGCTGTCGAACAGCGCGTCACGCTCTGCATTCTTCGCAGATGCGTGAATCTGGGGCCACTCACCCTGCAGAAAATCGAAGTTGCCGGCCACCTTGCCTCCTCCCTCACCTGTCCGATCTTTACACAATGCCTGAGCTGATTGACGTAAGCCGGACAGACTACATCGCTCCTCCGACAAGTTGAATGAACCGCTGTCGCCGAGACGGTGTCGGCTCCACAGGGCACAATCGATTCGCTCAATCACACCGTGACGGAGGGCCGATGTCATTCGAGACGAGCAGAACTGCATTCATCGCTGACCAGCTCGGTGAACTCGCGGTCCTCCCGCTCTTCGACGATGACTTCTCCATCGTTCTCGACCCGGGTGACGCCGGATTGCGATTGACCGCATCCCCGTTGGACGTTGACGACGAAGAGTATGTGATGACCTACGACCGCGAGCGGTGGACAGATCACGATCCCACCGCGGAACGCGACGCGAACGCGGCAACGCCGACGCCCTGGGCTCCGTTGATTCCCGACGATGTCAAGGACGTCGATCCGAGCGACGAGGACGCGCTCACCGACCAACTCTTCGCCACCGCGGGTGCTCACGCTCAGCTGGTGGATCTGTTCACGACGCTTGTTGCGAGTGGCTGGCTTGCAACCGTGCGCCACGTCGATTCGAAGGATGCAACGACCGGCACTCCGCAGATTCGCCTCGATGCGGAGGCCCCGGGCAGCGATGCGGAGCGGGCGGCGACGGCGCTGCGCGCGCTGCGTCTGCCAGTGGGCTTGGCACGTCTCGAGGCGACGTACGGGCCGGCAGGTGTGAGCGATCGAGCACTGTGGCGGTTCCCCGACGACTTGGCCGTGGCCATCACCGCAAATGGCGAACGTCGGCCCGTAAGAATCGATGATGTACAAACTTATGCGATCAGCAGCGCGCCGGCGTGGACTCTCCATCAGGGCATCGACGCCAAAGTCCAGCGCCACACCGCAGGTAGTCCGATGAAGGGCTCCGTACTCGCCCAGCTCGCCATCCCATCGACCCCTTCACAAGCTGAGATCTATGAACGCCGGAACGCGGTGGACACATGGGCATCGAACAATGGATTCGGGGCGTCGATCGAACCGGCAAGACCCGCTGATGTCCAGCGAGCCCTCGATGAGCTCGACGAAGGGAACGTTGGCTATTACCTCCTCGAGTTCACCAACGGGGATTGCTATCTCGGCCAGTCAATTTCGATCGCGGATCGACTCAAAGGGCACCGTGCGCTTCACAAGGACATCGGCGGTATTCGCCTACTGCCCGACCTGACCGCACGAAGCCTTGTGAATCCACTCAGGCATCTACTCGACCGCGAAGCAAGCCTCATCCACAGCCTCCAAACCGCTGGTCTACCTGCGAGGAACAAGGCTCAGATGACGTACCAGACCGGTGACGGCCTTCCGATCGACGAGATCTTCAAGTCGAACGGAACCGCGGCTGCGGAGTGGCTCGCCGATCCCATCAGTTGCAACCGGCGTGGCGGAGAAGCAGGCCGTGCCCTCACGCCAAGCGCGGACCAAATGGCGGCTGGGGAGGCCGCGTACAAACGCTGGGTTGAGCGGACGGGAGAGCACGCCGACACCGTGCGGTCGCTGTTGGGCATCTACATGGCCCGTTGCCTGCCGCTTCCGCTGCGTACCGAGTACACGCACTGGGTACTCAGCTCGCCTCAGGTCATCCCACGCCATCGCACACTATCGAACCTCAGTATCGGTTTCACCGAGGTTTTCCGGACCATGATCGACAGGGACGGACACCTGAGCGGGATGCTGCACGTCAACGGGATCGAACTCCTCGGCGCAGATATGTCCGACGACGCCCTGGTCAGATTCATGCGCCAACACCCCGGAGTCAGTGTTACGCAGTCCCCATATCAGGCAGCCGGGCCTTTCAACTTAATGCTGTGGGCGCCGGATTTGGAATCGGTGGACGACCTCCTCGATGACACAGTGGTGACCCGCGCTGCCGCGACAGCGGCGCTGCACCTGATGCGGAAGAGCAAGGTCGGGAACATCAAGAATTCACACAATCCCGTCCTGGTTAACGCCATCCTTGGGGACAAACGGTAGCTACTTGCGCATCGCGATCAGTCGAAGAAGTCTTCGTCGACCTCGACCACGGTGAACACGTCACGCGTCTGAACGCCGATGCCGTACTTGATCATTAACGCAGCCAGCCGTTCGCCGTCGATCAGAATGATTCGTGTGCTCACGCTGTTGGCATACTCACGGGCACCGGGTGAAAACGAGCTCGTCGTGATGAAGATTCCGCGCGAGGCGCCCATGCCGTGCAGCGCTCCAACGAAGGCCTGGATGTCGGGGCGGCCAACCGTGTTGCCCTGCCCATATCGCTTGGCTTGCACGTAGATCTGGTCGAGGCCGAGGGCGTCCTGATCGATGACCCCATCGACGCCGCCATCGCCCGTCCCGCCGAGCCTCGTTGCCTTCTGCTCCGTTCCGCCGTATCCCATCGCGACGAGTAGCTCAAGAACCGCGCTCTCGGGGAAGTCGGGCGTCTGTTCGCGGATGCGCTTGATCAGGTCGGTCTTCACCTCATCATGAAGGCGCGCGACGCCCTCGTTGATCTGCTCAAGCGGTTCGATAGTCGATTCATGAATGACAGGCGTCTTGCGTTGATCTGTGGGCGTTGACGGCGTGTACGCCTGGTAGGCCGGGATCAGCTTCAGATGAGCATCGCTAATGTCCCCGGTGTGCTCAGCGAGAAACCTCATACCTGCGTCGGTGATTTGGTATGTCGCCCGACGCGGCCGGTCGACAAGCTCAGCACGCACCAAATCCGATAACGCCCAACCACAACGGCCCTCTGCCCGATTTCCACCGCTCGCAACCTGCTCACCCAACTGCTCATCTGTGAGCTGCATGTACGCAAGGACATCTGCCACTAGTTCCCGGCGTGACCGCGTCTTGCGATCCGACATCGTCTCAAGAATGGGTCGCAAGAATCCCTGCCAGACAGGAAGGTTCGTTACTGGCCAGGACGACATCACAGTTCACCGCGAAAGGCGCGGGACTGGAGAGCCGAAAAGAGGTCGTCGAGCGCTTGGGCATCTCTCTCGAGGGTCTCACGTTGCCGTTCGATCGCATCCACGGCCCTTGCATAGGTCCGTTGACACTGGGGACTCGCAAGCAGGATCGGAATTCGCTGCAGCTCTTTAGCATTGATGTTCGCCATGCCTACGATACTCTTGCACATATTGCGCAGAACAGCCTTGCCGTGCCTCGAATTCAGATAGCCAGCAACGTATGCAGGCTCGTTGTCTCCCTTTAACCGAAGACGTACAAGATAGCCAGCGTAGGCCATTCGCCGCTCTCCACGATAGACAGCGGTCTTGCCCACGAGCGCCGCGCTGTTAGTTCGATTGAAGAGGATATCGCCGGAAACCACAGTATAGCGATCGACCTCGCCGGGTGCGAGGTTCATGTACTTCAGATCAGCAATGTCAATCTGGCCGTTCATTGTTAAGTTGCCCATTCGAAGAACTGGCACGTCACCATCAGGCACGCTCTTCTGCGAAGTTCCATACCTCGCACTATCGACCAAGTCCCCAATCGAGCCAAGCGGCAAGCCGTACCGATTCGACGAAGGATCACCAAATGCTGTGTCGAAGCTCGAGCGTTCTAGCTCGGTGACGAATTCTAAGGCGGTCTTCCGCTTGGTGCGGAGGGTGTCGGCGAGGTCGAGGATGGCGGCGATGCGGCGTTGTTCGGGGAGGGGAGGGAGATCAGGGACCTGGAGCGCCAAGAAGTCATCGACGCTGGTCCTGCGTTTTCGTGGCACAGAGCCATAGGCGATGGTGTCGTAGCGGGCAATCATGTCTTCTGTAAGCAGCAACCTGATCAGATAATTTGGATCGACTCCTTCACGCGCACGAAAGGTTGGGTACAACGGGGAGATGATTCCTTTGTCCCAGTGCCGATTCTGAGCAATCGCTCCGGCCCACAGCAAGTACGGGTTGAAGGCGATGTCGAACATGCCGATTAGCTTGTATTTGCTGGTGTTCTCAACTGCAAGGCGCTTGTTGAACCGCTCACGTTGTGCGACGAAGCCATTTCGCTCGGTTAGGGTCAGGACCTCAGGCTCGGATTCGCCAGGCTTTGCTCGGTCCTTGAACTCGTAGAGAAGGTCACCGAGTGAAATCATTTAGCGCCGCCTGCCAGCATCTGCCGCAGTTCGGCGAGTCCGGATTGGATGTCGAGTTCGAGTTTGTCGAGTTCGTCGAGAATCTCTTCGGGTGCGCGGTGTTCGACCTCGTCGTGGACGATCACCTTGTACCGGTTCAGGCTGAGGTCGTAGCCCTGCTCCTCGATCGCGTTCCGTGGAACGCAGAACGACTGCTCGGTGCGCTCACGCTGGAGCTCAGAGCTATCGCGTTCGGCCCAGCGGGCGAGGACGTCGGGCAGGTTGTTCTTGACGTGCTCGTCATCGCTAAGTGCGGCGAGCGGTCCAAGTTTGTCGCTGTCGAGCAACGGGGTTCGTTTGTCGTCGAGCGAGAATCCGTCGGCCTGGACATCGTAGAACCAAACGTGGTCGGTGCCGCCCGAGTTGGTCTTGGTGAAGAACAGGATCGCGGTGGAGACACCAGCGTAGGGCCTGAAGACGCCGGACGGGAGCTTCACGACGGCGTCGAGCTTGTGGTCGTTGACGAGCATCTGGCGCAGTGTCTTGTGGGCTTTCGACGAGCCGAACAGCACGCCGTCAGGCACGATCACCGCAGCGCGACCGCCGGGCTTCAACAGTCGGAGGAATAGCGCGAGGAACAGTAGTTCGGTCTTCTTGGTCTTAACGATCTGCTGCAGGTCTTTGGCGGTGTTTTCGTAGTCCAGGCTGCCGGCGAACGGCGGGTTGGCGAGCACCAACGAGTAGGCGCCGGCGTCGCCGGTGTTGGCTTCAGCCAATGAGTCGCGGTAGCGGATGTCGGGTTGCTCCACGCCGTGCAGGAGCATGTTCATCGAGCCGATGCGCAGCATGGTGCTGTCGAAGTCGAAGCCGTGGAACATGTCGTGGTGGAAGTGCTTGGCGCCCTTGCCCGAGCTGATCTCTCCGGCATGGTGGTCGCGCATGTACTCGGTGGCCGCGACAAGGAAGCCGCAGGTGCCGGACGCGGGGTCGACGATGGTGTCGCCGGGGTCTGGCGCCATCATCTCGACCATCAGTTTGATGATGTGGCGTGGGGTGCGGAACTGGCCGTTCTGGCCGGAGCTGGCGATCTTGGCAAGCATGTACTCGTACACGTCGCCCTTGGTGTCCAGATCGCGCATCTCGATCTTGTCGAGTAAGTCCACCACCTTGGTCAACATCCCCGGGTTCGGAATGGACAGACGAGCATCCTTCATGAAGTGGGCGTAGGTGGAGTCCTCGTCGCGCATGGTACGGATGAACGGAAAAACGTCCTGTTCGACAGCCTGGAACATCTCGTCCGGGGCGTAGTTCTTGAACACCGACCAGCGCAGTCCATCGCGGTCGACCGGAAAGGGGTTGCCGAAGATCGGCTTTTTCGTCAGGTTGGCGCGGTTCAGCGCGAGTTGCTGCTCGTCATCAAGGCGGCGGATGAACAGGAGGTAGGTGATCTGTTCCATCACCTCCAGGGGGTTGGCTATGCCGCCGGACCAGAACGCGTCCCAGACGGCGTCGACCTTGCTCTTCTGCTCTCCAGTGATCACTCGCGCACTCCATCAAGTCGTCAGAACCCGAATAGGACTGTATAGCGCGACGCGCCGGCCGCTCGCCAGCCGTGCGACACGCCTAGTCGATTCATACCTTTGACCAAATCACCACCGCCCAACCACCTCCGCAGTCGCGGACTTGACGTTCCGGACGAGCACGCAATCGCGAAGGCAGCAGAGCTCAAATCGCGGATACTCAAGAACGGGGCGAAGCCGGCCAAGGTCCTAGACGATGACCGACACCTCCAGGCAGTTGAACCGGGCTACCTCCGGGCCAGCTTCCCACGCAGGCTCTACTCCACAGCAACCTCTCGGAGTTCACCGTTGTGCGGGAATCACCCTCCCGGCTGATTCATACGCCGCCGCGGCTGTTCCGCTGGTCGCGAGCTGCGGTTGACGGCGCTATCACAAATCAACCTCATCAGTAAGGGGTTGCCCGCGGATTCTGGCGGGAACTGCGACTTACCCAAATTAGGTATATCGACTTGGCCAAGAATGTAAAAGAGTGGAGCCTAGGAGATTCGAACTCCTGACATCTGCCTTGCAAAGGCAGCGCTCTACCAACTGAGCTAAGGCCCCGGGTTCGGGTGGTGGGCCTAGGAGGACTTGAACCTCCGACCTCTTCGTTATCAGCGAAGCGCTCTAACCGCCTGAGCTATAGGCCCCTGAACCGAGGACTGAGATTACCCGACGGGGTGGTGAGAAACCAAAACGGTTCCCACCGACGCCCGTGAGCTGCGCAGATGAGCCTCGGCGCCCGAACTAGTCGAGGTCGGCCAGGGTAATCTCGAGTCCGCCGACGAGGTCGGCGACGAGGTTGTAGATGTAGGAGCCGATGGTGCCCAGCGCGGTGATCAGCACGGCATTGACCACACCGAGTACGGCCGCGTAGAAGAACACGCTGCCGGCACCGATGATGTCGCTTTCCGACGTCGAGCCGTCGGTGGTGACCAGCGTGCCGAAGGAGCTGTTGACCTGCTCCCAGACACCCATGCCGTCGAGCACCAGATACAGCACGGCGATGGCGATCATCCAGATGACGAAGCCGACGATCGAGAGCACGCCGGCCACCTTGAAGGTCGCCCACGGGTCGAGTCGGCGGATCTGCACCGCTGCGCGCAGCCCGCGGCCCGAAGAGCCGACCTGGGCCGGCGCCGAGCGGGCGGCGGAGCCGGTGGCCTTCGCGGGGTCGACCGCCGCGGCCCGGGCGGTCTCGGTGTTGGTGTGGTGGATCTCGTCGAGATCGGGCAACTCGGACTCCAGGGACGGATCCCGGGCGATGTTGCGCGTGGGGGTCTCGGTGAACCGACCACGCGGTACCTCGGCGGTCGCGGTGGACGCACCCGCCGGCGAATCGAGCTTCTTCACCGGCGCCTGCTGACCACTCATGCTGGCTGCGGCGGTGCCGCTACCGGTCACCACACCGCGCGGAGGGGGCCCGCCGGCACGACCCCCGGCGGGGATCTGCTCGGTGGTCCCCGCGTCGGGCACGGGAGCCTGCGCACTTCCGGTGGCCTCGGGTCCGGCCACTCCGCCCGGGCCGCGCTGCCACGGAGGAACCAGTCCGCCGCCCCGAGGCGGACCCGACTGGGCTGCCGGGCCACCGGACGCGGTCGACGGCGTGGACGGGGTCTTGTTGTCCGGGTCGTTCGGTTGGCTCACTGGTGTCATTTCCTCCGGTTGCGCACGTTGGGTCCACCCTAACGGTTGTGGCCGTCACACAAGACGAGCCACGACGCTGCAACAGCGTCGTGGCTCGTGCGTGTGTCCGGAATGCCGGTCGGATCAGGCGGTCGGTTCCGGTTCCGGCTCGTCGGCGTTGCGGGCGATGGCCAGCAGCGTCGTCCCCTCGTCGAGGTTCATCAGGCGCACACCCTTGGTCTGGCGTCCGGCCTTGCGGACCTGACGGGCCGCGGTGCGGATGACACCGCCCCCGGAGGTGATCGCGTAGAGCTCGGAGTCGTCGTCGACGATGAGCGCGCCGATCAACGTGCCACGGCGCTTGTCGTGCTGAATGGTCAGCACGCCCTTGCCGCCCCGCCCCTGCACCGGGTAGTCCTCCATGCCGGTGCGCTTGGCGTAACCGCCGGAGGTCGCCACCAGCAGGTAGGTCCCCTCGCGCACGACATTCAGCGACAGCAACTCGTCGTCGGCGTTGAACCGCATGCCCTGCACACCGGAGGTCTGCCGGCCCATCGGGCGCAGCGCCTCGTCGTCGGCGTGGAAGCGGATCGACTGTCCCTTGCGGCTGACGAGCAACAGATCGTCGTCGGCACTGCACAATTGGGCGCCGACGAGCTCGTCCTCGCCGCGCAGGTTGATCGCGGCGATACCACCGGACCGGTTGGAGTCGAAGTCCTCGAGCTTGGACTTCTTCACCAGGCCGTTGCGGGTGGCGAGCACGAGATACGGTGCGTCGGTGTAGGTCTTGATCTGGATGACCTGGGCGATGCGCTCCTCCGGTTGGAACGCAAGGAGATTCGCGACGTGCTGCCCGCGTGCGGTGCGGTTGGCCTCGGGGAGCTCGTAGGCCTTGGCGCGGTAGACGCGACCCTTGGTGGTGAAGAACAGGATCCAGTCATGCGTCGAGCAGACGAAGAAGTGCGCGACGATGTCGTCCTGCTTGAGCCCTGCCCCCTGCACACCCTTGCCGCCGCGTCGCTGACTGCGATACAGGTCGGTCTTGGTGCGCTTGGCGTAGCCGGTTTCGGTGATGGTGACGACGACGTCCTCGCGGGCGATCAGATCCTCGTCGGCGACGTCACCGTCGGCGGCGATGATCTGGGTCCGTCGCTCGTCGCCGAACTTCTCGACGACCTCTCGAAGCTCGTCCCGCACGATCGAACGCTGACGCTCGGGCTTGTCGAGAATGTCCTTGTAGTCGGCGATCTCGCGTTCGATCTCGTCCAACTCGTCGATGATCTTCTGCCGCTCCAACGCCGACAGTCGACGCAGCTGCATGGCGAGGATGGCATCGGCCTGGATCTCGTCGATCTCGAGTAGGTCCATCAAGCCGGTGCGGGCTTCGTCGGTGTTGGCCGACGCACGGATCAGCGCGATCACTTCATCAAGGGCGTCAAGGGCTTTCACCAGACCGCGCAGGATGTGGGCGCGCTCCTCGGCCTTGCGCAACAGGTAGCGGGTGCGCCGCACGATGACGTCGATCTGGTGGGCGACGTAGTAGCGGATCATCTGATCGAGGCGCAGGGTGCGCGGCACGCCGTCCACGATCGAGAGCATGTTGGCACCGAAGCTGGTCTGCAGCTGGCTGTGCTTGTACAGGTTGTTCAGGACGACCTTGGCCACCGCGTCACGACGCAGGGTGACCACGATCCGCAGGCCGACACGATCGGAGGAGTGATCCTCGATCTTGCTGATGCCCTTGAGTTTTCCCTCGTTGACCTGCTCGGCGATCGATTGGATCATGTTGTCCGGGTTGACCTGGTAGGGCAGCTCGGTGATCACGATCTGCGTGGCGCCGCCCTTGGCCTCCTCGATCGCGGTCACGCCGCGCATGCGGATCGACCCGCGACCGGTGGTGTAGGCGTCCTTGATGCCCTGACCACCGACGATGAGGCCGGCGGTCGGGAAATCCGGGCCCTTGATCCGCTCCATGCAGGCGTCGAGGGTGGTCTCGTCGTCGGCCTCGTGGTTCTCCAGCGCCCAGAAGATCGCCTCGGCCACCTCGGTGAGGTTGTGCGGCGGGATGTTGGTGGCCATACCGACGGCGATACCGCCGGAACCGTTGATCAGTAGGTTCGGGATCCGCGCGGGCAAGACCGTCGGTTCGTTGGTCTTGCCGTCGTAGTTGGGCGTGAAATCGACGGTGTCCTTGTCGATGTCGCGCAACATCTCCATGGCCAGCGGGGTGAGCCGGGCCTCGGTGTAGCGCATGGCGGCCGGACCGTCGTTGCCGCGGGACCCGAAGTTGCCCTGGCCGTCGATCAGCGGGTAGCGCATCGACCACGGCTGGGCCAGGCGTACCAGCGCGTCGTAAATCGCCGAGTCGCCGTGCGGATGGTAGTTACCCATGGTCTCGGCAACGGGTTTCGCCGATTTCACATAGCTGCGATCGGGGCGGAAGCCGGCGTCGAAGGAGGCGTAGAGCAGTCGGCGGTGCACGGGTTTGAGGCCGTCGCGGACCTCGGGTAGTGCGCGGCCGACGATCACGCTCATCGCGTAATCGATGTAGCTGTTCTGCATCTCCTGGCCGAGATCGACCGGTTCGACGCGATCGCCTTCCCCGCCGGCGGGCGGGAGCGTGGTGTCAGTCATGAAAAGTCCTCACAGATGTGGTGTCCGGTCAGGCGTGGTGCGTGACGTCAGACATCAAGGAAGCGAACATCTTTCGCGTTGCGGGCGATGAAGCTGCGGCGCGCGACGACGTCTTCACCCATCAGCACCGAGAACAGCTCGTCGGCTGCGGCGGCGTCGTCGAGGGTGACCTGGCGCAGTGTGCGGGTGGCCGGATCCATGGTGGTCTCCCACAACTCGCTGGGGTTCATCTCACCGAGGCCCTTGTAGCGCTGGATGCCGTCGTCGGTGTTGATCTTCTTGCCGGCCTCGAGGCCGACCTGGATCATGGCATCACGCTCACGGTCGGTGTAGGCGTACTCGGCCTCGGCGCCCTTCTGCCACTTGAGTTTGTAGAGCGGCGGCTGGGCGAGATAGACGTGCCCGTGTTCGATCAGCGGGCGCATGAACCGGAACAGCAGGGTCAAGAGCAGCGTGGAGATGTGCTGTCCGTCGACGTCGGCGTCGGCCATCAGCACGATCTTGTGATAGCGCAGCTTGGCCAGGTCGAACTCGTCGTGGATGCCGGTGCCGAAAGCGGTGATGATCGACTGGACCTCGGCGTTCTTGAGGACGCGGTCGATACGGGCCTTCTCGACGTTGATGATCTTGCCGCGCAACGGCAGGATCGCCTGATACATCGAGTCCCGCCCGGTTTTGGCCGAGCCGCCGGCCGAGTCACCCTCCACGAGGTAGATCTCACACTTGGACGGGTCGTTGCTGCGGCAGTCGGCGAGCTTGCCGGGCAGACCGCCGATGTCGGTGGCGCTCTTGCGCCGCACCAGCTCTCGAGCCTTGCGCGCGGCCTGACGCGCATGGGCGGACTCGACGGCCTTGTTTATGATGATCTTGGCCTCGGCCGGATTGGCCTCGAACCAGTGCTCGATGTGCTCGCCGGAGGCCTTCAGCACGAAACTCTTCACCTCGGTGTTGCCGAGCTTGGTCTTGGTCTGACCCTCGAACTGTGGATCGGACACCTTGACCGAGATCACCGCGGCCAGACCCTCACGGATGTCATCGCCGGTGAGGTTGTCGTCCTTCTCCTTGAGCAATTTCTTCTCGCGCGCATAGGAATTCACCACGCGCGTCAGTGCCGCACGGAAGCCCTCCTCGTGCGTACCACCCTCATGGGTGTTGATGGTGTTGGCGAAGGTGTGCACCGACTCGGAATAACCGGCGTTCCACTGCATCGCGATCTCGACCTCGTGGCCGGTGCCCTTGCCGGTGAATCCGATAACGGACTTGTGGATCGGGTTCTTGGTGCGGTTGAGGTGCTTGATGTAGTCGATCAAACCGTCCGGATAGTGATAGGTCCGCGTCTTGGGTTTCGTTGCGGCAGCGGCTTTTTCCTCGTCGGACTTGATCTCTTCGGCGGTCTCGGTGGTGCCCTCCTCGCCCTCGCCGTTCGGGTCGCCGGGCGCCTCGACGGCCTTGGGTCGCCGGTCGGTGAGGGTGATGGTGAGGCCCTTGTTGAGGAAGGCCATCTCCTGCAGTCGGCGCGCGACCGTCTCGGCGTTGAACGAGGTCGTCTCGGTGAAAATCGACGCGTCCGGCCAGAACCGCACCGTGGTGCCCGTCTTCCGGGTGGGCTCCCCCTTGACCAGGCCGTCCGGCTTGGAATCGGTGAAGGTCTCCGACCAGTGGAAACCGTCGACGTCGATCTCGACCTCGACCTTGGTCGACAGCGCGTTCACCACGGAGATACCGACGCCGTGCAAACCACCGGAGACCGCATAGGAGTCGGAGTCGAACTTGCCGCCGGCGTGCAGCTGGGTCAGGACGACCTCGACGGTGGGTACACCGGTCGCGTGCATGCCGACCGGGATGCCTCGACCGTCGTCGACCACCTCGACGCCACCGTCCTCGAGCAGGGTGACGTCGACCTTGCTGGCGAATCCGGCCATCGCCTCGTCGACGGAGTTGTCGACCACCTCCCAGATGAGGTGATGAAGGCCACGTTCGCCGGTGGACCCGATGTACATACCGGGTCGTTTGCGCACGGCCTCGAGACCCTCGAGGATGCTGATCGATTCGGCACCGTACTCGGACGGCTTCTTCCGGGGCTTCTTCGATCCCGAACCACCGGTCTTGTCACTGCTGTCGGCCACGAGGTGCGTCCGCTCCTGTTCTGATCGATTTCGACCCGACGGTCATGAGATGATCAGCACAAAAGCGCCCGCACGACATGCTGTGGTCGGACGAAATCGTCCGCTGTCACCGCTGCCATCGCGGGCGGCTGATCCCCCTGTCGGGACAACTCTCAATTCATTGTACTGCCTCAGTCAGTCAGAAACCCACATCTGGTGCCGCTGATTTGCACACAGACCGATTTTTTCCGGCATCTGCCGGTCCGGTCGTGGTCTGAGGATGAAATATGGCTCAGAGTCGACGTGACGCGGAAAACTGTCGGTGAGGTGGAGTAGCACGTCACGCTGCGCTCCGACGGCTTGTCCGAGTCACCGGCTCCACCGGGTCATCCGTACGTGTCGCGGGGTCCGCGTCCACGCACGTGCCGCTCCCCCTTGCGCCACGACGGGCCCTTGGGTCCGGTGATCTTCAGTGACGTGACCATTCCGTCGCCGATCGCGGCCGCGATCTTGGCAAGGATCTGTGCCTGCACGTACCGCAGCTGCGTCGCCCAGGCCGTGGATTCGGCCTGGACGTATAAGACGTTGTCGCGCAACGATGTCGGTGTGGCATGCGCGGAGATGTCGGAGCCGACGATCTGCTCCCACATGCCGAACAAGGTGCCCTCGGCGATGCGCGGTTGCCATCCCCGTTCACGAGCCAGTCCACCGACGAGGCGCCCGAAGGGCTGCGGATCCCGTGCGTCCGGACCGGAGCCCGACCACCGCCGACGACCACCCTGGCGCACGCCGGACCGCCGCCGCGGTGGCGACGCGCGACCCTGACCGACCGACTTACCCGCGGCGCGGGCCGATGCTCTCGCCTCTTCCAACGCGCGCCGCGCACGCTCATAGCCGGTGAGTCCGTCGGCCGGCGCCGCGGAGCCGGTCGCCGGTGATCCCGTGTCAGGCGCTCCCGTGTCAGGTGGTCCCGTATCGGGCTGATCGGTCATGACGTCAGTCTCCCCGGCGGGTCCGACACGGCCGTCTCCGACACCTCAGGTTCTGCGACATCGCGTTCTGGGCCGTCGGGGTCTGGGCCCTCGGGGTCTGGGCCGTCGGGGTCTGGCGTCTCGGCTGCCGGCGCGACCACCGAGTGCCGGACCCCGTCCTCTTCGATCATGTTCACCGCGATCCGCCGACCCCCGACTCCCTCGGGGACGTCCTCGGCGACGGCAGCGGTGATGATCAGCTGCTCGGCACCTTCGGTGAATTCGGCGAGTTTGCGACGTCGCGTGGCGTCGAGTTCGGCGAACACGTCGTCGAGCATGATCACCGGTTCGACGCCCTCGGCTCTGGCGAGTTCCACCGATCCCAGTCGCAGCGCGAGCGCGAGCGACCACGATTCCCCGTGGCTGGCAAAGCCTTTCGCCACGTCGGTACCGAGAACGAGATCGACGTCGTCACGGTGCGGCCCCAACAACGACAACCCGCGCTCGATCTCCTTGCCGCGGATCTCGCCGAGCCGGGTCAACAGCGCCGCCTCGATGGCCTCCGGGTCGGCGGATTCTCCTGCGACAGGCACGATCTCGTCGCCGACACTGGGCCGATACCGCAGCGTCGCCGGTCGCGAGTGCGGCGCGATCGCCGCATACGATCCGGCGAAATGCGGTTCGAGGTCACCCAGAACGTCGATCCGTGCGGCGGTCACCTGCCCACCGAGAGCGGCGAGTTGGGCGTCCCAGACATCGAGTGTCGAGATCACCGAGTCGGCGTCGGATCCACCGCGCCGCATGGCCGCACCGGCCGTCTTCAACAGCGCCGAACGTTGTCGCAACACCTTGTCATAGTCTGAGCGTGCCGCGGCGAATCGTGGACCACGTTGTGCGACAAGCTCATCGACGAAGCGTCGCCGGTCACCCGGATCGCCTCGTACGAGGAGGAGATCCTCGGGGGCGAACAACACCGCGCGCAGAACGCCCAGAAGATCGCGCGGCCTGCGCTGGGGTGCGGTGTTGAGCCACGCCTTGTTGGAACCTTCGGCGTTGATCTGCAGGGACGCGGTCAATTCCCGGCCGGCGTTCTCGACGGTGGCGGTCACCAGCGCCGACGTCGCCGACGAACGCACCAGCGGTGCGTCGGTGCTGACCCGGTGGGATCGCAAGGTGGCCAGATAGAACAGCGCCTCGACCAGGTTGGTCTTGCCGAAACCGTTGCGGCCGGTGATGATCACCGGTCCGGACGCCAACTCCACGTCCACCCGCGGCCACGAGCGAAAGTCACGCAGATGCAGTTCACGGACGAACACGGCTAGCCCGCCGAGGTGTCCGGCGGCGAGCCGGTCTCCCCCACCGAGCGGCCCGTGGTGTCGCGAACAGCGTGCCCGCCGAACTGATTTCGCAGTGCCGAGACGGCCTTGAGGGCCGGCGACCCGTCCTGGCGGGAGGCGAACCGGGCGAACAGCGCGGCCGAGATGACGTTGGCCGGAACCGAGTGCCGGATGGCCTCCTCGACGGTCCAGCGACCCTCGCCCGAATCGGTGGTGTAATCCGAGATCTCTGCCAGCCCCGGATCCTCCTGCAGCGCGCGCACCAGCAGGTCGAGCAACCACGAGCGGATCACCGTGCCATGGGTCCAGGCCCGCAGGGTGCCTTCGACGTCGGTGATCAGGGGTTCGGCCGAGAGCAGCTCGTAACCCTCGCCGTAGGCGTGCATCAGGCCGTACTCGATACCGTTGTGCACCATCTTCGCGTAATGACCGGCACCCACCGGCCCGGCGTGCACGAAGCCGTCGGCGCGTTCGCCCTCGGGCCGCAGCGCGTCGAAGATCGGCATGACGCGTGCGACATCGGCGTCGGCACCGCCGGCCATCAGACCGTAGCCGTTCTCCAAGCCCCACACGCCGCCGGACACACCACAGTCGATATATCCGATTCCCTTGGCTTGCAACAGTTTTGCGTGCTCGAAGTCGTCGGTGTAGCGCGAGTTGCCACCGTCGATGACGATGTCACCGGCCGACAACTCCTCGGCCAGTGAGGCCACGGTGGTGCGCGTCGGATCGCCGGAGGGCACCATCACCCAGATCACGCGGGGCGCATCGAGTGCGCCGACCAGATCGGCGAGGGTCTTGACGTCGGAGACCTCGGGACGCGGGTCGTAGCCGATCACCTCATGCCCGGCGCCGACGATACGGGTGCGCATGTTGGCACCCATCTTCCCCAGACCGACAAGTCCCAGCTGCATCGCGATCCTCTCGAAGGTGGTGGTGGCGATCCGCTTCTGATGTGGAAACAGTTGTGTAGGAACGTCTTCGGGGTGGAACATCTTCGCCGGAGAGGCGAACCGGCTCAGCCCGGCAGGCGGACCGGCATGAGCAGATAGCTGAAGGCGCTGTCGGGAGCGACGAAGGCACCGGACTCGTCGGCGACCGGCTCATCTCCGGTCGACACCCGCAGCACCGCCGGGCGACTGGGTGTGGTGAACCCGAAATCGACGGACTTGGCGTTGATCGCCGACAACCCGTCCTGCAGATAGCCGGGGTTGAACGCGATCGTCAGCGGCTCACCACGGAACTCGACGGGAAGCTCTTCCTCGGCCTTGCCCGCCTCGTCGCCGCCGGCGGTGAGTAGCACCGATCCCTCGGTGAATTCCATCCGCACCTGAGCTCCGCGCTCGGCCACCAGTGCCACACGCTTGATCGCCTCGATCAGGGGAGCGCTCTCGACGGTCGCGACGGCGGTGTGAGCGGCCGGCAGCAGCTGACGGAACTTGGGGAACTCGGCGTCGAGCAGGCGCGTCGTGGTCTGCTTCGACTCGCCGAGAATGCCAAGGATGCCTTCCGAGCCGATGGCATCGCCGGATCCGAACGCGAGTCGAACAGCCCCGGTGCCCTCGGCGCCTGCCGTCTTCGCGCTCTCCGACAAAGTCTTGGCGGGCACGAGGACCGCTCCACTGACGTCGGGCTGGGCCGGATCCCACTCGAGTTCACGCACGGCCAACCGGAAGCGGTCCGTGGCGGCGAGGACGACGGTGTTGCCCTCGATCTCGACGCGCACACCGGTCAGCATCGGCAGCGTGTCGTCGCGGCCGGCGGCGATTGCCACCTGCGACACGGCCTCGGCGAACCGGTCGGCCGGGATGGAGCCGGTGATCGCGGGCACGTCGGGCAGCTGCGGGTAATCCTCGACCGGCATCGTCGGCAGCGAGAACTTCGCGCTGCCACAGGCGATGGCCACCCGGGATCCGTCGAGCGTGACATCGACCGGCTTGTTGGGCAGCGCCCGCGTGATGTCGGCGAGCAGGCGTCCCGATACGAGGACCTTGCCCGGTTCGGCGATCTCGGCGGCGATCGATTCCTGCGCGGAGACCTCGTAGTCGAAACCAGAAATCGTCAGACCGGCGTTGGCGTCGGATCCGGTCTCGTCAGGAGCCTCGAGAACGACGCAGCCGAGCACCGGCACCGGCGGACGGGACGGCAGGCTTCGGGCGACCCAGGCAACCGAATCGGAGAACTCGTCGCGCGCGACACGAAACTTCATAACTGGGGATGCGCCCTTCTCTCGTCTGCCTTGGTTGCTGTGCGGGGTCGGTGTGCGGGCCGGCATGGATGCGCTCAAGCGGCGTGTGGGCACGCGCTCGGTGCGAATCGGGAATTCCCACTCTAGAACGCCGACGCGTGCGGGTGGGCGGTTGGGGTCAAGTCGCCACGCCGCGAATCGGCGATCTCCACGCCGACCCCGGAGTGGGTGTGTACACACATCCTTCTTCAAAAGAGATTTCTTGAAAGAGAGATCAACAATAGTCATAGGAGCTGTGGATCCTGTGGAGATCGTGGTGTTTGAGCAGGCCATGTGCCTGATCGGGGTGTGCACAGTCGTGGGATGAGCCGTGGAGGTGCGGCGCGGTTGATGTGGATGACGAGTGTTGTTCGATTCCTGTCCACCTTCGATGCACATATCTGCGGGCTCGATCCCAAGGTCCATCCACAGGGCGGCGGGCACGGATTTCCGGCGTCGAGAGCTCGGAGATCCGTGGGTGAGGACGGCGCGTCGGAACCACAGAAGGCTCGCGTGTGAGTTGAGAGTTGATGCCAGCGGGGTCGGTGACCCGTGCCCAACCGGGTCAGCGGTCGGCGCGCTGCTTGATGCGGGCGGTGAGTTCCTGCACGTGGTCGTAGACCTTGCGCCGCTCGGCCATCTCCTTGCGGATCTTGCGTTCGGCGTACATGACCGTGGTGTGGTCGCGGTCGAAGGTCTCACCGATCTTGGGCAGGGAGAGGTCGGTGAGCTCGCGGCACAGGTACATCGAGATCTGCCGGGCCTGGGCGATCGCTCGGGTCTTGCCGGGGCCGCGGAGTTCGTCGACGGAGATGTCGAAGTACTCGGCGGTGATGGCGAGGATGCCGGCGGCGCTGATCTCGATGGTGCCGGAGTTGGGCAGCAACGCCTGCAGCACGACGTCGGCCAGGGATTTGTCGAGCTCGGTGTTGTTCAGCGACGCGAATGCGGTGACCCGGATGAGAGCACCCTCGAGCTCGCGGATGTTGCGTTCGATCTTCGACGCGATGAGCTCGAGCACATCGTCGGGGACCGCGATGTTGTCCATCTGGGCCTTCTTCCGAAGGATCGCGATCCGGGTCTCCAGGTCCGGCGGCTGCACATCGGTGATCAGGCCCCACTCGAATCGAGTGCGGAGCCGATCCTCGAGTGTCGCAAGCTGTTTCGGCGGGCGATCGGAGGAGATGACGATCTGCTTGCTGGTGTTGTGCAGCGTGTTGAAGGTGTGGAAGAACTCCTCCTGGATACCTTCCTTGCCGATCAGGAACTGGATGTCGTCGACGAGGAGGACGTCGACATCTCGGTAGCGGCGTTTGAACGCGACCCGCCGATCGTCACGCAGGGAGTTGATGAAGTCGTTGGTGAATTCTTCGGTGGAGACGTACTTGACCCGCATGCCCGGGAACAGACGCTGGGCGTAGTGGCCCGCGGCATGGAGCAGGTGGGTCTTGCCCAGCCCCGACTCGCCCCAGATGAACAACGGGTTGTAGGCGCGTGCGGGCGCCTCGGCGACGGCGACGGCCGAGGCGTGCGCGAATCGATTCGACGCGCCGATCACGAAGGTGTCGAAGGTGTACTTCGGGTTCAGACTGACCGGCGTTCCCGATGCGGAGGCGGTGGAGGTGGTGGGTCGCTCGGCGAAATACGAGGACCACTCGGCGCCGGGGGTCGCGTTCGGCGCGCCCGGACCGGAGGAATCGGTTGCGCCGGAGTAGCCGGCGCCGGTCGGAGTCGGGTGCGGGAACGAATCGGACGGTGCTCGGTGCTCGCGGCCCGCGAAACCCTGTCCCGCCAACGGTCCCGATCCGTCGGGGGACGGGCGACCGGGCGCCGACGGATCGATCGGGCGGCCGGGCCCGGATTCGTCGAATGCCGTGTGAGACAAGGGAATCGGATTGGTGGAGGCACCGGAGCCGACCGAATCGGTGGTTGCCGGGTCGGGTGTCTCCTCGAGTGGCGCGG
The DNA here is from genome assembly GCF_029269935.1 of Gordonia sp. N1V. Lineage (NCBI taxonomy): Bacteria > Bacillati > Actinomycetota > Actinomycetes > Mycobacteriales > Gordoniaceae > Gordonia > Gordonia sp. N1V. Next base: position 28,252 of record NZ_JARJDD010000023.1, read on the forward strand.
GCGTGGCGGTCCGCACCCCGAGGTCCACGGGCTGGCCGAGATGACGACTCAACGTGGTGCGGATCGTGTCGCGCAGATTGCGTTCGATCTGTTCCTGAACCAGTGGTGTCGGCACGGCCAGCAGGGCGAATCCCTCGGCCAGCGTCAGTGGCTGAACGAGGGACAGCCAGGCCTTCTGCTGACGGCTGAGAGGCTCATGATGGGCGGCGTCATCGTTGAGTTCGGCAACAACCTGCTTCCAGACCTCGCCGAAGGAGTCGCGATCCGATGTCACACTGACCCTCCTGCTCGACGCCTGCTCACCACCGACGCCTGCTCTTCATCACTGCTGCGAAGGCCGGCGGCGTGCCCTACCGGCTTCCGCCTCCGACGAAACTACCAGCATCGGCGGGGGTCGGTCGGGGGTGGACGGATACCACCTTGGCGGGGTCGGGCGGACTTGTCCACACACTTATCCACATCTGTGAATAAAAGGAGATGGAAGATCGGCGCTGCGGGTCGTGGTCACCGCATACCGTCAGTGGGACGTGACTGGCGTCAGTGGGATGTGACTGGCGTCAATGGGACGTGCCTGGCGAAACCGTAACAGACCTGATCGGGCGCCGACAAAGGAAACGAGCGGTCGATCCTCCGATCGGGGGAACGCGTCGGGCTGGCCTGCACGATCGGTGCTCGTTTGATTTGGCCGGGTTCACTCCCGTACTCTCGACTGGTCATCCAGGTTGCGGATTTGCGGTGGATCACGTCATCAGCAGCGTCGTCGAGCACTCGGCGTCGGTGCGGGGGGCGCCACCACCCCGGCACTAGTCCGGCACCGCGTCAGGATAAGCAGAGACCACCACAGGATGTGGGAACGCGAGCCATCGGCGTGCCCATGTCACCGAGCACAAGGAGTCACCGTGGCCAAGGGAAAGCGGACTTTCCAGCCCAACAATCGTCGTCGCGCACGCGTGCACGGCTTCCGGCTGCGTATGCGCACCCGTGCGGGTCGTGCCATCGTCAACAGCCGTCGCAGCAAGGGCCGCGCGAAGCTCACGGCCTGATCTCGACTTGCGCTGCCGGTCGTGACCACAAGTCCGGCCGGCTTCGTGTTGTTCGATGATGTCGGCCCAACATGGGATCTCTCGTGGATCCGACTTCTCCCGCACGCTGAAACGCGGTGTGCGGACCTCGACGCGTGATCTTGTGGTCAGCGTCGCCGTGGTGCCGTCGGTCTGGCCGGACCCGTCGGGACGTCGTACCCAGGTGGCGATGTCCGGCGGGCCCTGGCTGGGGCTGATCGTCAGCAAGTCCGTCGGCCCCGCAGTGGTTCGGCATCGAGTGGCCCGTCGGCTGCGCGCCGCCTTCCGCGATGTCCGCGGGCGGGTTCCGGCCACCGAGACCTTCGTCGTCGTCCGCGCCCTCCCGGGCGCCGCACATCGCTCCAGTGACGAACTGGCCGATCAGCTGCGAGAAGTGATGGGACGTAAGCGTGTTCGCCAGCTTGCAGCGCGTTCCGCAGGGGTCGACGTGGCCGGCGCCGGGGTGTCGGCATGACCGATGTCGAGCCCCTCCCCCACTGCTGCACGCCCACCGCCATCGAGGACTCGCGGTCAACGCGGGTCATGCGATGGATCCATCTGTTCCCGCGGCGCGCGCTGATCTTTGTCATCGAGCTGTATCGCACCTGGGTGTCGCCCCTGCGACTGCCGACATGTCGGTTCGAGCCGACCTGCTCGGCATATGCGGTCGAGGCGTTGACCCGACACGGGTTCTTCCACGGCGGTGCGCTGGCGGTGATCCGGCTGCTCAAGTGCGGACCGTGGCACAAGCCCGGCTATGACCCTGTCCCCGATCGAGGATTCCGCCATCCGCCGGTGCCCTCGCAGGTGACGCGGCGTGATGGCGCGCAGAGCGACGTCGCTCACGGAGACCTTTCTCAATCGGACGACCTTTCTCAATCGGACGCGGCGGAAACGTCGTATCGCATCGCCGACGACGGCGTACGCGCATCTATGGAAGTGAGGGATAGCTGACCCGTGCTGAACTTCATCTATTGGCCGGTATCCGCGATCATGTGGTTCTGGCACTGGCTGTTCGACTTCATCACGCCGGACTCTCCCGGCGGTAACGGCGTCGCCTGGGCACTGTCGGTGGTGTTCCTCGTGTTCACCCTGCGTGCGATTCTCTACAAGCCCTTCGTGAAGCAGATCCGCACCACGAAGAAGATGCAGGAGATCAACCCACAGCTGCAGGCGATCCGCAAGAAGTATGCCAAGGATCGGGTCAAGATGACCGAGGAGATGCAGAAGCTGCAAAAGGAGCACGGGTTCAATCCCCTGCTCGGCTGCCTCCCGATGCTGCTGCAGGTCCCCGTGTTCATCGGCCTGTTCCATGTGCTGCGGTCGTTCAACCGCACCGCGCACGGAATGGGTCAGCTCGGCATGTCGCCCGAGGAAACACGGTCGGTCGGCAACTACATCTTCAACGTCGACCAGGTGCAGAACTTCCTCGACGCTCGCCTGTTCGGGGTGCCGCTGTCGTCGTTCATCTCCGAGCCGAAGACCGAGTGGGCGGCGTTCGTCCAGCCGGGGCAGCCGATTGACTTCACGCGAGTCGACATCGCCATCGTGGTCATCCCGATGATGATCATCGCGTCCATCGCGACCCACATGAACTCCCGGGCGTCGGTCGCACGTCAGCCCGAGGCCGCGCTCGAGAATCCGCAAACCCGGATGATGAACATGCTCGCGCTGTACATCTTCCCGCTCGGCATCTTGGTCACCGGCGCATTCTTCCCCGTCGCGATCCTCCTGTACTGGATGAGCAACAACGTCTGGACCTACGGGCAGCAGCACCTCGTCTTCGGTCGTATCGCCAGGGAAGAAGAAGAGGCCCGACTGGCCAAGCAAGAGAAGTTGAAGGCCAACGCTCCCAAACCCGGGGTCAAACCGGACCGCACCAAGAAACTCGGTGACGGCCAGGGGTCGGAGAACGGTGTGGACCTCGAGAAAGCCGACGGTGCGGAAGAGGCTTCCGACAACTCGGCGGAGAGCACCAAGAACGCATCGCTGATGGATCGACTCACCAAGGCCCTCGGGATCGGTGGGGCCGGCAGTGCGAAGGCGAGTGGCTCGAAACCTGAGGACTCGAAAGCTGACGCCTCGACATCCGCGGCCGCGACTGAGTCCGAGGCGGCAGGCGCGTCCGGTTCTGGGGCGTCTGGTTCTGGGTCGTCCGGTTCCACGGGGAACGGGAATGGGTCCGCACCCGCCAAGCCGAAGCCGGGACAGAAACCTGCGGCGCAGACTTCCGGAGGGTCGGGAGCCAGGCCGAAGAATCAGGGGTCGAAGAAGGGCGGAAAGCGAGGCGGCCGCAAGGGCGGCCGGCGCTGAACCGTTTGTAGTACTCCCCCATCGCGGGCCGGGTCATACCGGCGACCGCGCCAGACATCGCAAGTACGAGTAAGAAGGTGGAACCGAGATGACAGCTGAGACCGCGACGCACGGCGAATCAGATGTGACGGAACCCGAAGTGACCGAGTCTTCTGAGACTGAATCTCCTGTGACCGAGTCGGACGTCAACGAGTCCGGAGTTGCGGAACCTGAGGTCGCCGAGTCGGAAGAGACCGGTGCTGAGGACGACGGTGCTGAGGACGACGGTGCTGAGGACGACGGCGACCGTCTCTTCGAAGAGGGCGAGATCGCCGGCGATTATCTCGAGCAGCTCCTGGACGTGTTGGACTTCGACGGCGACATCGATCTCGACGTCGACGGGGACCGCGCGGTGGTGAGCATCGACGGTGGCGACGATCTCGCGAAGCTCGTCGGCCGCAAGGGTGAGGTTCTCGACGCGCTGCAGGAGCTGACGCGTCTCGCGGTCCAGCAGGTGACCGGCGACCGTAGCCGGCTCATGCTCGACATCGCACGGTGGCGTGCCGACCGCCGCGATCGGCTGGCGCGTCTCGGCACCGAGGTGGCCGAGCGAGTCCGCGACAGTGGCGGCCGTGAAGCGCTGGATCCGATGACCCCGTTCGAGCGGAAGATTGTGCATGACGCCGTCGCGGCTGTGGATGGCGTCATCAGCGAGAGTGAGGGCGTTGAACCCAAGCGTAAGGTCGTCGTCATCAAGGTCGACTGACGATCAGCCGCTGCACGCGGCATGCTCGGTGCCATGAAGTCGACCATGAGGTCGGTAGTGACGAAGTCCCGGTTTAGCGCCGGGACTTCGTCATTTCTGGCACTGCTAATTACACATCTGTAATTCCTGATGCTGTGATGTTCTCCGCGGCGAGGTCCATGTTTCACGTGGAACATGTTGCGTGGGGAAGACAAACGGAAGGATCGCGTTTCACGTGAAACATGAGAGCGGCAGTGCCGTGCACGACGACGGTGCGGACTCCTCCCCTCCCCCATCGGCCCATGCGGTGTTCGAGGAGCGGCTGGAACTGGCGATGCGGTATCGCGAGATGCTCGCGACCGATGGCATTACGCGTGGCCTCATCGGGCCGCGGGAAGTACCGCGCCTATGGGATCGCCATATCGTCAATTGTGGGGTACTCGGTGAGGTCATCGCCGACGGGGAGTACGTCATCGACATTGGTAGCGGCGCCGGCTTGCCGGGCATCCCACTGGCCTTGGCACGACCCGATCTCCGCATCACGCTCGTAGAGCCCCTCCTACGACGAACAACATTCCTGGAAGAGGTCGTCGCATCTCTCGGGCTGGACGTCACGGTCGTCAGAGGTCGCGCCGAGGAGCGAGCCGTGCGAGCTGAGGTAGGGCTCGCCGATGTGGTGACGTCGCGTGCGGTCGCGCCACTGGACCGTTTGGCTTCGTGGTCTGCTCCACTGATTCGACCCGGCGGGCGGCTGGTGGCGATCAAGGGATCGACAGCGTCCGACGAGATCGAGCGGGACCGCATGGCTGCATCGCGCCGAGGGCTGATTGATCTCGAGGTACAACAGTGTGGTGTCGGCGCGATCGAACCGCCGACTACGGTTGTTGTGGGCGTCCGAAATGATCGTGTCAGCGGGTCGCAGTCATCCAAGAAGAAGCGGGTTGATCGGCGTAGCCGATCGGACTCTCGTGGGTCAGGGAGGTAATTGGTGCGGATCGGTCGCAGGGCGCAGAATAGAAGAGCGTCATCAAGTGGCTCGGAGATCTCTGGTGATGACACCCCATTGGTCGGTCGAAGGAGTCCCCGCGTGGTCCAGCAAGATCGCAACGTTTCACGTGAAACCGTCTCCCCAAGCAAGAGCGCCTCGGACCCTCGCATCATCTCTCCCACTACTTCGACGGCCTTGGAGGCATCGTTGGACGACACACCTATCGCCGCCGCGGCCGCCCGAGCCAGCCAGGTGCTGACACCCGGTGCGGCTGGGCGACTACCCCGCCCGCGGGAGACCCGCGTCCTGACGGTTGCCAACCAGAAGGGTGGCGTCGGCAAGACGACGACAGCCGTCAACCTTGCAGCGGGACTGGCTGTCCACGGCCTCCGTGTCCTTGTCGTCGATCTCGATCCTCAGGGCAACGCCAGTACCGCGCTCGGAATCGATCATCGTGCGCCCGACATTGCCTCGGTGTACGAACTGCTCCTCGGAGAAGTCGGGGTCCGCGAGGCGATCAAACAGAGTCCGAGCAACGAGAACCTCTACTGTGTCCCCGCAACGCTTGACCTTGCCGGTGCCGAGATCGAGTTGGTTTCTCTCGTCGCACGTGAAAACCGCCTTCGGAATGCGTTGAACGACGAGGCGATGGCGGAGTTCGGCTTCGACTATGTCTTCATCGACTGCCCGCCGTCACTCGGTCTGCTGACCGTCAACGCGATGGTCGCGGCGCGCGAGGTGCTCATCCCCATCCAATGTGAGTACTACGCGCTTGAAGGTGTCGGGCAGTTGCTCCGCAACATCGAGTTGGTCCAGGCACATCTCAACAAAGAGCTCCACGTGTCCACGATCCTCCTCACCATGTACGACGGACGCACAAAGCTTGCCGACCAGGTGGCCGAGGAAGTCCGCCGACACTTCGGCGAGAAAGTCTTGTCCACGATCATCCCTCGAAGCGTCAAGGTCTCCGAGGCACCCGGATACGGGATGACGATCATCGAATACGACCCGGGTTCACGTGGATCAATGAGTTACCTCGACGCTGCCCGAGAACTCGCTATGCGCGCCGACACGGCGCCCGTGCCCTGATACCGCCTGATACCGCCTGATACCGAATGTCACCCGAGAGTGTCAGCCCGCCTTGCCCGAGAGGAATCCAGTGAGTCAGAAAGAGACCGCACACCGACGTGGTGGACTCGGCCGCGGTTTGGCGGCATTGATCCCGACCGGTCCCACCGACGAGGACCCGACCGCTCCGAAGCTCGGAGCTGCCGCAGCCGACGTCGTGATCGGCACCGGAAACGGTGGGGGTTCGGCAGCGTCATCGGCAGGCGCACCGAGCCAGAAGACCGCTGCGGCCACAGCCAACGGTGCCGGCGCGCCAGGTGCATCCACTCCCCCGGCTCCGATCGGCACACCCGATGAGGTCGGCGCGGTGTACCGGGAGATCCCACCGAAGCTCATTCAGCCGAACCCGCATCAGCCGCGGACCGTCTTCGACGAGGATGCGCTGAACGAGTTGATTCATTCGATCCGCGAGTTCGGTCTCATGCAGCCGATCGTGGTTCGCAAGTTGCCCGCTCCCACCGCCGACGGTGTCGAGTTCCAGATCGTCATGGGCGAACGTCGGTGGCGAGCCAGTCAAGAGGCCGGCCTCGATGCGATCCCGGCGATCGTTCGGGAGACGCCCGACGGTGACATGCTCCGCGACGCACTCCTGGAGAACATTCACCGCGCGCAGCTGAATCCGCTCGAAGAGGCGGCCGCGTATCAACAACTCCTCGAAGAGTTCGACGTGACACATGAGGAGTTGGCCGCCCGACTCGGTCGCTCGCGCCCGGTGATCACCAACATGATCAGGCTGCTGAAGCTACCCATTCCGGTCCAGCGACGTGTCGCGGCCGGGGTCCTGTCCGCCGGACATGCGCGCGCGCTGTTGTCTCTCGAGACCGGAAGTGATGCTCAGGAGGCGTTGGCGGCGCGCATCGTCGCCGAGGGACTGTCGGTCCGTGCGACCGAAGAAGCGGTCACTCTCGAGAACCGTGACGGCGGATCGACGGCCCCCTCGCCGACCTCCAAGCGCAAACCGATGCAGATGCCCGGCCTCCAAGACCTTGCCGAACGCCTGTCGGATCGTCTGGACACTCGCGTCACGGTCAGTTTGGGTAAGCGAAAAGGCAAGATCGTCGTCGAGTTCGGTTCGGTGGACGACCTCCAGCGAATCGTTGGAGTGATCGATCCGGGTAAGTGATTTCGCCGACGATTTTCCACGACCAACCACCCTCGGGAGTAACGTCACTGTGACGCAACAACGTGAACGCGGAACGATGAACATCGAATATCGTTACAGCACAATCGGTTTCGGTGTGACTGCGGCTTCCGACGGCAATGTGGCGATGGGACGGATGAGCTGACATGGAACCGGTGGTCTCGCGGCTGACTCTCGAGTCGTTCGAGTCACTACCTCCGCATGCGCGTCGGTGTGTCTTCTGGGAGGTCGACCCCAGCATGGCCGGCCCGCTGGATCAACCCGAGTCCGCGGGGCATACCGAGGTGGTAGGTCGCGGCGAGATCGTCGGTCGTGGCGTGGCCCGCGCTCCGTTCGAGAGCGAGTTCGACAAGGAAGCCTGGATCTCCTCGGTGCTCTTGGAGTGGGGTGCGTGCGGTCAGCTCGCCACCGATCCGGCGACCGGAGTCATCGTCGGCACAGCCTTCTATGCACCGCCCGGCCGTGTCCCACGATCTCGGTTGTTCCCGACGTCGCCGGTCAGCGCCGACGCCATTCTCCTCACCTCCATCCAGGTGGAGCCCGGTTATGAGGAGGTGGCCACTCCCCTACTCGATGCGGTGCTCGTCGACCTCATGCGTCGCGGTGTTCGCGCGGTCGAGGCATTCGGATTGGTTCGTGGCGGCGGACCGGACGGTGCTGGATCCGGCACGGCCCGCCGGAACCCGACGCCTGATGCGACTCCGGGAATGCGCGACATCAGTGAATGGTCGGATGAGGAGATCGTCAGCGTCGCGCGTGAAATCCTCGACAACCCGCAGCCCGATCTGTGCACTCGATGTCTACTCGACGCCGCCTTCCTGAAAGCATCGGGATTCGATGTCGTTGCATCTCACGCCCGCTTCCCCCGGCTGCGGTTGGAGCTCGATGAAGGTCTGGGGTGGAAGTCGGAGGTCGAGGGAGCTCTGGAGAAACTGGTCGTGATGGCGGCGATCGACATGACGGGACGGGAACGAACCTTCGCCCCGGTAGGACGCCGACTCTAGACTGCTACGAAAAGCTAAGTGGCGCGGTGATTTACCGCGTCGGATCAGGAGATCTCTTCGGCGGCAAGAAGATCGGCAAAGGTGTAGGTCCCCGTGGGTCGATCGTCGTCGCCTAGCAGATACAGTCGCTTGACCGCGACGAGGATCGCCTCCGCAATGACGTTGCGGTAGTCGGCGTCCTCGAGGACCCGAGCGTCGTCGGGGTTGGTGATGTAGCCGACGTCGAGAATGATGACCGGCATCCTGGTGAGCCGCAACAGCTCCCACGTGCGTTCGTGAGTGCGGCAGTCCGTCAACGGGGTCCGTGCGGCGACCTCGCGTTGGACGAAGCCGGCCAGGTTGCGGCCGATTGTGGAGAACGATCCGTGGCTGTTACCGAAGTAGAAGGCCGCCACGCCGTTCGCGGCCGAGTTCGGGTAATGCCCGACGCGGAGGGAGATCATGACATCGGCGTCGATCATGTTCGCGACCCGGGCGCGCTCCTCATCGGTGGGCCGTCCCCTGCCGTCATGTGACAAAAAGGTCTCCATGCCGGCGGCCGCCATCCGGCCTTCGAGGCGGGCAGCGAGATCCCACAGTAGGCGACTTTCCGTGTCGGCGAGATCACCGGTCGAAAGGTCATGCAGCCCACCGGATCCCGGATCGATCACGATGCGCTTGCCGGACAATCGGGGACCCGAACGACGGACGTGCTCTTCTTCGCGGATGGCGAGAGGCGACCCACCGGTCACCCGGGTACCAAGGCGTTCGAGAGAACGCAGGGTGGCGGGCCCGCAGATTCCGTCGGCGAAGAGCCCGTATTCGCTCTGATAGAGACAGACAGCGTTGTGGGTTGTCTCGCCGAAGACACCGTCGACCAGCGCGGTGTAGTAGCCGAGGTTCTGTAGGCGGTTCTGCAGCTGTGCGACGTCGTCGCCGACCATCGGCGCCGAGAAGCGGAACGCGAGCACACGTGCGCCGAGTTGATAGGAGGCCTCGCGCAGCGCGCGGTAGGTCGCGGGTCCGACGATTCCGTCGACGATGAGGCCGCGCCGCTGCTGGAAGGCCCGCACCGCCTGGTCGGTGTCGGCGTCGAAAGTGTCACCCGGCGTGTCGGCGTCGGCGGCGTGTCGTCCGCGAGTTGTGCTGAGAAGACCCTGTCCGGCGAGGATCGAACGGATTTCGGCGACTGCCGAGCCCTGATCACCCAGTCGGAATTGTGGCATCTTCAGACTCCTTGGTCGCGACGAACAATCAGTGTCCGTGCGGATCGCGATTCGACGCCGGTACTCACGGAAACGCACTCGGCAGAACCACGAGCATTCTTTCAGTTCGACCGATGTGGGCCAAACCGGATCAGGTCACAATGTAGCGACAGGCACCGTCACCAGCCCGAACGTCGGTGACCGTGCCTGTCGTTATGCCATCTCCAACGATGTCAGGCGTTGGTGCCGACCACCGAATCGAGCTCGCGCAACAATGCGGCTTTGCCCTTGGCGCCGACGATGGTCTTGGTGGGCTGTCCGTTCTCGAACAGGATCAACGTCGGGATCGACATGATCTGGAAATCACGCGCCGTCGCCGGGTTCGCGTCGACGTCGAGTTTCGCGACGGTCAGCTTGTCGCTGTGTGCGTCGGCGATCTCCTCGAGAACCGGTGCCACCATGCGGCACGGTCCGCACCAGGTGGCCCAGAAGTCGACGAGCACCGGCTTGTCGGAGCCGAGTACGGCGTCCTTGAACGTGGCGTCGGTGACGGCGACGGTATTTGCTCCCATGGTGATGTCCTCCTGTGATGAGTCTGGGGTTGATGAGGCTCGGGCTCGGGTGGCCGGTGCGGCCGGGTCAGCTGTGTGCGTCGACGACCAGCACGTCGGCCTCGACCGGGGTGGGGTCGATGTCGCCCTGTTCGGCCAACCACCGCTCGGCGTCGATCGCCGCAGCGCATCCGCTGCCCGCCGCGGTGATGGCCTGCCGATAGGTGTGGTCGACGAGATCGCCCGCGGCGAAGACACCGGGCAGCGATGTATAGGTGGTCCGGCCCTGGACCTGGACGTATCCGTCGGAATCGAGGTCGACCTGGCCGCGGACGAGTTCGCTACGCGGGTCGTGGCCGATGGCGACGAACATGCCGGTCACGTCCACTGTCTGGGTGTCGCCACTGCGGGTGTCGATCAGTTCGAGACCCGTGACCGACCCGTCACCGATGACGGACTTGACCGCCGCGTTGGTGACGAACCGGATCTTGTCGTTGTTGCGGGCGCGATCGAGCATGATGCGCGAGGCCCGGAACTCCTCCCGGCGGTGGATCAGGGTTACCGAACGCGCGAACTTGGTGAGGAACGTGGCCTCTTCCATTGCCGAGTCACCGCCGCCGATGACCGCGATGTCCTGGTCCTTGAAGAAGAAGCCGTCGCAGGTCGCGCAGGCCGAGACGCCGCGGCCGAGCAACTCTTGCTCACCGTCGATACCGAGGTACCGCGCAGCGGCACCCATCGCGAGGATGACCGCGCGGGCGCGGTGGGTCTCACCGGAAGCCACGACCTCCTTGATGTCGCCGTCGAGCCGGAGCTCATCGACGTCCTCCATGCGGAGGTCGGCGCCGAAGCGGATCGCCTGCTCGCGCATCTCGTCCATCAGTGCCGGACCCTGGATGCCGTTCTGGAACCCCGGGAAGTTCTCCACCTCTGTGGTCGTCATCAGAGCGCCGCCGAACTGAGTTCCCTCGAAGACGAGCGGGGCGAGTTCGGCGCGAGCCGCATACACCGCCGCGGTGTAACCGGCAGGCCCGGATCCGACGATGATCAGCTCGTGGATCTGCTGGTTGTCTGACTGGGTCAATTCGTCCTCCGTGTCATCGACGCGCCGGCCCGGTGAGCCGCACGTACCTGGCATTCAACACAAGGGTATGCGGACATGTTCCCCGACGCGTCGGCCCCACGACGCGCGATCGGACGATTCGGCTGCATGGTTGACGAACGATATACCCGGGCGTTCTCGGCGGGATCATCCCCCGATGATCGTGCGGGAGATCGTGGCCGGATTGCGGGAATCACACTCGGGGCCGACCACGAGCGCCAGGAACCGCCCGGCCGTCCCGGTGGCGAGCAGGATCACCACCTGGCGGACACCGTTGACCATTACCGGTCCCGACCCCAGCACCGGTGTCTCGGCAGCGACACCGTTTGCAGCGGTGCACCGGCGTAATGCGGCTGTGGAGGCGAATGGTGCACCGTCGGTCCGGCCGAGCACCGACAGCGCTGCTGCGGCACCCGGTGCGGCGACGGTGGGCACAACGGACGAACTCGCGGGGGTGCCATCGGCCTGGTTCGACGGAGCGCCGGTACGGGCCGAATGGCTGACCAGGACGACACCCACGATGACGGCAACGAGGACGGCTGCGGCCACCGAGAGCAGAGCCACCGCCTGCGGGGCCGAGCGCAGCGGCCGTCGGCGCGCGAGCGGTGTGACGTCACTTCCGCTGCCGACCTCGGCGGCGATTCGGGCGAGCGTTTGCTGTGTGCGCGCGTCGACCCACTCGGGAACGGGCTGCTCGGGCACCGGAAGATCGCGCAGATCGACGCGCAGACCCTCCAATGCCGCGAGAACCTCCCGAGCTCCGGAGTCGTCGGCAAGTCGGGAACGGATGTGCGCGGCGACATCGGGTTCGAGTACGCCGGCATCGAGATCGGTCAGCAGATCCACGGAATACGGTGGATCCGGAAAGCGCGGTGATCCTGCAGAGCGCAGGTCATCGTCGGTCATCCGCGCTCCCCTCGTGTCGTGTCGCTGTACCCGGTGGGAACCCGGTCGTGATGGGACCCACGAATAGTTGGACGCAGCAGGACCTCCAGGGGTTCCATGGCGTTCGAGACAAAGTTCACGCCCGGCCTCACTCCGACTCGTCCTGCAGTGACTCGTGACGGAGATGACCGAGCAGTTTGGCCAGGCGCAGCCGTCCGCGCGAACTCCGACTCTTGATCGTGCCCTCGGGCACGCCGAGCAACTGCGCCGCCTCCGAGATGGAGTAACCCTCGACGTCGAGTGCGAGGACCGCCGCCCGCTGACCGGACGGCAATTCGTCGAGCGCTCGAGAGATCGTCTCGGTCAGGTCGACGCGCTGATAGTCGTCGGTGTGATCGGTGAGAATCGCGGTGTCGAACTCCGGTAGCGGCACAGTGCGGCGAGCCGCGTTGCGCCGCAGTCGATCCAGCGAAGCGTTGACCACGATGCGATGCAACCAGCTCGATACACGTGCCTCGGCGCGAAAAGAGCCTGCGGTGCGGTGAGCCGACAACAGTGCCTCCTGCAGGGCGTCGGCGGCATCGTCGGGGTCTCGGGTGGTGCGCAGGGCGACATTCCACAGGTAGGTGTGGTGTCGGGTGATGAGTGTGGTGAAGGCGGTGGGATCGCCATGGGTGTGCGCGGCGAGCAGTTGCTCGTCGCTGCGTGTGTCGCCCTGTGGCGAGTGGGTCCCCCCGGACATGGGATCGAGCGTAGTGGGCGCGGGTGTGCCGGGATAGTCGTGGTGCGGTGCTTGTGGACAACCGCACCGACGGTGGGGAGACCTGGATCAATCGAGGTTCCTCGGGCCCCGCGACCGAGTGCCGCACCGCAGGCGGTGTCATCGAATGTCGATGTCATCGACTTGATTCACCTGCTGCACAACCGACGGAAGTGCCTGCGGCGCAGCCGAACCTGCGCGGAGACGCACTCGAGATCGCTACCCGGCCGGCGTTGTCCATTGGATCGTTGACGCACCGTCATGACCATGAACCGCCTCGACATCGGCGATCCCGCCCCACACCGCGGTCGAGCGGTGTTCGCCGGCCACCCAGTGGATCGCCACACTTCCGTCGGTGAATTCGACGCCCTCGGCGACCACACCGGTGCCGGTCACCCCGGATACGTCGATGTGACGGTAGAGAAAGAAAGTCCGCATGGTGTGCTCCCCCCAGAGCGCGGATCAAGCCCGTTGCCCGGTCGCGCACTCCGACGGAGATTTAATATCAGATAGTCGGGCTTCACTACTTCATTTGCATAGACGTGAGCAAGATCACCACGCCGAGTCCGGTCCCGGAGCGGCCATGCGGCGTCCACGACACACACGCCGCACGCTCCCGGAAATCGCTGTGCGCCAGCGCTTTCACACCGTTTGGGGCTACAGTCAGGAGGTGTCCCGCGCCCGGCTGCGCCTCCTCGACGATGTCGAAGTACGACGGCTGCGCGCCGAAGAATTCACCTATTCGGAGGTCGGCGAGACGACCGGAGTGACACCCACCGGCTATCGACACGTCCGCCTGCGGACGCAACTGGGCAGCGGCCGTGATCATTTCGAAGTGGCGCGTGAGGCCATGCTGTCCTGGCAGATCCAACTGCGCGCGAATATCGCGGTCGCCGCGTCGCATCCCACCATCACCGACGATGCGGTGGCGATATTGGGCCTACGGATCGGGAGGGTGAATGCTGTGCGGGCACCCGTGGCTATCGTCGCGGTGGAGTCCGATGAGGACATGGCCGGGTTCACCTACGGGACGCTGCCCGGGCACCCGGAAATGGGTGAGGAACGATTCGAACTGCGTCTGATGTCCGACGAGTCGGTTCAGTTGTCGATCAACGCCTTTTCGAGGCCGGCCACCCTCATGACCAGGCTCGGCCGACCTGTGGCCGCCGCGCTCCAGGATGCGATCACCCGGCGATACGGCCGCGCATTACAGGCGTGACGGGTATCCACCATAGGAAAAGACCCGGTACCCCGACGTCGGTCGACGTCGCGAATCAGGTACCGGGTCAGTTCGATAATCGTGGGATTTGGGGTGCAGGTCAGTTTGCCGCGTCGTAAGCCTCGAGGATTTCCTTCGGGAGTCGGCCACGCAGCGGCACCTCGTAACCCGCTTCCTGCGCCCACTCGCGAATCACCTTGGTGGACGGACGTGCTGAACTCGACGACGATTCCGAGCTCGCCGCGGGGGTACTGACCTTCGGCGCGGTCGACTGCTTACGGCCACCGACCCGGGTCGACACCTCGAGTAGTTTGGCGACCGGAACCCGACCGTTCTCGATCTTGTCGAGATTCGCCGACGACACATCGATCTGGTAATCGACGCCCGACCACGACCACGAAATGGTGTGAGCATCGTCGATATCGAGTTCACGGCCGTCGAGGTCATCTATGAACGACACAACTTGTCTTTTAGCCACGCCACGAGAATAACGCACGCCGCGGGCCAGACGTCGCATATGTGTGCACTGGCCACGTGCAGGGACGCCGACGGCGTCGGACGGCAACCCTCGCCCGACGCCGGCAGCAGCGTCAATCGGGCGTCTCGGCCCGGTGGCGCGGATATCCGCGAAATTATCCCCGGTATTTCAATGAGCTTGCAGTGCAACAATTTTCGACAACTCTGGAACGCTCTCAGCGAAACGAGCCCCATCGTATTTCCCGCGCAGGGCAAGAAAATCGGCGACTATGTGGTGCCCTACCGAATCGCCGGCGAGAGATTCGGTCCCGCGATCAGTCGGCGATGTCGAATACCGCATTCACCTTGGTGGGCGTGAGGCGGACGACGAGCTCGCCGGGTACCGCGTTACGCCTGCCGTACGTGTCGGCGAGATCCGGCCCCATATATCGGGCAGCGATACGTGTTGCGGTATCGAGGAGATCGGCGGGATCCTCACCGATCTCCGCGGTGCCCTGGACCTGAACGAACGAGAAGGGCGGACGCTCGTCGTCGACAAGTATTGTGAGTCGCCGATCACGGCTGAGCGCACGCCCTTTTGCGGTGTCTGCCCCGGTATTGAACACGAGGACACCGTCATCCACGATGAACCAGATGGGCGCGACGAGCGCTCGTCCGGACGTGGAGACGAATGCCACCTTTCCGGTACGCGTGCCCTCGGTGAGAAATGCGACAACCCGGTCGTCGAGTTCGGTGTGTGCCATCACCCCATCATGGCCGACCGTGCGACGAAATTCAGCGCCGACGGTCCGGCGAGCGAAAGGAAAAGATGACGCCGAACCTTCTCAGCGCATGAGCTGATCGTAGGTGGCACCGAACATATCGACACAGACGTCGAGCACGACGTCGAGGTCGGTGGGTTCAGCGCCGATATCCACGGGATCGGGCGCGACATTCGTGAAATACCAATCGACGAGCAATTGCGTGACCGCGCCGACGAGTCCGACCGCGGCGAGGTGTTGTGCCGGCGACACCTCGCGCTCCCCCATCGCCAGCGCGAGAATGAGACTCGCCCAGTTGTGGATGGCTCGTAGGCGAGTCGACTCCACCGTCGGATCCACTCCGACGACCTCGACGAGCATCACGCGTGCGCGTCGCGGATCACCTGTCAACGTTGCGAGGAACGCCCCGAGGGTGTCACGGGCCGCTGCGCGCACGGCGTCGGGCGCGACGCCTGCCGGGTCGAGGAGATATTCCGCGGCGGCACCCACGGTCGCGGTTCGGGTGACCTCGACGCAGTGCTCGTACACGGCGATCAGCAATGCGGGACGGTCGGCGAACGACTCGTAGAAGTAGCGCTGGGTCAGACCGGCCTCGTCGCAGAGACGTTTGACGGTCACCACGGGGTAGCCGAGTTCCCCGAACAGCTGCAAACCGGCGTCGATGAAGGCTCGTCGCCGGCGGGCGCGTCGCTCGTCGGCCTCTGCGCCCCCGTACCGGCGCCCCTCCCCGGACTCGGGCTCCGCGGACTCGGGCTCAGCGGACTCGGGCTCAATGGAAGAGCGCTGCTCCCGGGATGGCAATGCTCTCCCCTTTCGGCGTGTGCGATCCGACGGCACCGTGGACAACCCGTCATCTGACACGCTATCGTGTCACACACAGATCTGACACGAGACTGTGTCAGATAACTCGACGATCACCGGAGAACAACGCCGTGCTCGACCTACTTCCCGACCCGATGCACGAGCCGACGGTGCTCGCGATCCCGTTCTTCGTGGCGCTGCTGGTACTGGAATGGTTCGCGGCCTGGAAGCTCGAGGACCGGGCCACCGATGCCGAGGACACCGGTCCTGCCGTCGAGCGCCGGTCACCGGTCGGTGCCTACGAGAAGCGTGACGCGCGGGCCAGCATCTCGATGGGACTGGTGTCGATAGCCACGAGCGCGGTGTGGAAGATCGCGGGGCTGCTGGTCTACACGGCGATCTTCGTCTACATCGCGCCGTGGCAGCTACCGATCGGCTCCTGGTACACGTGGGTGATCGGATTCGTCGCCGTCGACGTCCTCTACTACTGGAATCACCGCATCTCCCACCGGGTCCGGTTGGTGTGGGCGACTCATCAGGCCCATCACTCGAGCGAGTACTTCAACTTCGCTACCGCGTTGCGGCAGAAGTGGAATATCAGTGCGGCGCTGGTGATGTGGCTACCGCTGCCGTTCCTGGGCATCCCGCCTGCGGTGGTGTTCGCCTGCTACGGCGTGAATCTGGTGTACCAGTTCTGGATTCACACCGAACACGTCGATCGCATGTGGCGGCCCGTCGAATTCGTCTTCAACACCCCGTCACACCATCGGGTGCATCACGGCAGCGACCCGGAGTACCTCGACCGCAACTATGCCGGGGTGTTCATCCTGTGGGACCGGATGTTCGGATCGTTTCGTGCCGAGGCGCATCGGCCACATTATGGGCTGACCAAACCTGTTGGCACCTACAACATCTGGACACTGCAGACGCACGAGTACGTCTCCATCGCCCGTGATGTGCGGGCGGCCGCGGGCTGGCGTGCCAAGCTCGGCTACATCTTCGGACCACCCGGGTGGAGCCCCACGACCGGGGACGCCCCCTCGGCGAGCGGCGCGGTCAGCTCGTCGCGCTGATCTTGGAGATCTGCACCTGATAGCTGCCCCCCGCGCCGGGCAGGGAGGTGACCCACACCAGTAGATACCGCGACTGTGTGGGACTGGCGATCGACAGTGTGGTGTCGGGCTGATCCACGGTGCCCTGTGCCAGCTGGGTTGTCTGGGCCAGGGTGGCGTCGGCGCTCTGCGCACCGCGCAGCGATACCGCGAATCCCGGTGTGGTGGTGGTGATCGAGACGGACTCGACCGTCTGTGGCGATCCGAGATCCAGCATCAGGCCGAGCCCCTGCTTGAGGCTGCCGAAGTCGGCGGTGCGGTAAGTGTCACTGCGCCAACCGGATCCGGCTCCGGTGATCACGTTGCGGGCGAGGTCGGGATTGTCACCGGACTGCCCGGAATAGTCGACGAGGGTGGCCGAGCGCAGCGCGATCGGTCCGCCCGCGGGTGCAGCGGCGCCAGGTGCCGGTGCAGGCGCCGACGTGGTCGACGACAGGAACTTGTTGATGTCGGTCTGCTCGTCACCGCCGCCGAACACACCGGTCAGCCACACCACCAGGGCGATCACCACGAACAGCACGAGCAGGGCCGCGCCGACGAGCAGTGCGACGGTCCGGTTGCTGCGCGCGGGCTCGTCGGAACCGATCCGACCTGACGGGCCGATCGACACCGGCGGCTCGTCGGAGTCACCGAGCGCGGGGATCATGTCCGTCTTGAGGTCGACGACGGTGGCCTGATCCAGAACGTGCTGAACCGTTGCCGCAGTGCGGATTCCACGACTCCCCGACAACGCGCGGGCGGCGACGGCGGAGATCTCGAACGGGATCTCCGGGTCGACCTCGCGCGGTTCTATGGGGCCCTCGCCGTCGGCGGCGGGCGAGGCGATCGCCAGTCCGCCGACCGGGGTGGTCGTGTTGACGGTGGTCACCAGCTCGGAACCGGTGGCGCCGTCGAGCGGCCACCGTTGCAGCAGTAGTGCGTAGAGCACCGCTCCGAGTCCGCGGACGTCGGAGGTGGCATCGTCGCCGGCGAGGGTGCCGGGGAAGGCGAGTACCGCATTGCCCTCGGCGGAGATGCGGATGCGATCCGGATGGTCGATGGACAGGGCGCCGCCGGAGCGATGTGCGGCCTCGGCCGCGGCGGCCAGCGCGCGGACCGCACGTGCGGCACCGATCGGTGACGGATGCGTGGCGGCGACCTCCGTCAGCGAGGAACCCTGAACCCATTCGGCCACAACGATGCCGCCCGATGAGCCGCGGACCACGTCGAGCACGCGGGCGACGCCCGACGAGCTGATCTGGCCGAGACGCAACGTGCGGGTGAGCACGGCCTGCGGTCCGGTGTCGCCGGATTTGCTCGGCGCTCCCTTGTCCGGTGGGGGTGCGAGCTGTTCGGCGTCGACGAAGGTCAGTCCGACCTCGCGGTCGAGGTTGATGTCCTGGGCCTTCCAGAACTGCAGACCCCGTGTGCCGCCGTGATGTTCGAGCAGGCGGTACCGGCCGCCGGCGACCGCAGCGCCCGGCACGAGACGGGGTCCGCGACGTCGCGCGGGGCGGATGGGCTCGGCACGGTCGGGATCGACGGGGGTGGCCGGCATCGCGTCGGCCGGCTGACCGCCGCCCGAGCCACTGGCCGAATTCGTCTGTGCGACTGGTCTTTCCGGAGGTGTGGCAGTATCGGAAGTCGGGGTGACGCCGCGTTCGGCCGGACTGATCGGGGATTCCGGTGTGGCGTCGATTCCGCTCTCGTTCACGCGGCGAACTCCTCTCCTCCGATAGCGCATGTCCGGGGGTCGTTGGGGCGGGGTCCACGGCGCCACACCGGCGCCGCCCGCGGCGCCACCGGTGTGCACCGCATACGACTGCCACGTCGCGGAACCGCGATCGAACCGTCGAACGACCTGTACCTGACCAGAGTACGGTAGCGACTCGTCGCTGGTGACCCGCGGAAACTGAACCGTGATCGTTGCCGATGGTTGTTGTTGCGGTTCGCCGTTCGGCGCAAGTGCGGGGATGAAGCGACCGGCCACGCGTCGCACCGACATCAGGACGGAGACCACGTCGGGAAGACCGGCCGCCGCCAGGCCCGCATAGATCACGCCGAGCACCACGATCGCGGTGAGCAGAAGGTAGGCGATCGACCCGATCTTGCCGTGCTGTGTCGCCAGATGCAGGCCCGAGATCTCGGCGATCAACCACACCGCGAAGGCGCTGCCGACGGAGATCGCGAGCGTCACCACCGTCGTGCGGGCGACGTTGGTCAGCCGGGCATCACGCGGATCGCGGGCATCGGCGCGCAATCGGCTGCGCAACAGATAGTGGCCGACGATCGCGCCGACGAGATAGCCGAGACCGTTCGACAGGGCCAACCAGCGCACCACGAGGTCCGGGTCGGAGAACAGCACCGGGCCGAGATAGGAGGCGGCGATCTTGACGACGGTGATACCCAGAACCATGAAGGTCGGCGTCCACGCATCCTCGCGGGCGTAGAACACCCGCAACTGCACCAGCGTCATCGCATAGGGGATCAGGGTGAACGCACCCCAGGCGAGCGTCGAACCCAGCTGCGTGGCCACGTGCGCGTCGAACCGGCCGAAGTTGAACACCGCGACGCCGATGGCCGGGCCGAAGAAGGTCATGTAGGCGACGACGGGCACCAACGCGACCATGGTGAGCCGGGTGGCCAGCGACATGTCGTCGACGACGGCCTTGGTGTCGTCGCCGGCGGCATTGCGCGAGAGCCGCGGCATGATCGCGGTCAGAATCGTCACGCCGAGCACACCGTAGGGCAGCTGCAACAGCTGCCAGTGCGTGACGTAGACGCTGATGCCGGTCTCGGTGGCCGCCGACGCGATGCGATAGGTGACGATGAGACCGACCTGCAGGATCGCCACGTAGGAGACGATCGCCAGCGCCATGTTGCCGAACTTGCGCAGACGCGCGTCGAGCCCCCACTCGATGCGGAGCCGGATACCGGCACGACGCAGATACGGCAACAGCACCAGCGCCTGCAACACCACGCCCATCGCGCAGCCGATACCGAGGACGAGCAACTGCGGATCGCTCATCCGGAACGGGTTGAGCGTCAATTGGCCGGGCATCAGCCAATACGCGATGAGTGCGCTGATCTGGACGACGTTGTTGAGGACCGGCGCCCACGCTCCGGGCTTGAAGTAGCCGCGCAGATTCAGGATCGCGGTGAACAGTGCGGTCAGCCCGTAGAAGAGGATCTCGATGAGCAGGAAGTAGGCTAGCCCGGTTGCCAGCGGGCGCAGTTCCGCGTTGTCGATGTTGAGGCTGGTCAGCAGGGGTGCCGCGGCGATCGCGGCGATGGTGCCGATACCCAGCACGACGACGGTCAGCGTGAAGATCTTGTTGATGAACGACGCACCGCCGTCGGGGTCCTCGGCTTCGGCGCGGGCCAGCAGCGGGATGACGATGGCGGTGAGGACCGCGCCGAGCAGGATCTCGGCGATCATGTTCGGCAGGACGTCGGCAGCCTGGAAGGCCGACGCCACCGACGCGCCGAGCAGGGCCAGGATGAGCACGGTCCGGACGAATCCGGTGATGCGGCTGGCCAGGGTGGCGATCGCGATGGACCCGCTGGTCCGCAGGATGCTCGAATCGGAGTCGCGTGCCAGTCCGGTGCCGGACTCGTCGGACGACGGGGCGTCCTCCGCTCGGGTTTCGTCGGACCGGGGGTTGCGGTCGAGCGTCGGGGTCGGGGTGGATGTCGGGGTGTGACGCGGGGCCCGCGCGGGCGGCGGGGTGACGCCGGGCCGGGGTCCGGTGCCGCCGGGTGCGGCGCGGCCCGCGCCCATGCGTCGGGTCTCGGGGGTGCCGGCTGCGCCCGACAGCGGCGGGGCGTCGGCGAGCGGGCCGGCCAGCGGCGGCGGTCCCGACCGGTGGGGACCCTGACGGGCCGGTCCGTCGGCCGGACGGGACTGAGTCCGGCGGGGCGGGTTCCGGCGGTCGGGGATCTGCCGTTCCGGAGCCGGAGTAGGGGGAATGCGACGGGGTGCGGCGCGACGCGGTGGTTCGCCCGGTCCTCGCTCGCTCATTCGCCTGCCTCGTCGGTCATCTCGGTGGGGTACTGCTGTGTTCTGCCGGTGTCGTCGGATTCTCCGCCGGTTCCGGCTCGTCGGGTTCCGGACCGGGCGTCGGCCCGTCGGTGGATCCGGGGTCGGTGTGCCGGTAACCCGGGTCTTCGGACCCGTCACCACCCGGCGAGGTCCGCACCGACCCGGCATCGTCGGCCCGCTCGGGATCCGGTGGCCACGAGTACCCCGCGTCGTCCGACCACTCACCCGAATGAACTTCTTCGATGTGCAGCGTACGTCGTCGTTGCTGATAGGTTGCCGCGGCGAGCAATCGCTCCTGCTCGTCGGGCTCGGGACGGTCGGCGTCGGCCGGGTCGGGTTCGCCGCGGAAACGGTGCCAGAGTCGCCGTGCCGTCAGCAGCACCAGGGCGGCACCCGCGATGATCGTGATGATGAACAACGCCTTGCCGTAGGCGTTGGAATGCACCGAGAGTCGGATGTCGGAGCCCATCGGCAAGCCGGTGACCGTCGCGATCGAGATGGTGACGGTGATCGCCTCGGAGGTCTCGGCCCGCGTCGGCAGCTGCAACTGGCGCGTGCCGCGTGCCGGGATCTCGATCGTCCCGACGTCGCCGATGTCGAGGTCATGGGGCGCGCTGGTCCTGATGTCCACCCGAATGGGCAACGCCAGATCGTTGCGCACCACCAGTAGCAGTGGGCTGCGTTCGGAGGCGAGGGTGTAGCGACCGCCCGGGTCGAGGATCGTCACCGCGGCCCGCATGCGATCCAGCGTCGAGGTGACCGCACGGATCGTCTGCGCACGGGTGTCGGCCAGACGGGTGCGCGTCGCAGCGCCGGCCCGGGCGGGCACGGTCAGCGAGCGCAGCATGTCCTCGCGCAGTGGCGCGAGGTATCGCTCCGGCGTGGTCTCCACGTCGGCCGAACTCACCAGCGAGCCCTGCAGCTGGTAGCTGAGGTCGGCCTGCTCACGCATCGCGGTCGCCGTCTGCTCCGGCAGGGGCACCGAGACCGACGCCACCGGTCCCACACCGGGCAACGGGGCCAGCCGGGCGTCGGCGCGCGCCGCGTCCGCCGAGTCGACGACGCTGGTCAGCGGGGTGGGGGTGGCGACCCGGGACCCCAACAGCACCTCGGCGGTGGAGATGAGCGCGTTGGCGTCGTCGGTGCTCGGCGACCAGTACAGCGACGGAAGAACCACCTGCGAGCGGCCGGTGGTCGGCAGCTGCGCTGCCGAGGTCTGCCCGGCGGAGCCCTGTCCCGAGTCCGCGCGCTCATCGTCGGGTGTGTCCACCGCGGCGAACGCCAGCGCGCCGATGCCGGCCTGACGTCTGCTCAGCGGCGACTCCGCGGAGAGGTCGACCATCTGGTCGGCAGGTGTGATCGCCGGTGTCGTCGGGTTGGTCCCGAGCGCCGCGAGTGCGGCCGTGACCGGCTCGTCGTAGGACTGTGCGGCCAGCGGTCCGACGCGATAGGCGCCGCTGCTCTGCGGCTGCTCGGTCGACAGATTGCCCGCGGAGGTCAGCACGGTGGTGTGATTGGTGTCCTCGAGCAGCCGCGCGCCCGCCTGGTTGATCGCGCCGAGGGCCGGAATGGTCAGTCCGCGAACGCTTTTGACGCCGAGAATGGAGTCGACGATGTCGGCGGGGGAGTCCAGGGCGGTCGCGGTCAGGCCGGAATTGTCGATCTCGGCGAGTGCAGAGAGGTCCGCCCCGGCAAACGGCAGAGCCACGACGCACAGTCGCGAGGCGACGTCGTGCAGCTCGTTGAGCCAGGTGGTCGCCGCGTCCTGACCGGTGCCCGGCACCGTCGACGACGTCGGGTCGGACGGATCGGAGGACACCACGTAGCCCAGCGACATCGCGCGCACCGTGACGAGCAGATTGGGGTCGACGGCCAGGCACATGCTCCGCGCGAGGTCCGAGGTCTGACCGGACTGTGCACCCGGTGCGGGGGCCACCGACGACGGCGCATTCGGGTCGGGCGCCGACGGCGGCGCGGCGTCGGCGATCGCCCGCAGCGGGGCGAGCACCGAATCCAACCGACCGCCCGGCGACAGTGAGCGGGCCATGTCCTCGCTGATCAGCCGCACCGGTTCGGTGTTGCCGCCGAGGGCGCCCGGAGCGAGTTGCGGGGGTGCGGCAATCGGCCACAACAGGGTGAATCGCGACGGACTGGAGGTGTCGGCGGACACCGAACCGTCGGCACCGAGACCGGGTGTCGTCGACGACGCGTCGCCGCTGCCCGGATCGGTGTAGGCGGCCGCCCGGCTGCGGTCCGGCGGCAATGACAGCACCGGCAGCAGCGTGCGCGATCCGGCCACCTGGGCGACGCCACCGTAGTCGGGGAGGCCATTGACGTTGAGCTGCAGCGGATAGACGCCGCGTTGCGAGATCTGCAGACCACCCGCGCCCGACAACGGCACCGTCAACGAGAAGCTCGCCTGCGCACCCGGCGCCAGGGTGTCCGAGGACAGATCGCTGAAGTCGGTGGCGGCGGCGATCGGTGGGTGCTCACCGGCCAGCGCCGACCTCAATTGGGAGGCACCGGCCAGCGCGTCGCCGCGTTCGAGCCGGATACCGAGATCACGCAGCGTCCGGCTGCTGGTGTTG
The DNA here is from genome assembly GCF_029269935.1 of Gordonia sp. N1V. Classification (NCBI taxonomy): domain Bacteria; kingdom Bacillati; phylum Actinomycetota; class Actinomycetes; order Mycobacteriales; family Gordoniaceae; genus Gordonia; species Gordonia sp. N1V. The sequence continues at coordinate 52,072 of NZ_JARJDD010000023.1, forward strand.
ATCACATGCCCGGAGATCGCCACCGTGGGACCCGAACTGCTGGTGACCATCGATGGCGTCATCGAGTCGATGACGATCTGCGCAAACCGATCCGGCTGGGCGGTGGCGGCGTCGCCGGGTGCCGCAGCGGCCGGGGCCGCAGACAACACCGCGGCCGGGGCCGCCGACAACACCATCAGCACCGCCACCGCGACGACCGTGAGGAACCGAGCCCACCGTGCGCGCCCCGACGAGGGGTCAGCCATCACCGGCCGCGGGGCGGCGGGGACGCCTCCGGCGCCGACGCGAGGGCGCCGCAGGCGGCGGCTCGTTTCGGCGCTGGTTGCGGGCGGCTGCGGCTCTCTCATAGGCGTTGGGTTCTGTGCGACTGCTCTCGGCCTCGGACTGGGCCAACCGCTGGGGGTCGGCGGCCAGGTCGGCGATGACACCGCGGGCCATACGGGCCAGTCGTCGCTCGTCAGAGTACGTCAGTCGGCGGGGTAGCTCGTGCAACGGCACCCACGCCACCTCGCTGACCTCATAGTCTTCATCGGAGAGCTCACCGCCGACACTGCGCAGCAGATAGTGATGCACGGTCTTGTGGATGCGACGGCCCTCGCTGACAAACCAGTAGTCGATCTTGCCCAGCGGCGCGACCACCAGACCCTGGATGCCGGTCTCCTCGGCCACCTCGCGGACCGCGGTCTGCTCGGCGGTCTCCCCGGTCTCGATGTGGCCCTTCGGCAACGACCACATCATGCGCCCTCGGCGGTCGACGCGGCCGATCAGGGCCGCCGACAATTCCTCGACCGGCAGGTCGAGATCGGAGATCACCAACCCACCCGCCGACGTCTCCCGCACCGTGCGCAGACGCTCCGCGCGTTCCGGACGACGGTTGCCGCGCCTGCGCCGAGTCGGCGCAGGCGTCGCCGCCGCGTCCTGGGTGAGGCCGGTTTTGGTGATCTTGGCCGACATCACGGCCATATCCGACGGCTTGGGCGCGCTCACCCGCGTGCCCTTGCCGGTCGGTGTGGCGGCGGCCACGGACGCCGGTGACGGATGGCGGGTTCCGCCGGGCTTGGGCCTGTGTGCTGCTGCCTCGTGTGCTGGTGCCTCGTGTGCTGGTGCCCCGTGTCCTGCTGCCCCGTTGACGCCGGTTGCGTTCACCCCGGTCCCGTTCACCGGAGCCGCAGACCCGTTCACCGGGCCGGGCTTGGCTGTCCCGTTCGTCTCTGCGCCGTTCTTACTCGACCCGTTCTTGTTCGGACTGCCGGTGGTGCCGTTTCTGGTGCCGCCGGTACGATCGGCCAGATCTGCCGGAGAAGGCCGTTTCGGGCGTGGCGTCGGATGTTCGGCGCTGGTCGGAGGCGTTTCCGGCCGAGGATGGAACTCCGCGTCAGACCGCGACTCCGGGGTGCCCCGGCGCCTCCGCCGGCCCCGACGACCGCGTCGACGACCCTGCCCAGCGACACCACGCGCATCACCCGACCCGGCCTCTGCGGCCTGGCGCCCACCCGTGCTGACGTCGTCGGAGACGTCTGTGGGGTCGGTTGACGGGTCGGTGGGCACGCCTTCGATGCTAGCTGCTGGTCACCGGCCGTTTGCCCACATGGTGCTGGCAGCAGCGCACACAGCTGCATACGGCCCGCTCGCTTCGCTCCCGGCGCCGGTAGGCTGTCGTGCCGTGACAGAGCAGCCCCACCCCACCACCACCGCCGAGCGCCGCACCCGGCTCCTCGCCGCGGCGGCGGTGTCGCTGCGCGCGCTCTCCGACATCACCGAACCGCTCGGCGTGCTGTTCGCCGACGCCGGCCACGAGCTGTATCTCGTCGGCGGCTCGGTCCGCGACGCCGTCCTCGGCCGCCTGGGCACCGACCTCGACTTCACCACCGACGCCCGACCCGAGAAAGTCCAGGAACTGTTGTCCGACTGGGCCGACACCATCTGGGACACCGGTATCGAGTTCGGCACGATCAGCGCGCGCCGCAAGGACCTGATCCTCGAGATCACCACCTACCGCGCCGAGAAGTACGACGGCGTCGGCCGCAACCCCGAGGTCACCTTCGGCGAGTCCATCGATGACGACCTCGTTCGCCGCGACTTCACGATCAATGCGATGGCCGTGCGCATCGGCCGCGGGGGCGCCGAGGAATTCCACGACCCCCTCGACGGATTGTCGGCCGCCCTTGCCGGGATCATCGACACCCCCGCGACCCCGCAGGAGTCCTTCGGCGACGACCCGCTGCGCATGCTGCGTGCGGTGCGCTTCGTCTCCCAGCTCGGTTTCGGCGTCGCACCCCGTGTCTCCGCCGCGATCACCGACATGGCCGAACAGATCGATCGCATCACCCCCGAACGTGTCCGAGTCGAACTCGACAAGATGATCACCGGTGCACACCCCATCGAGGCCATCGAGCTGATGGTCGACACCGGACTGGCCGAGCGCGTTCTGCCCGAGGTGCCGGGGATGCGTCTGACCATCGACGAGCACCATCAACACAAAGACGTCTATCAACACTCGCTGACCGTCCTGCGGCAGGCCATCGATCTCGAGGACGGCGATCCCGATCTCGTCCTGCGCTGGGCGGCGCTGCTGCACGACATCGGCAAACCGGCCACCCGACGCCACGAACCGGGCGGCGGCGTGAGCTTTCACCATCACGAGGTGGTCGGCGCCAAGATGGTCCGAAAACGTATGCGCGCGTTGAAGTATCCGAAGGCCGTCGTCGAAGACGTTGCGACGCTGGTCTTCCTGCATCTGCGCTTTCACGGATACGGCGACGGCGCCTGGACCGATTCCGCGGTCCGCCGCTACATCACCGACGCCGGGCCGCTGCTGGACCGTCTGCACAAACTCGTGCGCGCCGACTGCACCACCCGCAACAAGCGGCGGGCCCGGCGCCTGCAACAGAACTACGACGACCTCGAACGCCGCATCGACGAACTGCGCGCCGCCGAGGATCTCGCCCGTGTCCGGCCCGACCTCGACGGCAACGCGATCATGGAGTTGTTGGGTCTGCCGCCGGGACCGCTGGTCGGGGAGGCGTGGCGATATCTGAAGGAGTTGCGCCTCGACCGCGGGCCACTGTCCCGCGACGAGGCGGAGGAGGCACTCCGTCAGTGGTGGGCCGAACAGGGCGGGACGGGCACCGCGTAGTCGGGCGAGGTTCGTACCGGAACTGCGTCAGTACCCCATCGTCCGCAGGGCGTCGGCGAGCCGGTCGAGGTCCTCGCGGCGCACATCGAGGTGAGGGCTGATCCGCAGCACCCCTTGGTCCCCGGCCAGCGGTGCCCGCCACGATTCGGCGGCGGTGACCAGGATGCCGAGCTCGTCGAACAACCGATCGCGAGCGGCCTGGAGGTCGGAGTCCTGCCAGCCCGGCGGCGGGGCGAGAGTGACCAGCGCCGACGGCTCGTCGACGGGTTCGCACACCACCCAGCTGCCGATCCCGTCGAGGCGTTCGCGGGTCGCGCGGCCGATCGCCGCGAGCTCGCGGAAGACTCGCTGCTGGCCGATCTGCTGCAGTTCGGCGACCGCGACACCGAGCCCCAACCGGCCCGCGAGGAACGCCTCCGAACTCTCGATCTCGACGGTCCGCAACGAGTCCCGGCGCACCGCGAGAAAGCCGACGCCGCGGGGCCCGGTCAGCCACTTGCGGCTGGTGCCGTAGACGATGTCGGCGCCGGTGACGGTGGGGACATGGCCCACCGACTGCGCCATGTCGACGACGACGGGCACCTGTGCCGCATGGGCGATCTCGACGATCCGCGCCACCGGCTGCACCACCCCCGACATCGACCCGATGTGGCAGATGTGGATGAAGTCGGGCTGCTCGAACTGCAGCATGTTCTCGAGCGCATCGAGGTCGATGTGCCCGTTGAGGTCGCCGTCGGGCAGTGGGCGCACCGCATAGCCGCGACGTTCGAATTCGACGAGGTTGGGCCCGAACTCGTTCTTGGCCACCCACACCGTGGTCGAGACCGGCAGGCTCCACCCGTTGAGCAGTGCCCGCAACGCCGCCCGCGCACTCTCGCGAAAAGTGATCTCCTCGGCGGTGTGTCCGATCAGAGAAGCGAGATCCCTTGTGTCCCTGGCGAATTCTTCGGCGCGGTCATCGGCGGCCACATAGGACCCACGCTCGGCCTCACGCCACAGGTGCGCCGAGATGGTCCCGATGACGGCATTGGACGACCGACCCGCCGACGCCGAATCGAGATGGGTGATCGCCGGCGACAGTCGCGCCCGGTGGAACTGCTCGCCGAGAACGCTGACGTACATAGCCGTTGAACCTACCGTGTGGGTCGTCGCCGCGACCATCGACCGTCGAGGGAACCGTGGCGACTGCCCGTGCGTCCAATACCCCATGGATCCTGTCCTGGAGTACGTGTTCGGCAATGGCGACTCTGAGCCCACGCTCTGGCACACCCCCGCCGACACCGATACCGACGCCGACGGTGTGCTCGACGCGATCGCGCTCGACTTCGACGGCGACGGTCGTCGCGACGATCTGCTCATCGACACCGACGCCGACGGCATCGCCGACCTCGCGGCTCTCGACCTCGACGACGACGACACCGTGGAGCACCACTATCGCGACTCGGGAAACGGGATCTGGGGCGTCGCCGTCCCGACACGGGAGGCGCCGCCCGCGCCGCACACCCCCGGCACTCGCACCCCGGCCACCCCCACCCCTGCGGATCCCGCTCCCACCGACACCCGGGTCCAGGCGCACGACCTCGACGGCGACGGCACCCCGGACATCGAGATCCTCCTCGACGCAGGGGCGATCCGACGGCTCTACGTCGACACCGACTCCGAGGGCCACCCCGACCAGGTGCTCGTCGACTCCGACGGCGACGGCACCGCCGACGCCGCCTACGCAGAGGGGGAGCCGGGTTTCGGCAGGTGATCGTCGGGGACGGGCGGCGGTGAGTAGTTGTGGCGGGCGGGATGCAGGCCGCGGACCACCACGACTCCGATGAGATAGAGCGCGCACCCGATCAGCACGAGCGGCACCGAGCGGCCGTCCGGGGAGATGATCACCGCGGTGAGCACCATCGCGATGACGTAGGCGACGTTGAACAAGGCGTCCTGCACGGAGAAGACCTGTCCGCGCACGGAGTCGGAGATGTCCACCTGCATGGCGACGTCGCCGCACAACTTGGTGGTCTGTCCGACCAATCCGAGCACGACGGCGGCCACGCAGAAGCCGGGGATCGTGAACGTCAGCAGCAGCACCTGGGCCAGCGCGCCGAGCAGCAACATGAGCATGATCGTGGCGCGTCTGCCGTAGCGGTCGACGAGGATCGGTGTGGTCACCGCGGCGGCGAAGGCCCCGGTCGCCACACATCCGAGGACCAGGCTGATCCGGCTCAGTCCGTCACCGCCGCCGTGCACGTGCCGGGCGAAGACGAACAGCATCAGGGTGTTCAGACCGAAAACCAGCCGGTGTATCCCGATCGCCGACAGCGCCGCCGACGCCGGACGGCATCGGGCGATCGCCCGTGCCCCGTGCAGAAAGCCGACGGCCACCGCGTGTGCAGCCGAGTGCCCGATGTCGTCGGGCCGGTCGGGTCCGAGCTGACGGGGCGGAAAACCGTGTGCGACCAAGCCGGCGACGAGCGCAAGCACCACACCGATCAGCGTGGTCTCCGCGCTACCGACATTGTCGTTGCCGACGAGGGCGCGCATTCCGAGCGCGAGACCTGCACCGACCGACAACATCGCCCCACCGAGAGTGGTGAACAGCGCGTTCGTCGCGACGATGACCTCGCGATGCGCGACATGCGGCAGCGCCGCGGACAGCCCCGACGCCACGAACCGGCTGGCCCCGGTGACCGCGAGGGCGCTGATCAGCACCAGGGTGTCGGAACTGCCGGTGCTGATCGCGATCGCGACCATCACGATCAGCAGGGCGCGCAGGACGTTGGCCCACAGCAGGACATTGCGCCGATCCCACCGGTCCAGCAGCGCTCCGGCAAACGGGCCGATCACCGAATAGGGCACCAACAGCACCGCGAAACCGAGCGCCGCGGCGAGCGGATCGGCATGGCGTTCGGGATTGAACAGCACGCCACCGATGAGCGCGGCCTGGAAGACTCCGTCGGTGAGTTGACTGGTCAGCCGCACCGCGAGTAGCCGGCCCAGGCCGGGTGAGTGGCTCAGCGAATGGGTAAAGATCTTCCACGAGGACGTACCTTCGGTCACCGCGGAATTCACGTACCTACATTACCGACCGAGCCGACTTCTCATGCGATGATGGATGTCGTGGACGGCGGTGACAGCGCAGACGATCTCACCCCCGACCGGCCCGAGCGCGGCGTCGGCGGTGGCGGCGGAGCCGCGGATGCGGCACGAGACATCGAGTCGGCCAACAGCATTCGGGCCGGCACGCTCCTGCTCGCGTCCACCGATCTGCTCGAACCCACCTTTGCGCGCACCGTGATCTATGTGATCGAGCACAATGACGCGGGCAGTCTCGGAGTGGTCCTGAACCGGGTGAGCCAGACCGCGGTCCACAACGTGATGCCGTCGTGGACCGATCTGGCCGCGCAGCCGCGGGCGCTGTTCGTCGGCGGCCCGGTCAAACAGGATTCGGCCCTGTGTCTCGGCGTTGTCCGGCACGGCGCCGACATCTCCGGGATCGAACAGATCCGGCCGGTCAGTGGCCGCGTCGCCCTCATCGACCTCGACGCCGATCCCGAGCTGATCGGGCCGGTACTCGAGGGCCTTCGCATCTTCGCCGGATACGCCGGCTGGGGGATCGGTCAGCTCGACGCGGAGATGGCCCAGGACAGCTGGATGCTGGCCTCGGCGCTCCCGCGCGACATCCTCGCCCCGTCGACCACCGACATCTGGGCCGACGTGCTGCGCCGCCAACCATGGCCGTTGCCGTTGTTGGCCACCCACCCCGTCGACGTCACCGGGAACTGAGCGCCGACACCCGGTCAGGCGATCCCGCAGGACCGGTGACACGCCTCACAGGTCTTGCTAGGCTCTCGTCCGGTCACATCTCACCGGGGGGACGGCGATGCGGGTACGGGAAATTCGGGTACGGGGAGTCGTCATTGCGGCGGTCATCGCGATCGTCGCATTGCTGACCGGTCCGAGTCTGGGAGCGGCAGGAACGGCGCACGCGGCCACCGGCCCCGACGGCGGAGCCCCGGCCAAGCGGTGGCTCGCCTCGCACGACGGCCCGCAGCCCTACGCCGACGTCAACACCCAGTGGGACGTCCCGATCCGGATGAGCGACGGCACCATCCTGCGCGCCAACGTCTACCGCCCGGCCAACGCGGCCCGGATACCGACGACGGCCAAGACGCCGGTCATCGTGACCATGACGCCCTACACCAAACTCGTCTCCGCGATCACCGCGGCTGCGCTGGCCAACCCGGTGCTGGCGCCGCTGGCCGTCCAGGTGGCCTCGGCGATCAACTTGTCTGGCACCCCGATCGACGGTATCAACGACGTCGCGCACCTGATCCGCGATCAGGGACTGCGCAACTTCTCCGTCGACTTCGATCTCGTGCGCAGCGGCTATACGGTGGTGGTCGTCGACGTCCGCGGAACCGGTTTCTCCCAAGGGGATTGGGACGTCTTCCAACAACGGGAGCAGCAGGACTCCGTCGAGGTCATCGACTGGGCCGCCAAGCAGAAATGGTCCGACGGCAAGGTCGGCATGTCCGGCGTCTCGTACTCGGCGATCAACCAGATCCAGGCCGCCAACAAACATCCCGAAGCCCTCAAGGCGATCTTCCCGGTCGAACCGGGCGGCGACCTGATCCGTGACATCGTCGCACCGGGCGGCGCGCTCGGCGTCGGGTTCCTGCCGCTGTGGCTGACCCTGGTCAATTCCACCAAGCTGGTCCCGAACGTCGCGTCGATGCTCAACGGCACCTTCGACTGGACGTGGCTGGCCGACCGCCTGCGGGACCCGTTCACCTTCTTCCCGCAACTCATCCAGGCGCTGACCGTCCCGGACATCGCGTCGATCCCGCCCCAGCTGCGTGATCTGCTGAGCCCGAATTCCGGTCCGCGGACGGCCTGGCAGGATCACGCCGACACGATCACCACCCCGACGCTCATCTACGGCGGATGGTTCGATCTGTTCACCAACTCCGAGGTCGCGATGTACAACAAGATCCCCCTCGCGCCCGGACGTAAGCAGTTGATCATGGGCGACGGCTACCACCTCACGATCGGCGGTGGGCAGGGCCGGCCGGATACGCCACCACGTCTCGACGTGCTGCAGAAGGCGTGGTTCGACAAGTGGCTCAAGGGAATCGACAACGGGATCGACCGTTACGGCCCGGTGAACCTCAAGCAGGTCGGCGACCGGTGGATCACCGCCTCGCAGTTCCCCCGCGCGGGCATGACCCGTCAGCGCCTCTACCTGGGTGATCGGCGCTCGGGCACGGCCCCTTATGCGCTGGGCGACGGCAGTCTGGGCATCGGTGTCCCGGCGACCCGCGCCCGGATGACGGTGGCGCCGGGACTTGCGACGCTGTGTTCGCGCGACTCGGCACAGCAGATGGCCGGCCTGACCGCGATCTTCCCCGACTGCGCCGACGACGCACGGATCTCCGAACGCAACGCGCTGAGTTTCACCAGCGCACCGATGACCACCACCCGCAGCGTCAGCGGCTACGGCAACGTGCATCTGAACACCGTGCTCGACGCCCCGGACGGTTACTGGACCGCGACGCTCAACGACGTCGCCCCGGACGGCACGTCCAAGGTCATCAGCTCCGGGCAGGTGGTCGCGTCGCTGCGCGAATATGACCGCAGCCGTTCGCAGTTCGCGCCCAACGGGGATGTGATCGATCCGTTCTACACGCTCACCCTCGACACCCGCCACCCCGTGACGCCGGGTAAGTCGGTGGGCATCGACATCGGACTCCTACCGACGGAGGCGCTGATCGGCAAGGGTCACCGGCTGCGGATCGACGTGTTCGCGATGAACCTGCCGCGCGGGCTCCCGCTGCGGCCGCTGCTCAACGATTCCGGGCTCCGACCCCAGCACATCGAGCTGGATCCGAGTAACCCCAGCTTCGTGAACCTGCCCTTGTCGGCACCCCTGTGAGAAACCCCCTGGACGGTTCATCGTTACGGTGAACTGGTGCACGCCTTCGCCGACTGGCTCATCGGGGTCATCGAGTCGGTTCCCTCCTGGGCGGTCTACCTGATCGCGGCGGGCATCGTCTACCTCGAGACAGCCCTGCTGATCGCCGGTCTGGTGATGCCGAGCGAGGCGGTGCTGCTCGCGGCCGGGGTCGCGGCAGCGGTCGGCTCCACCAACATCGCCTGGCTGGTGGTCGTCGTGGTGTTGTGCGCGGTCGCCGGGGATGCGACCGGGTATTGGCTGGGCCGGGTCGGTGGGCAGCGGCTCAAGGAGTCGGGGCTCGGGCGCCGATTCGGCGAACAACGCTGGGACAACGCCCAGCAGCGTCTGGAACGATCCGGCCTGCTCGTCGTCGGCACCGGCCGCTGGGTCGGGTACGTGCGGACGATTGTGCCGCGGATGGCGGGCATCAGTCGGATGAGTTTCGTGCGGTTCGGCATCGCTGATGCGATCGGCGCACTGACGTGGGCGTCTGCGGTGCTGCTGGCCGGCTATTTCGCCGGGGCGGTGCTCGGTGCGACGATCCTGCTCTACGCCGTGATCGCCCTCGTGGGTGTGGTCGCGGCCTTCTACGGCGTCAGCTGGGCGGTGCACCGCTGGCATCGCGGTGACATCGGCTGAGAGCCGACCGCTCGGGGAAGGCGAATACAGATTCCACCGATTCGGCGCGACACGCCGTGGAATCGGGGTCGGTGGCCCGCTCCGGTGGAAGCTGTATTCGTACCCGACGCTCTCAGCCCGGTTCCGACCCGGATTCGGCGGCATCGAGGGCGGCGGCCTCGCGACCGTAGCGGGTGGCCAACCACGAGCACATGATCAGCTGTATCTGGTGAAAAATCATGAGCGGCAACACGATCAGGCCAACCACCGACCCGCTGAACAACACCGTCGCCATCGGCAGACCGGTCGCGAGGCTCTTCTTGGTGCCGCAGAACTGGATGGCGATGGCGTCCTCGCGGTGGAAGCCGAGCCGTCGTGGCAGCCATCCGGTCAGCCACAGCATGAACGCGACGAGCACGATCGCGACCACCGCCATCGCCACCACCTGCCACACCCCGACGATCGACCAGATGCCGTTGCGCACACCCTCGCTGAACGCGGCGTAGACGACGAGCACGATCGACCCGCGATCCACGTACTTCGTCGGCTCGGCGAATCGCTTCAGGATCGGCGTGACCAGTGGCCGGCACAGCTGGCCGAGGATGAACGGCACCAGGATCTCCAGCAGGATCTCCAGGACCTGCGAGCCGGTGATGTGCACACCGTTGGTGCTCGACATGAGCACCACGACCAGCACCGGGGTGAGGACGACGCCGAGTAGGTTCGACGCCGACGCACTCACGATCGCGCCCGCGACATTGCCCCGGGCCATCGAGGTGAACGCGATCGAGGACTGCACCGTCGACGGCACCAGGCACAGATACAGCAACCCCGATGTGAGGTCGTCGCCGATCACCGGCCGCAGCAGCGGTTGCAGCGCGAGCCCGATGAGGGGGAACACCACGAAGGTGAAGGCCAGGATGATCAGGTGCAGGCGCCAGTGCGTCAGCCCCTCGAGTGCCTGCCGGGGGTGTAGTCGGGCGCCGTAGAGGAAGAACAGGAAGCCGATGGCGACCACGACGACCCAGTCGAGGACGTCGGCGAATTGGCCACGGGCCGGCAGGAAGGCCGCGGCGACGACCGCTGTGAGGATCGCCAGGATGAACCCGTCGATCGGCGAACGGCTCAGCAGGGAGCGCATGCGGTCGCTCAGCGCTGGGCGGTGTCGGCTGCCGGTTCGGCCGCGCACACACCACGCAAGGTGCATGATGCGCAGCTCGATTCGCCACACTCGTCGGCCGGGCCCTGCGCGTCGGTTTTCGCCGCATCCGTCGCGGGGGCGGTGTGGTCATGGGAGCCGGCATCGGCAGAACAGCATGAGCAACCCGAGTCGTCGTCGGGGTCGACCGCCCAGCGCGCCGCGCGCACCCCGTAACCACTGACCACGCCGACCACCACCAGCGCGGCGAGCAGGGCGGCGACGGCGAACAGGAACGACCACGTGCCGCCGACACCGAGCGTCAGCAGGCCGCCGGCGATCAGGATCACCGCGGCGCCGAGGGTGCCGGGGGCGGCCACCTTGTTGGCCAGCGCGAAGGCCTCGTCGGAGACCAGCGTCTCCGGTGCGCGAACGCCGAGCCAGCGGTTGCGTCGCAGCGTGCCGCGCAGACCGGCGACCCCGACCGCGACCCACACGAGGGCCAGGACGAACACGCAGATGGCGACGACGACGGACAGAACGCTCACCCGACCACCATACGAGCTGCGGCAGGCAGGGGCGAAACTCGCCCGCGGACTCCGCGCGCGAATGGGGCGAGTGCCGCTGCAGTGTGCCTCGGGCCACCATTTACGCTGGTGGGGTGACTTCAGCGGATACCTCGACCCCACCGGCCCAGGGCACCCATCGCTACACGGCCGAACTCGCGGGACAGATCGAGCAGCGCTGGCAGCGGAACTGGTCCGACCGGCACGCCTTCGAGGCGCCGAACCCGGTAGGGCCGCTGGCCGGTGATCTCAGCGCCTTCGGTGGCGGCGCTCCCGACTCGCCCGAGAAGGTCTTCGTCCAGGACATGTTCCCGTATCCCTCGGGTGCGGGTCTGCACGTCGGACATCCCTTGGGGTTCATCGCCAGCGACGTGTTCGCGCGGTATCAGCGGATGATCGGCCGCAACGTCCTGCACACGATGGGCTTCGACTCCTTCGGCCTGCCCGCCGAGCAGTACGCGGTGCAGACCGGTACCCATCCGCGTACCACCACCGAGGCCAACATCGAGCGCTACCTCGGTCAGATCCGCCGGCTCGGGCTCGGTCATGACGAACGACGACGCGTGGCCACCACCGACGTGGACTTCTATCGCTGGACGCAGTGGATCTTTCTGCAGATCTACAACGCCTTCTACGACGCCGAGCAGCGCAGGGCGCGGCCGGTCTCCGAGCTGATCGCCGAATTCGATTCGGGTGCACGCACTCTCGATGGTCACGACAAGTTCGACGGGCGTGTGTGGGCCGATCTGTCGCCGGCCGAGCGCAACGAGGTCGTCGACTCCTATCGTCTGGTCTATCAAAGTGATTCGCTGGTCAACTGGTGTCCCGGGCTGGGTACCGTGCTCGCCAACGAGGAGGTCACCGCCGACGGTCGCAGCGACCGCGGCAACTTCCCGGTGTTCCGTAAGCACTTGCGGCAGTGGATGATGCGCATCACCGCCTATTCCGACCGCCTCCTCGACGACCTCGAGGACCTGGATTGGCCGGAGAAGGTCAAGACCATGCAGCGCAACTGGATCGGGCGTTCCCGGGGCGCGCAGGTCCGCTTTGCCGCCGGCGGCACGACGATCGAGGTCTTCACCACCCGCCCCGACACGCTGTTCGGCGCCACCTACATGGTGCTCTCACCCGAGCATCCGCTCGTCGACGAGCTGACCGCCGACGCCTGGCCCGACGGCACCGATCCCCGATGGACCGGTGGCGGTGCCGACACCCCGACCGCCGCCATCGCGGCCTACCGCACCGCGATCGCCGCCAAATCGGATCTCGAGCGGCAGGAGAACAAGGAGAAGACCGGCGTCTTCACCGGCACCTACGCCACCAATCCCGTGGACGGGCGCGAGATCCCGGTGTTCATCGCCGACTACGTGCTGATGGGCTACGGCACCGGGGCGATCATGGCGGTGCCCGCTCACGACGGTCGTGACTATGAGTTCGCCACCGTCTTCGGCCTGCCCATCCTGGAGGTCATCGGATCCGAGCAGGGGGTGGCCACCGAGCCGTTCGTCGGCGATGGGCCGCTGGTCAATTCCGGTTTCCTCGACGGTTTGCGCGTCGACGAGGCCAAGGCCGCGATCATCGCGTGGCTCGAGGAGCGCGGCGCCGGCGCCGGCACCATCCAGTACAAGCTGCGCGATTGGCTCTTCGCCCGCCAGCGGTATTGGGGCGAACCGTTCCCGATCGTCTACGACGCCGCCGGTCAGGCCCACGCGTTGCCGGAATCGATGCTGCCGGTGGAACTCCCGGAAGTCGACGACTACGCGCCGGTGTCCTTCGACCCGGAGGACTCCGGATCCGAGCCGTCGCCGCCGCTGGCCAAGGCGACCGAGTGGATGACCGTCGAGCTCGATCTCGGTGACGGTCTGCAGACCTACACCCGCGACGCCAACGTGATGCCGCAGTGGGCGGGCAGCTCGTCGTATCAGCTGCGCTACATCGATCCCACCAACGACGAGACGTTGTGCGCCAAGGAGAACGAGGCCTACTGGATGGGCCCGCGACCGGCGTTGCACGGGCCGAACGATCCCGGCGGCCTCGACCTCTACATCGGTGGCGTCGAGCATGCCGTGCTGCACCTGCTGTACTCGCGCTTCTGGCACAAGGTCCTCTTCGACCTCGGTTATGTGACCAGCCGCGAGCCGTACCGAAAGCTGTTCAATCAGGGCATGATCCAGGCCTACGCTTACACCGACTCGCGCGGCATCTACGTGCCCGCCGAGGAGGTGACCGAGCGTGACGGGAAGTTCTTCTACAACGGCGACGAGGTCTCCCAGGAATACGGGAAGATGGGGAAGTCGCTGAAGAATTCGGTGACCCCCGATGACATCGCCGCCGACTACGGCGCCGACACCCTGCGTCTCTACGAGATGTACATGGGGCCGCTCGACCAGTCTCGCCCGTGGGCCACCAAAGATGTTGTGGGACTTCAGCGATTCCTGCAGCGGGTGTGGCGTCTGGTGGTCGACGAGGAGACCGGCGCGGTGCGGGTCACCGACGCCGAGCTCGATGACGTGACGAAGCGGTTGCTGCACACGACGATCGCCGAGGTGCGAGAGGAGTTCGCCGGGCTGCGCTTCAACATCGCGGTCGCGGCGCTGATCAAACTCACCAATCACCTCACCAAGCAGTTCGAGGGCGGTGCCCCGCGCGCCGCCGTGGAGCCGCTGGTCACCATGCTCGCCCCGCTGGCCCCGCACATCGCCGAGGAACTCTGGCACCGCCTGGGCCACGGTGAACTGCTGGTGCGCGGGCCCTTCCCGGACGCCGACCCGCGGTGGCTCGTCGCCGACACCGTCGAGATCGCCGTGCAGGTGAAGGGAAAGGTCAAGAGCCGCATCACCGTTGCCGCCGACGCCGACGAGGCGACGCTCCGTGAGGTGGCGCTGGCTGACGAGAAGATCGTCGCCCTGCTCGACGGGGAGCCCCGCAAGGTGATCATCGTGCCGGGGCGACTGGTCAACATCGTTCCGTAACGGCAAGCCGAGTGTCAGATGATCTCGGGCAGAAGCTGATTGAGGCGCGCGAGGGCATCCTCATTGCGTCGGTAGTGTGACCACTGGCCGATCTTGGTGCAGTGCACGAGGTCTGCGCGCTGTAAGACCGCCACATACTGCGAGACGGTCGACTGCGATGCACCCATCCGGGCTTGAATGTGCTTGAGGCAGACGCCCACTTCGCTTGCGGGTTCGAGTTGGGGCGGGAAACTTTCCGGGTCGCGCAGCCATCGCATGATCGCCATCCGCTGCGGATGTGCGATCGCCTTGAGGGCGGTGACCACCCACTCGTCGGTGTCGACCAACTCTCTGTCGCTCATCACTCCAGCATATCTGCTCATCGCGATCTTGTGATATACATTCATCGTAAAATCACGATCTAGCGATGGAGGCTTCATGTCGGTACGCGGGAACGCTCTGGTCATCGGTGCACGGGGGGTCATCGGCGGCAACCTGGTCGAGCACCTGGCAGGCACGGACAACTGGGATGTGGTCGGGATATCCCGACGTGGCGCAGAGAACCGGCCACGCATACGCCACGAGCGCGCAGATCTCCTCGATCTCGACTCCACGCGGGCCGCGATCGGTCGTGCCGCGGAGACGACGCATCTGTTCTACGCCGCCTACCAGGACCGTCCGAACTGGTCGGAACTCGTCGAACCGAACGTGACGATGCTGCGCAACGTCCTGGATTCGGTGGATCTCCTACCCGCCTTGGAGCACGTCAGCCTGATGCAGGGCTACAAGGTCTACGGGGCTCATCTCGGCCCGTTCGCGACCCCCGCCAGGGAGAGCGACCCGCCGCACATGCCCCCCGAGTTCAATGTCGATCAGCAACAATTGCTCGAGCGACGGCAGCGTGGACAGAGCTGGTCGTGGTCGGCGATCCGCCCGTCGGTCGTTGCGGGAGTCACCGTGGGCAATCCGATGAATATCGCGATGGTGCTCGCCGTGTACGCGTCGATCAGCAAGGAACTCGGAATCCCACTGCGCTTTCCCGGCAAGCCGGGTGCCTACTCCAGCCTCATCGAAATGACCGACGCGGGCCTGCTCGCGCGCGCCACCGAATGGGCGGCGACGACTCCGTCGGCCGCCAACGAGGCCTTCAACATCACCAACGGCGACATGTTCCGGTGGCAGCGCATGTGGTCGGTGGTCGCCGACTTCTTCGACATCCCGGTCGCGGATCCGTTGCCCATGTCGTTGTCCGAGGTGATGGCCGACAAGCAGCAGGTATGGGACGCGATGGTCGCCGAGTACGAACTGGAGCCCACCCCGTACGAGGACGTCTCCTCCTGGCAATTCGGCGATTTCGTGTTCGGCTGGGACTACGACGTGATCGCCGATACCTCCAAGAGCCGACGCGCCGGATTCCATGACTACATCGAGACCGACGCCATGTTCACCAGGATCTTCGAGCAACTCCGGGAGCGCAGGCTCATCCCCTAGTGCTTCGGGGGCTGCAGTCTTCGGCACTCCAGTAAGTCAGTACTTCGGCGGCAGCTTGCGCGCGTAGTCCGATCCGAGGGTGACCCATCGGCTCAACTGGCGCTCGGTGCGCACGCCGTCGTCGCCGACGCGGAGCCAGCCGCGTGTCTCGCGGCCGGACATGATCATCGGCTCGGTATGCGGATACTCCAACAGCGCCTCGGTCTCCTCGGGTGGGACCCGCACCATGAGTCCACCGCGGGAGCTCGCGGCCAGTGCCATGTTGCCGTTGATGAGGAAGGCGAGCCCGCCGAACATCGGCTTCTCGTCCACATTGCTCTCACCGCTCAGCAACGCGCGGATACGAAACGCGAGTTCATCGTCGTAGGCCACCACTAGAGGGTAGGCATCAAGCGCGGAACAGTGGGCTGGACAGCATCTTACTTCTGAGTAAGATAGCCCGCATGGCGATCAACCTGGAGCTCCCGAAGAAGTTCGATTCGGCGGTCGAGCAAGCCCACCTCGCGGCCGAGCACATCTTCCGACCGGTCTCGCGCAAGTACGACAAGGCCGAGCACGAATACCCCAAGGAACTCGACGACCTGGGCGCACTCGCCAAGAAGGCGCGCGAGGCGGCCAAGGAGTCCGACAAGTCGGGCGGCTCCGATGCCGATGCGGGCACCGTCAACGGCGCCAACATCCGCGGTGTGTTGCACGGCGTCGAGATGGGTTGGGGCGACGTCGCCCTCATGCTGTCCATCCCGTATCAGGGTCTGGGCAACGCGGCGATCTCCGCGGTGGCCACGCCGGAACAGCTCGAGAAGTTCTCCGGTGTCTGGGCGGCGATGGCGATCACCGAACCGAGCTTCGGCTCCGACTCGGCGGCCGTGTCGACGACGGCCACGCGCGACGGCGACGATTACGTCATCAACGGCGAGAAGATCTTCGTCACCGCCGGATCCCGCGCCGACCACGTGGTCGTCTGGGCGACCGTCGACAAGAGCGCCGGTCGCGCCGCGATCAAGAGCTTCGTCGTGCCTCTCGACGCCGACGGAGTGAGCGTGGTGCGCCTCGAGCACAAGCTGGGCATCAAGGCCTCCGACACCGCGGTCCTGCGTTTCGAGAACGCGCGCGTGCCCGCCGAGAACCTGCTCGGCTCACCGGAAGTGGAGACCAAGAAGGCGTTCGCCGGGGTCATGCAGACCTTCGACAACACCCGCCCGGTGGTCGCGGCGATGGCCGTGGGACTCGGCCGGGCCGCGCTCGAAGAACTGCGCAGCCTGCTCGGCGACGCCGGCCACACCATCGACTACGACGCCCCCGCGGCCACCCAGCATGCTGCGGTCGCCGAGTTCATCCGGCTCGAATCCGATTGGGAGGCTTCCTGGTTGCTCGCGGTCCGGGCGGCCTGGATGGCCGACAACAAGGAGCCCAACTCCACCGAGGCGTCGATGTCGAAGGCCAAGGCGGGCCGCACCGTCACCGACATCACCAACAAGGCGGTGGAACTCGGTGCGACCGCGGCATTCTCGGAGACCATGCTGCTCGAGAAGTGGGCTCGCGACGCCAAGATCCTCGACATCTTCGAGGGCACGCAGCAGATCCAGCAGCTGATCATCGCCCGCCGCATCCTCGGCAAGTCCAGCGCCGACCTCAAATGACCGACGGGTCCATCGGCCGCCGAGGCGGATGACCGGAAAGCTCAGCGCAGCAAACGTGTTCGCAGCCGGTCCTCGCGGGCCAGCCGTGCGGTGTCGCGTTCGCGTCGTGCTGCCATGACTGCGGCGAGGACATCCTCGGCCGGCGCCTGCGGCGGAGGAGCGGGCGCGACGTACGGCGCGATCGCGAAGATCAGACGCTCCGCGAGAGCCGAGCGCGCCGCCGGATTGTAGCCCTCACGACGATTCAGGAACTGCCGTACCGACACCGCCAACGGGTCCGGGAGAGCGGCGATGTCGGCTGTGCTCGCCCACGGGGCCAGTGGCGGCGGCATCGGGATCGGTTCGGGCAGCGTGATCTTGAATCGTTCGCGGATCACGTATGTGCCGGCGACGAGGTCGCCGATGCGTTTGTTGCGGCGGTTCACCGCCGCGCAGATCATCGCCGGGACACCGAAGAACGTGTAGATCTCGACCACGCCGATCATCGCCCGGGTCAGGGCGTGGCGGAATCGGATCGGGCCGGCGTCGTCGCGCACGGTCCGCAACCCGAGTATCACGTGCCCGAGGGTTTTCCCACGCGTCAGTGTCTCCCACGTCGTCGGCACCGCGGCGAATGCGATCACCGTCGACACCGTGAGGCAGGCGCCGAACAACGCGTCGTCGACGTCATAGGCCAGCTTGAACGACAGGTAGATGCCGAGGATCAACACGAGGTAACCGAGGATCAGATCGATCACCCCGGACAGAATCCGCAGCCCGAACGAGGCGGCAGGCAAGTCGAGGGCGACGGCCTCACCCGACACCTGGTCGTCGCGACCGACGCCGACCGTGCCGACCGCGCCCCGACCCCAGGTGACCGGCGGATACGGCCGCACCGGATAGGTCATCTGCTGCGGATACATGCGCCACACTCTAGGCCACCACGCCGAGAGCGGCGTCGATCAACCGGAACACATCGCCACTCCTCGATCCTCTCGCGTTCTAAGCTGTCGAGGTGGATCTCGATGCCTACGTGAGCGACAAGCGACCGACCTGGGAGCGGCTCGAGCAGCTCACCAAGCGCCGCAGGCTCTCCGGGGCGGAGGCCGACGAACTGATCGACACCTACCAGCGGGTGGCCACGCATCTCTCGGTCATCCGGTCCACCGCTCCCGACGCCTCCCTCGTCGGCTACCTCTCGGCGTTGTTGGCCAAGTCCCGGACCCGATCTGCGGGTGTCAAGGAGAGCAGTTGGGCGATCGTCGGCCGCTACTTCGGTCGGACGTTCCCCGCGGCGTTGTATGCGATGCGCTGGTGGTGGCTCAGTGTCTTGATCGTGTCGTTCGTCGGGATGTTCGCGATGACGTGGTGGTTCCTGGATCATCCCAGCACCGAGACCGCCTTCGGCAGCCCGGCCGACATCGAGCGACTCGTCGACAACGACTTCGCGAACTACTACACCGAGAACGCCGCGACGTCGTTCGCGTTGCGGGTGTGGACCAACAACTTCTGGCTCGCCGCCACCTGTATTGCATTCGGCGTCTTCGGTTTTCCGATCGTCATGGTGGTGTGGAGCAATATCCTCAACGTCGCGGTCACCGCGTCGATCATGATCCGGCACGGCCGCGCCGACGTGTTCTTCGGCTTGATCACCCCGCACGGACTGCTGGAGATGACCTGTCTGTTCGTCTCCGCCGGGGTGGGTCTACGGGTCTTCTGGTCATGGATCGCGCCCGGCCCGAAAACACGGATGCAGTCACTGGCCGAGCAGGGTCGCGCGGCGATCGGCATCGCGCTGGGATTGGTTGTCCTACTGCTGATCACTGGGCTCATCGAGGCGTTCGTGACGCCGTCGGGGCTGCCCACCTGGGCACGTGTCGGCATCGGCGTGTTCGTCTGGGTGGGATTCTTCGTCTACGTGTTCACCGCAGGCCGGTGGGCCTACAACGACGGTGAGCGCGGCGACATCCCCGATGTCGACCGCGGTGACAGTGCAATCATGGCGAGTCGAGACGGACGGTGATACCGGTGCAGATTAGGTGTGAGTCGTCCGAAGTACGTCCGGCGATCCGCGAGGTGGTGCGGGCGGCCTTCGGTTCGGCCGACGGCCCGGAGGTGCCTGTCGAGGTGCCGCTGACCGACGCGCTATTCAACGATGTGGGCTACCTGTCGGGTCTGTCGCTTGTCGGTGTCGTCGACGATCGGGTCGTCGGATTCGTCATCGGTACGCGAGGCTGGGTTGGTCGTCACCCAGCGGTGGGAATCGGCCCGCTGGCCGTCCATCCCGACATGCAGGGCCGCGGCGTCGGCAGTGCGTTGATGAATGCACTCATCGACTCCGCACGCGAACAGGGAGAGACGCTCTTGGCGCTACTGGGTGATCCCGATTACTACGACCGCTTCGGTTTCCGGGAGGCCGCCAATCTCGGAGTTGGCTCACCAGACCCCGACTGGGGCAGACATTTCCAAACCCTGTCGATCACCGCCGACGCGCCGACCGGGACCTTCCGTTACGCGGCGCCCTTCGACGAACTCTGACCCGTAACGCCGCCGGAATCCGTTGACGTCGCGTCGGATGCGCGGTGCCTGCCGACATAGCCGGTGGAGTCCGACTGCGTAGGACCAGATGCTGTCGGACTCGACGAGACTCCCGAACCCGGCGACGCCGCCGGACCGGTGGGATCGATGTTCCAGGACGAGGTGTCGGTAGCGGTCGTGCTCGGCGATTCGGCGGTCCCCGGTTGCGTCGCGTCGGCCGGTGTGGACGTGCTCCGCCTGGCCGTCCCAAGAGCTGCTGCGGCGCTGGTCTTTACCCGGTAGCCGACCGATGTCGACGAGGGCGCCGGCAACGACGTGGGCGTGAGCACGGTCTGTGCGGTGGCTCGCGGTGCCGCGGCATCCTGCACGGTCGTATCGGTCGATGTGGACGGTGTTGGCACCGTGCCGAAGACGCTGTTGATCGTCGCCTGTGCCGCAGGGTCGTCAGACAGGGTGACGTAGCCACTGCGGCTGTAGCCGGCGTCGACGATCACCTTGAGCGGACCGTTGAGCTGGTCGGCCACACTATTCAGGCCCATCATCCGGAGTGGTTCGAGCAGAGGCAGATTCGCGGTCGGTACGAGGACGTAGGTGGTGCCGCCGACGGTCTGGACGAGATTGTTCGGGTCGTCGACGTCGACCCCGGTGTAGTCGGTGTGCACCAGGAAGTAGCCGGCGATCGCGTTGGCCACGGCGAGCCCGTTGAGCGGGTTGTTCGGCCAGTCCGATTCGGCGTCGTACTCGCGGGAGATGTCGATGACGGTGTACCCGGTGTCGGTGGGCGTCGCCGATCCGGCACCGGAGGTCGGTGCCAGACCGTTGAGCCCGCGCTGCGGATTGCCGAGGAGCACGAAGGTCAGATCCGATGCCGGTGGGGCGCTCGGCGAGCCAGCGGTGTCCTGCAGCCACGTCGTCGCGATCATGCCGCCCTGCGAGTAGGCGAAGACGATCTTCTTGCCCGGCGTCGTCGCGATATCCGTGGTGAGAGCCGTGACGCCCACTTGCAGTGCGGCACCGCCGATCGCACCGGACGGATAGACCACCACCTGACACGTATTCGGCGAGTGACAGAGTTCGCCTCGGAGCTCCTGTGGCATGGGAGTGCTCACGATGGAGGTGTTCCCCGCGACTGTCAGCACGGTCGACGCCAGGCGCACGTTCGCCGGGGACAAAGTCACCGATGCGGAATCCGCGGCATTGACCCCAGCATTGACCCCATGACCGGCCGCGACGGCCGCAGCGATCAGAGACAGTGCGGCCACCGATATGGGGGAGCTGAGGTGATTCGGGCGCAACGGATTTCCCCTCCTGAGCAAACCCCAACCCGCCCCGGACGCTACACGATGATGGTGTGCAGGTGGCGAGTAGCGATGGCTGTCAACCAGATTGGGGCGTCTGACAACCAATAGGGGAGTTAACAGACCGGGTTGGGGAACGCACCGACTGGTTCAGAGCAGACCGCGCGACTTGAGGGTGAGGTAATGATCGGCGAGCGCCGCCGGCAGATCTGCCGGGTCGGCGTCGACGACGTCGACGCCCAGGCGCGACACCGCCGATTCGGTGCGTCCGCGAAGGGCCAGGGTGCGGGCGGCAGCGGCGGCGTCGTAGATGTCGGCCGCGTCGTCGCGCAGAGCAGCCATCGCGGCGAGCTGCGGGTCACGGACCGATCCGATCACCACCTTGTACCGCTGCGCCAGCACCGACAGCGGTGCCAGCATCGACTCCTCGACGGCGGCCGGCTCCAAGGGCGTCAACAACACGAGTAACGCACGTTGCCGGGTCAGTGTGCTCACCTCGGCGGCCAGCAACGGCCAATCTGCTTCCAGTAGAGCGGGTTCCAACGCCGTCATCGCGCTGACGAGATCACCGAGCAGGGTGGTGCGCGACGCGCCGACCACGCGCCGGTGGACGACGCGATCACCGGCGATCAGATCGACGCGATCACCGGCATGCGCGGCGAGGGCGGCCAGCAGCAGGGCCGCGTCCATCGCCGCGTCGAGACGCGGAGCATCACCGATGCGGCCCGCGGAGGTGCGTGAGGTGTCCAGCACGATCACGATGTGGCGGTCCTTCTCGGGCTGCCAGGTCCGCACCACCGTCGACCGTCGCCGGGCGGTGGCGCGCCAGTCGATGCTGCGCACGTCGTCGCCGTCGACGTAGTCACGCAGGGAGTCGAATTCGGTGCCCTGCCCACGAATCCGCACCGCCGAGCGGCCGTCGAGCTGACGGAGCCGGGCGAGCCGGGACGGCAACAACTTTCGGGAGTCGAACGGTGGCAGTGCACGAATGGAGCCGGGTACGACATAGCCCGATTGCCGCCCGGCCAGTCCGAGCGGACCCATCCGCCGTACCGTCACCCGATGCGTGAGCCGATCCCCCCGGCGGGTCGGCCACAGCCCGGTCACCAGCTGTTGCTGCTCGCCGGGCGCCAACGACACCGCGTGCACCGCGTTCACCGCGCCCGCCGACGGCTGCCACGAATCGTTGATCCGCGCCCGGAACCGGCGGCCGGTCACGTTGTGCGCCATCAGAACCGAGCTCCCGGTCTCGCCGAGGCGGATGGGCGCCGACGGAAGCCGGTAGAGCCGCAGGGTTCTCGTCGACCCGGCGGCGATCAGATCGACGACCATGAGGACCACGCATCCCAGGACCCACAGCAGGGCCACCCAGTAGCGTGGGTAGGGGATCACCGGGATCGCGCCCGCCACCACGAGCGCGAAGAACCGGCCGGTGAGCACCATCAGCGCGGCACGGGCACCGAGGCGATGGCGGCGTCGAGGACCGCCGCCACCGACACGCCTTCGAGCTCGGCCTCCGGTCGCAACGAAAGGCGATGTGCCAGAGTCGATTGGGCCAGCGCCTTGACGTCGTCGGGTGTGACGAAGTCCCGTCCGCCCAGCCATGCCCACGCCCGGCTGGTGGACAACAGGGCGGTGGCGCCGCGCGGGCTGACCCCGAGCGCGAGTGACGGTGAGGTCCGGGTGGCCCGGGCGATGTCGACGATGTACGCCGCCACCTGCGGGGCCACCGCAACGTGCCGGACGGCATCGGCGGCGGCGACGATGTCGGCAGCGGAGGCCACCGGTCGCAGCCCGGCCGCTCCCAGATCCTTCGGGTCGAATCCCGCGGCATGCCGTGCGAGCACGGTGATCTCGTCGTCACGGGGTGGGACGGGCAGGGTCACCTTGAGCAGAAAGCGGTCGAGCTGCGCTTCCGGCAGGGGATAAGTGCCCTCGTACTCGACGGGATTCTGGGTCGCCGCGACCAGAAATGGGTCGGGGAGCGGGCGGGGCACACCGTCGACCGAGACCTGCCGCTCCTCCATCGCTTCGAGGAGCGACGCCTGCGTCTTGGGTGGTGTCCGATTGATCTCATCTGCCAGAAGGAGATTGGTGAACACCGGCCCGGGCCGGAAGGTGAACTCGGAGGTGGCGTTGTCGAAGATCAGCGATCCGGTGACGTCACCGGGCATCAGATCGGGGGTGAACTGCACGCGTTTGGTGTCGACGGACAACGCTGCCGCGACCGAGCGCACCAGCAACGTCTTCGCCACGCCCGGAACACCTTCGAGAAGGATGTGGCCGCGGCACAGCAATGCGATGAGGATACCGGCGACGGCCGGATCCTGACCCACGACGGCTTTGGCGACCTCGCCGCGCACCGCGCTCAACGCGGCACGCAGATCACGGGGCGGGGTGTCGGTGGGGGAGTACGTGGAAGCGGCGGGTGTCTCGGGATTCATGGTCTGCGGAGGACTTCCTTGTCGAGGGCGGTCAGGGCGTCGGTGAACCGAACCAGGTCGGGATCGGTGGTCGGCAGCGGGCCGGCGAGTAGAGCGCTCACCTGCGCCGGGTCCCGGCCGGTGGCGTCGGCGACGGCCGAGATGATCGCAGCCAGAGCGGGATCGGTCGAGGACGTGTGGACGTCCGGCTCGTCGAGGGTGTCGAGAGCATGGCCGGGGTCGTACGGCAGTCCCAGATACCCGGCGATCCCGGCGATGGTGCGCACACGCAGCACGGCCGCCGCCCGGTCGGCGGCGCCGGCCCGGCGGTACATGCGGCCGCGCGACCGGGTGGTCTCGATGGCCTTGACGACGGCGGGCAACGGCTCGGTCGCCAGCGGGCCGAAGCGCCGTCCCCGCCAGAGAATCAGCGCCAGCACCGCGAAGAACGCCAGCAGGAACAACGGCCCGACGGCCCGCGGGAACACCGATTGAGAGCTGTGCTGGTCGGAGTTCGAATTCTGATCCGACACCTTGTCATCGCGTTGCGGGACGTACCAGAGGACATGATCGGTGGTGGCAATGGTGCGTATCGCGACGCCGGAGTTGTCGTAGCGCGCCAGATTCTGGTTGAGGGTCATCGGGGCGGTCATCGCCACCATCGGCGGGCCGCCCAGATCGGCGGGCACGCTGACCATGTTGACGCCGTTGTTCTGTCCGCGTGAGAAGCATTGGGTCACACCGGTCGTCGTATCCAGTCCGCCGGCAAAGCCGTTTCCCGGGTCGGAGGTGACGACGTCGGAGGGTGAGATGCCGTCAAGGGTGCAGTCGGCCTTGCTCACCGATAGGAGGCTTTCGCCGTAGGAGGTGCTGACCTGCGAGGTGAAGGCGGCGAGCAGCGGGTACGACGGATCGATCAGGACGACCCGATGCGCCGACCGCACCCGGTCGTAGATGGCTTCGGCGACGTCGGTGGAGATCACCGCCTGGCCGCTGATGACCACGGTGGTGTCGGCACCGGGGGTCGAAGTCGTCCGCAGGCTGTCGAGACCGCGGACGACCGAGACGTTCACGCCGTGGTCGTCGATGATGGACGCGAGCGCGCTCGTTCCGTCGGAGCCACGATTGCCGGGATCGAGCGGGGTGGTGTTCGACGAGCGGTTCCCGGCCGCGGAGACCAGCGCGAGCACCGCGAGTACGAGGACCACCGCAACGACGACACCGCCGACCACCCACCACACCCAACGCCCTGATCGAGTCCGTCCGGGTCCCGGCGTATTCGGCTCCCCGCCGGTCTTCTCGAGTGTCGGTGTGGTGTTCGGCGTGCTCATCGTGGCACCGCATACGTTGCGCCGGAGCCGACGCCGTTCTCCGCGGACGGTCGTGCCGAACGCAGCTCGGCGTCGAGGGTCAACAGTCGTCGGGCCTCGTCGGCCGTCGCCGATGCATGACCGTAGGCGACGCGGTCGAACAGGTCGGCGGCCGCGCCCAGATCGGCCGCATGGTCGGCGAACACCGGGCGCAGCCGGGTCGCGACCTCGTGTGCGGTCAACGACGGCAGATCGTCGAGCACGGTGCGCTCGATGCAGCGTCGGGTCAGAGCGCGCATCGCGAAGACGACGGCACCGTTCGTGTCTCCTTCTGCGAGCAACGATTCGGCGCGGGCGCGCAAGGTGCGCGCCGATGACGGATCGTCGGACAGCACACTGCGATCGACGTCGGCGGCAGCGGTACGCGGGGTACGGCGCATGAATCTGATGCCGTAGATCAGCAGGGCGACCACCACGAGTGCCGCGATGATCGCGATGATGCCCGGCACGGTCTTGCCCGCACCCACCACATCGAGCAGGCGATCGGTGATCCAGCGCCCGATGTCGTCGCCGAGCCGGTCGGCGGCGCTGGGTCCCGAACCCCGCGAATCCGACCACGCATCGCGGGCCCACTGGCGAGCCTCGTCGTTGCCCGGCGTCAAGCCGTCGGCCAGCACGGTCAGCGCGGCGCCCACGGCACACCCCCTCCGGACAAGGACTGGTTCAACTCGATGTCGAAGCCCTCCTTGCGGATTCGGGCATCGACATGCATCAGTGCCGACGCCACCGCGATCAGCGGCTGTACGATCGCTGCAACGAGCACCGCCAGCACGACGGCGACGACACCGCCGAGCACACCACCGCCGAGGCCGGTCACCGCATCGACGACCTGCGACAGCACGAGCTCGATGACCACGGTGATGAGGTTCAGCAACAGGACCACAGCGAAGTAGCGGCCGAACGATCGCCGGGTCAGTGTGACCGAACGCGCCAGGGCGGCAACGGGACCCAGACCCTCGACGGCAGCCGCGGGCACCGTCAGCGACATCCGGATGTAGAGCCACGAGTATCCGAGCACCAGCACCGCAGTGACGATCAGCACCGCGACGAGCGTACCGACGCCCGCCGAATCGAGACCGAGCTCGATCACAACGAGGGCAGGAATGAAGCACACGAGAGTCACCAGCCCGAGAAGCGCTGTGCCGCCAAGGATTCGCCATATCGATCCGCGCATGAATCGCCACGACTCGATCCACCCCGAGCGGACACCCATGACATCGCGCGCGACCGGGTAGGCCACCAGTCCGGCGAGCATCCATCGCCCGACCCACGCGGCGTCCGATATCGCGTCGGGCCCGCCGGCCAGCCATGCTTCCGCATCGAAGAGTCCCGAGTCGCTCACCATCCGAACAACCACCAAGACCAGTAGGCCGCCGACCGTGACGACCCCACTCACCACCGCCGACCACCCGAAGTAGACGCGCGGATTACCGAAGATCGCCGCGAACGTGCCGCTGATCAGATCGCCGACGTTCAGCGGACGCAGCGGGATGATGCCCGGTTTGTGTGTCGGCGGGGGACCGAAGTGGCCTGGCATATACCGAGGATCCTGCGACGCGGCACCCGGCTGCCCGCCGACCGCAGTCCCCCACTGGGGGCCGGTGATCGGCGGAGGCGGTGGTGTCGGCGTCGATGTCCATTCGTCGGCCGCGCCGGACGGCGCAGGTGGAATGTGGCCCGCTCGCTCCGCTCCCGGCGCCGGCGCATCGTGGCCCGCTCGCTCCGCTCCCGGCGCCACCCACCCCGGATCCCGAGAGCCGTCTCCCGGTGGCTGGCTCATGGGGCTCCCTCGACGAACCGATGATCGCGTCCGCGCCGTTGTCGGACACACAGTGTGTGCGCGAACCTATCAAATTCGCGATGTCCGATGCTGTGCGGACAGCTGTGGGTATCGGTTGTCCGGATGACCGAAGAACCCATTCCCGCCAGGTGCGCGCCGCTGCTATCGTCAAACGAGAACACGTTCTAATTCTTCAGCAGAGGGGACACTCGATGAGCGTCGAACAGGACAGCAGTGCGCAGGACTCCGACAGGGCGCAGGCCCGGATCACCGAGGTCGTCGAGAACTACATCGACTTCCTGACCAACGGCACCGCCGAACAGATCGCCGACCTCTACGCACCCGACGCGACCGTCGAGGACCCGATCGGCGCAGACGTTCGCAACACCCGCGAGCAACTCGTCGAGTTCTACTCGATCATCACGAACATGGACGAGCGCACCGCAACTCTGAAGTGGAAGAAAATCGCCGGCGACACCGCGGTCTTCGAGTTCACCCTCGTCACCGGAACCTCCGGCATGCGCTTCGAGATCACCCCGGTCGACATCATGGTCTTCGACGCCGACGGCAAGATCGCCTCGATGCGAGCGGTGTGGCAACCCAGCGACCTCGTCCAGCTCTGAAACGTCACAGGTGATCGGCGGTCATCGGCCCGTCGGCCGCAGCACGATCTCGGCGGGATGGGCATCGGCAGGAGTGTGGATGGCATGTACGACGGCCGCCGCGACGGTCTCCGGCTTGAGGAACTGACCCGGGTCGTACTCCTTGCCCTCGATGGCGATCAGGTCGCGCTGCATGTCGGTGTCGATCCGACCGGGGAAGACCGACGTGACCCGCAACGATGGTTCCTCGAGGCGTAGCGCGTCGGCGAGCGCGCGCAGCCCGAACTTGCTCGCCGCGTAGGCGGCCCAGCCCGGATTGGCGCGCAGGCCCGCACCCGAGTTGATGAAGACGACGTGCCCGCCCGATGCACGCAGCGCCGGGAGCAGGACGCGGGTCAGCTCCGCCGCCGCGATGAGATTGACCTCGAGAAGGTGACGCCATTCGTCGACGGGAGTCTCCCCGACCGGCAACAAACTGCTCCCGACACCCGCGCTGTGCACGAGCACATCCAGCGACGAGATGGCCTCCGCGGCCGCCTCCACCTCCTCGTGATCGGTCAAGTCGACCGCAAACGTCGATGCGCGGTGACTATTCGGCCCGCTCGCTCCGCTCCCGGCGCCGTGACTATTCGGCCCGCTCGCTCCGCTCCCGGCGCCGTCCAATTCTGTGGCCAGCGCGTCGAGCTCAGCCGACGGACGCCCGCCGAGTAGCAGATCGTGGGTCGGGGCGAGTTGACGGGCGATGGCGGCGCCGAGGCCGCGACTGGCCCCGGTGATCAATGCGGTGGACATGATCCGAGCTTAGAACCCGGCATTGCGGCGCCGGCCGATCCTCATCCGGCGCCGATGAGCACGGCGGGGCAGAATCTCCGCATGGCGCGCAACGGTTTCACCCCCACCCAGCTCGCGGCACGCGCCGCGTACCTGTTGCGCGGCAACGACCTGGGCACGATGACCAGTGCCGCCCCTCGCCTGTACCCGCACATGTGGAGTTGGGATGCGGCGTTCGTCACCGTGGGACTGGCGCCGCTGTCGGTGGAACGCGCGGTCATCGAGATGGACACGTTGCTCTCGGCGCAGTGGTCCAACGGGATGATCCCGCACATCGTGTTCGCCAATGGCCGCGACGGCTACTTCCCCGGACCCCGACGCTGGGAGTGCGCGCGCCTGGCCGAGTGCGCACCGGACTACCCCGACACCTCCGGGATCACCCAGCCGCCCGTGCACGCGATCGCCGTGCAACGCATCCTGGACCACTCGCGACGCCACGGTCGCACCACCCGCTCGATGGCCAACGAGTTCATCGACCGGCGGTGGGGCGCCCTCGTGCGCTGGCACCGCTGGCTCGCGCACGCCCGTGACCCCAACGGTCGTGGACGCATCACGATCTATCACGGGTGGGAGTCAGGGATGGACAACTCCCCGCGCTGGGACAAGCCCTACGCGGGGGTGACCCCCGGCGACGATCTCCCCCCGTACCAGCGCGCCGACCTCGACCACGTCACCGACCTGTCGATGCGACCCACCGACCACGAGTACGACCGCTATATCTGGCTGGTCGAGGAGATGAAGCGCGCCAACTACGACGACGAGTTGCTCCCCAAGGTGATGAGTTTCGCCGTGGAGGACGTTTTCGTCAGTGCCATCTTCTCGCTCGCCTGCGACGTGCTGGCGACCATCGGGGAGGACTACTCCAAACCGCGGTCCGACGTCCGGGACCTGCGGGCCTGGGCCGATCGTTACCGGACCGGTGTTGCCGCGGCGTCCAACGAACGTAATGGCGCAGCAAGGGATTTCGACCTCCGGGCCGACAGGTGGATCACCACCGAGACGATCGCGCAGTTCGCGCCGCTGCTGTGCGGCGGCCTGTCGCGCGAGCAGGAGCGTGCACTGCTCCGCCTGTTCGACGGACCGCGGTTCTGCGGACATCCGGACCTGCGTTACGCCGTGCCGCCGTCGACGTCGCCGATCTCCGCGGACTTCCGGTCGCGCGAGTACTGGCGCGGCCCGGTCTGGCCGGTGATGACGTGGTTGTTCAGTTGGGCGTTCGCGCGGCGGGGCTGGCCCGAGCGATCGGCGCGACTGCGCGAGGAAGGTCTGCGTCAGGCCACCGACGGCGCCTTCGCCGAGTACTACGAACCCTTCACCGGCGAACCGCTCGGCAGCATGCAGCAGAGTTGGACCGCCGCGTCGGTGCTGGATTGGTTGGACTGACACACACAGAGCGACACACGAAGACCGCCCACCCGGTGGGTGAGCGGTCTTGGATGAGAACGGGTCCCAGGACTCCCGGCCTCAGTACTCCTCGGCCCCGACGAGCACCGCTTCTTCGGCCACCTCGTGGGATTCGGCGCCGGTGGTGCGGACGAAGCTCACCGCGATGACGGCGACGACGCAGTACGCGGCGGCGAACCACCACGGGGCGGCCGTCGAGGAGAACCACTCGGCGAGATGTGCGACGAGAACGGCGGCCACCGCCGCACCGGCCCACCGCAGGAACGAGTAGCCGGCGCTCGAGACCGACCGCGGCGTCGAGCCGTCTCCCGACCCCATCGCGACACCGGTGAACAGCGTGTTGAGCACACCGGACGGGATGCCCGACAGGACGACGGCGAGTCCGATCAGCCACACGTGACCGGTGAAGGTGCCGACGCCTGCCAGTGCCATCACCACGGCGTACGCGGCGATCGCCGACATCACGCCACCACGCTGGCCGAGCGCCTCGGCAATGCGCGGTGCGACGAAGACACCGGCGAGTGCGGTGAGCAGACCCCAACCGAAGAAGATCAGTCCGGCCCAGATGGGCTTGAGCCCCATGGCAATCGGTGCCCAGGCGATGACGGTGAACAGAGCGCCGGTGTAGAAGGCGGAGCCGATCGAGGTGATCAGCAGGGTACGGTTGCGCAGCGCCTTGATGGGATCGAGGATCGCCACCGGTTCACGGGACGTGCGCGGCCCGTCGGCGGGGAGCATCACCGCGCACAGGATGGCGCCGATCAGCATGAGGATCGCGGTGCCACCGAACGGTGCACGCCAGGTCCACGAGCCGAGGATCGCCCCGAGCAATGGCCCGACGGCCAGGCCGACGCCCAATGCGGCCTCGTACAGCATGATCGCGCCGTGCGTCGAGCCCTTGGCCGAGCTCACGATGAAGGCGAGTGCGGTGGCGATGAACAGCGCGTTGCCCAGTCCCCAGATCACCCGGTAGGCGATCAGCTGGTCGATGCCGCCGGCGAACGCGGAGATGGCCGCGGCGAGGACGATGAGTGAAAGGCCCACGGTCAGTGTGCGTTTCGGGCCGAAGCGGTAGGCAGACCACCCGGTGATCAGCATGGCGACGCACTGCACGCCGACGTACACGCCGAAGAGCAGGGTCAGCTTGTCCGGCGGCGCGTTGAGCGCCTCGGCGATGCTGTTGAGGATCGGGTCGACCAGCCCGATCCCCATGAACGCGATGACCGCGGCGAACGCGGTCACCCAGACCGTACGGGGTTGTGCGGCGAAGGTGGCGAGCAGTGAGTGCTCGTCGGATGTGGCTGTGGCAGCCGGTGTTCGGGTGGTCATTGGTCTCCTCGTTGACGTGTCGGAACGGTGCCCTCGAGCACTTCGTGCAGCGCTCGCAGGGCCGGTGCGGCGGCGGCCAGCGCGGCGCGGTCGTCGTCGGAGATTTCGGCGATGGCGTGGGCGAGCACGTCATCGCGCTGTTCGCGAACCCGTTGGAGCACCGCCCGGCCGTGGTCGGTCAGTGAGACCAGCACGGCGCGGCGATCGGTCGGATCGGGTTCGCGCAGGACCAGCCCGTTGCGGATGAGACCGTCGACGAGGCTGGTGGCGGTGGGCATGCGGATGGATTCGCGTGCGGCGAAGTCACCCATGCGCATCGGTCCGTGGTCGAGCAGGGTCGCCAGGCCGGAGGCCTGGGCCGACGAATACTCGGGAATCGGTGTGTGGCGTCGCAACATCAGGTACAGACGGGTCAGGTCCGGGCGAATGGCTCGGGCGAGGGAAGCGGTGTCCTGATGCGCGGCGGTCACACTTCGTAAGTCTAATACTTAGAGATACGAAATAAAAGCGGTGGGTACTGTGACCTGTGTGACCCGACGCAAGAAGAAGTTCTCCGAACTGTCCCCACGGTCGCGGACCGCGATCCGCGTCGGCGCGTTCGCGCAGGTCGCGCTGCAGGCGGCGGGACTGTGGGATCTGTCCCGCCGCCCGGCAGCCGAGATCCGCGGCACCAAGCGGGCGTGGGTGGCCGCGTCCTTCGTGAATTTCTTCGGCCCCATCGCGTACTTCGTCTGGGGCCGCGACGTCAGGCGTTGACGCCGATCGCGCCTCCGTCGCGCCACACCGCCACCACCGAGGGCCGCGGTTGCGAGTTTCCACCGTCGGGCCAGTGCGACATCGGATTGTCCGCGGAGTGGTCGTCATCCTCGCCGGGGTGCTGCACGCACACCACGACGCGGTCGTCGGTGATGATCGGTCCGCACGTCTCACCGCCGGCCGGCACGGTGAGGAACTGTTTGGTCTCGCCGCGTCGAGGTCCGTCGAGCGCGACCGCGAAGAGACCGTCGTTGCTGTCGAGGGCGTTGCCGTCGGTGGAGATCCACAGGTTGCCGTGCGGATCGAAGGCCACGTTGTCCGGGCACGAGATCGGGCTCACCGCGGTCTTGTCGAAGCCCGCGTAGTAGGTGTCGGCCTCGGCCGGATCCCCGCACACCAGAAGCAGATTCCAGGTGAACTCGGTCCCCGCATGGTCGTCGTCGATCTCGATGATCTGACCGTTCTTGTTCTCGTTGCGCGGATTGGCGGTGTCGGCGGCGGCCTTGCCCTTGGTGCCGCGTTTGGTGTTGTTGGTCAGCGCGCAATACACCTTGCCGGTCTGCGGATGCGGCTCGATGTCCTCGGGACGGTCCATCTTGGTGGCACCGGCCTTGTCGGCGGCGACCCGGGTGAACACCGCCACCTGCTGCGGTGTCATGCCCTCGACATGAGAAGTGGCCGAACCATTCTCGTCGACGGTCAGCAGCTTGTGCCAGCGGCCGGTGCCGGTGAACCCACCGTCGGGTACCCGGCCGCTGCCGTCGATCTGTTCGGGATGATCACCGGTGAAGCTCGCGACGTAGAGGGTGCCCTCGTCGAGGATTCGTAGGTTCGCCGCACGCGCGGTCTTCGAGCGTCCCTCGGAGACCTTGCGGCTCGAGACGAATTTGTAGATGTACTCGAAGCGTTCGTCGTCGCCGCTGTAGGCGACGACGGTGCCGGCATTCGAACCACCCTGCACCACATGGATGGTCGCCGACTCGTGTTTGAGCCTACCCAGCGCGCTGTGCTTGATCGGCGTCGCCGCCGGGTCCTGCGGATCGACCTCGACGACATAACCGAACCTGTTGGCCTCGTTGGGTTCCTGCGCGAGATCAAAGCGTGTCTCGTAGCGACCCCACTGGTGATAGTCGGCGTCGTCGGCAAATGAGTAGCGCTCGAGGTTCTCGACGGCGGCGGGTTCGGTCACCCGACTCGCGTTGGAGAAGTAGTTGTTGAAGTTCTCCTCACCGGAGAGCATCGTGCCCCACGGCGTGATGCCACCGGAGCAGTTGCCGATCGTGCCGAGCACGGTCGTTCCGGCCGGATCCGCCGAGGTGCGAACGTATTCGCTGCCGGCCGCCGGCCCGGTCAACCGGAACGGGGTCGACGCGGTGATACGCCGATTCCGTTCCCCGACAACCGGAGTCAACGCACCCGAGCGGGGGACCGCGGCCACCTCGACGACGGTGATCCCGTGCGCGGCCATCGAGATGCGGGCCTGTTGCTCGGTCGGCTCCTTGGGCACATATCCGCGGAACATGAACTCCTCGGTCGTGTACTCCTGGTTCACCACCAGATAGAAGTGGTCGGGAGCACCGCTGCCACCATTGACGCCGTCGATCGGGATGAGCCCGGCGAAGTCGTTGTTGAAGCCGAACTGCATGGCCTGCGCCTGCGGCGTCTGGTTGTCGAAGTCGAAAGCGGGTGCACCGGGCAGCACCGGGTCACCCCACCGGATCACCACCTGCTGGCGATACCCGTCCGGGATCACCACCGCGTCGGTGGTGTTGGGGGCCACCGGTGTGAAATCCATGCCGGGCCGCGGTGTCGCCGACGCGGTGCTCGCCGCGTCGTCACCACAGGCCGCGAGTAGCGAGGTGGCCGCGACGCTGCCCGCCACCACGGCCGACCCCTTGAGGAATCCACGTCGAGACACCCCGGCGCGCACGATGTCTCGGAAGTAGGCGTTGTCGCTGGTGTTGCCGGGCTCGTGCCAGCAGGCCTCACCGCACTTGTATCGGCAGGTGATCCGGGCGCGCGCAGAGGTGCCGACGCCGGCATTGCGGGCGGCGTCATCTGCGGAGGTGAACAGCTGCAACGGAATACGCACGAGGAAGACCTCCGGAACTGGGGTGGACGACGATTGTCCGCAAAGGGCTGTTTGCGAACCTTGTCAGACCGTAGGGAGGCCGGTCGAACCGGCGGAGATCTCCGGGTGAACGCGGGACGAACAGCCGGTGCGCGCTCGCACGGCGAGGTGCGACGCACCGGACTATCGTGACGCCCATGATCGGCGAACCGGGCATCTTCACCCCCGACCAGACCACCGAACTCGCGCGGTTCTATCACGCGAACGGGTACGCGACGCTGCGCGGACTACTCGACGCCGGGGGAATCGCCGTGATCGAACGCGAGTGTGTTTCGGCTCAGGACAGGGTGATTCGTGGTGAGCTCGACGCCCGCTACGGTTCGACGGTGTTCCTCGACGACGCATCGAAGGCGCAACGATTCGCCAACTACGTCGAGTACGTCAACGAACTCGCCCCGTCGGTGCCCGCACTCCTGGCCGACGAGGCGTTGCTCGCCGCGGTCCGGGCGGCGATCGGTGAGAACGCGTGGCTGCGTTCCGACGACGGGTTCGGAGTGGTCTACCAAGATGCCCGCCCGGGCCGCGAGTCGGGGTACTCGCGCATCGGCTGGCATTCGGATTGGCAGGCCAGCCCCAGCATGGACATCTGGCCGTCGGCGGCCTTCACCATCCACATCGACGCCACCTCACCGGCCAACGGCTTCCTCCGCGTGGTGCCCGGCAGTCATCGCTGGGCCACACCCGCACCGTTTCGCAACGTCAACAACGTCGAGGTACCGGCGACCGCGGTGCCCGCCCGCGGATGGACCAACGCCGCACCGCCGTTCGCGATGCCGCTCGGATTCGAGAAGGTGCCCGGCGAGATCGGTGTCTACCTCGAGCGCGGCGACATCCTGCTGCACGACGGATACCTGTGGCATTCCGCAGCGCGCGCCACCGACGACGACACCACCCGCCGACATGTGCGCGGCGGGTTCTTCGCGGGGACCCGGCCACCGGCCGGCGCCCCGGCCGAGTTCGTCAAGAACGCCGCCCGCTGAAACCTCGTGCCGCGCAACCCCTTGTGTGAACCCGTTGTGCCGCAGCGCCACCCGACATCACCGACCGGGCACGCTCAGAACCGACCGCCGACCCCGATCCGGCCGGAACTCGACGATCCGCCGAACGACCCGGGACTACGCCCACCACTGGTGTAGCCGCCCCCGAAACCACCACCACCGAAACCGCCACCGCCGCGCATCGTTCCGCGTAGGAAGCTGTCGACCAGGATGCCACCGAGAACCGCTCCGGCCGTGGATGATCCGTGCGTTCGCGGTTGCTGACCCTGCTGCCAGCCGACCACGTCTCCCTGCGCGGCCATCAGCGCCTGATCGGCCAGCGAGCCCGCACGCCGGGCCGTATCGGCGGCTGCGAGGGGATCGGTGGCGCCGGTGTTCTGCGCGCTGGCCAGCAATCGCTCGGCCTCGGAGAGGCGGGTCCGCGCGACCGACTGCACCGCACCGCGTCGGGTACCGATGAAATCGCGTGCCGCCGACACCTTCGCCTGCGCCGATGTCAGTGCCGCACCGAGCATCTCGGACCGCCGTGTGCGCTCGGCAGCCGCCCCGCGCGCGGCGTCGAGAGCCTTTTCCAGTGCGGCGTCGGCGTCGACGAGGGAGGTGAACACGCCGAGCGGGTCGGCGTCGAATCCGGTGCGCGCGGCCTGCAGGGCCGTGGTCGCCGTCGCGGCCGCCGACGCCAGCTCCGGCCCGCCGTCGGCACCGAGCTGCGCGGCCTCGGCCAGCTCTCCCTCGACCTCGGTGATCAGCGCGGGCATACGGGAGTGCGCGGCGGCGATATTGTCCTCGGCGTTGTCGATGGCGTCGAGCAGGCGGGTCGCCTGGGCGATCGCGCCCTCCGCGGCGCGGATGTCGGCGACCGCCGGACCCTGTTCTCCGGCCGGCCGGGAGATCGCCTCGCGTCCCTGATCGGCGCTGCGCTCGGCGAATCCGATCTCCTGACGAGCCAGCTCCACGTTGTGCAGGATCGAGGCGCACTGTTGCGCACCGTGACGTGAGACGAGCGCCTCGAGCTGCCCGGCCGAGGCGTCGGCGCGGGTACGCAGATCGACCAGCCGGCGGGTGATCTCGTCGAACCGGGCGTCGGCGTTGATCAGCAGGTTGCGCATCTCGTCGAACGCCGCCACCTGTGCGTCGAGGGCGCCGTCGGCGTCGGTGCAGGCGGTGATGATCTGCAGCAGCATCGATCGTTGCTCGTCGGGGGTCTCGGGGATGTTGTCGTCGAGACGCTGGCGCACCGTGAACGACGCCGCCAGCGCCTCTCGCGCTCGCGCCACCGCGGCGGTGAACGGAGCGGTCTGCGCCTCACCGAACTCGCCGACCGCGAGCCGCAATTCCTCCTCGCTGGTGCGGATCGCATTGTCGGTGTCGGTGAGCACCTCCCGCGACCACGGGTCGAGCACATCGAGCGGTTGCGCGGCCAACTGGTCGACGGTCAGTTCCTGCTCCCGCAGCGTCTCGAGTCCGCTGTCGAGGGCGCGGCGTTTGCGCCGACGGGAGTAAACCCACGCCCCTCCGGCACCGACGACGGCGACACCGGCCACCGAGCCGGCGACGATCAGTCCGGTGTGCGACGGGGTGAGGGCATCGGAGAGGCCGTCGGCGGCTGCTACCCCGGCGCCCGGAAAGTTGCCCTTCTTGAGAGCGGGAACGATGTCGCCGGTCGCGATGTCGGACAGGTTCGACTGGGTCACGCCGTCAACGAAGCCGATGGTGCCGAACCAGTAGGCACGGTCCTCGGTGGCGACGGCGAGTAGCACCTCGTGGTCGTCGAGCCCACTGAGCTCGGCGGCCTTGCGACCCCACTCCTCGGGGTTCTGGCCGTCGAAATTCTTGACGTAGACCACCCACAGCTGAACGCTGTGATCGTTGTACAGATTGTCGGTCGCCGTCTGGATCTGGGCGCGCTGATCGACCGACAGGACACCCGCCGGATCGGAGATCGGCTCGGGTAGACGGGTCGGCGGCTCGGCGTGGGCCGCGCCCGTCCCGAGCAGAAGCGGTCCGAACAGAACGGCAGCGAGGAAAACCACCGCCGCGAGTCCGCGGGTGGCCGGCGCGACAGGCCCCGACGATCGCATCGCGTGCCGGGTCTGCCCCGGCGATCCCGAACACAGCATGTCACTCAATCTAGGGCATCGGGGCGCGGGTTCCGGCGAGGTGAGGTGCGTCGGGCAGCGACCGGCTTGCCCGAAATGCGGCCCGCAGACGGTGGCAGGTCGTCGGGATTGCCGGGGTCGGCGGTGCCGGGCTTGCGCGCGGCGCACTTCGGTGCCAACCTTGCTTCGCAAGGTGCGCTTGTTCGCTGAGGCTCCTTCGCGGAAACAGGCCAGCGACCCCGAACGTCGAGAGACGCCAAGGGTCAGGACAGATTCATTCGGATCAAGGGTGAGTCCCGATTGGCTCCCGTCGTCGTACGGGTGACGCCGCGAAGTGCCAAAGGTCTGACGAGGAGACGTAGGAGGTGGGCACATGAGTGACGGCCCGTCTATATCCGGTACCCGGCGCTGACGCGGGTACCACCCCCATTGATCAACTGACTCTTCCGGCTGCCCGCCGGTCCGTCGTCGTGCTCGCGCTGCCGCACGACGGGTCCGACGCGGCCGCTCATTGCTGTGCCATCGGGTAGCTGACGCCCGAGGAGTCCCTTGTGCCACCGGTACTGTCCGCCAACGGCACTGTCCACCAACTGCGCTGTCCGCGAAAGGCTTTCAGACATGACCACAGTTCTGCGTCGGGGCGCGCCGCCGACCGCCGGGCGGCCCGAACGGGTACGTCCACGCGCCTGGCCCGCCGACATCCTAGTGCTCGTCGGGGCGGCTGCCCTGATCTGGTGCATCATCACCCTGGCCCACGCCATGGGCGCACCCGCCGATTTGGCCGGCGCCCCATCGTCGATCGACACCGATCCCGCGAAACTTCCCTATTACGCGGCACGTTCGCTTCTCCGGATGTTCATCGGCCTGGGGTTGTCGATCGTGTTCACCCTCGTGTACGCGACGCTGGCAGCCCGGTCGCGGCGGGCACGGACGGTGCTGTTGCCGATTCTCGATATCCTGCAATCGGTTCCGATTCTCGGCTTCCTGTCGGTGACCGTGACGTTCTTCGTCGCCCTGTTCCCCGGATCGGAACTCGGCCTGGAGTGCGCGTCGATCTTCGCGATCTTCACCTCGATGGCCTGGAACATCACGTTCGCCTTCTACCAGTCGCTCGTCAGCCAGCCCCGCGATCTCACCGAGGCCGCGGTGAACCTGAGAATGACGCGCTGGCAACGGTTCTGGCGACTCGACGTGCCCAGTGGCCTGATCCCGATGGTGTGGAACGCGATGATGAGCTTCGGTGGTGCGTGGTTCTTTCTCACCGCGTCGGAGGCGGTCACCGTCGGCGGCAAGTCCTACGCACTGCCAGGGATCGGCGCCTACGTCGCCTCGGCGTCGGATGCCGGTCAGCTGTCCCGGATCTGGTGGGCGATCCTGACGATGGTGATCGTCGTCGTAGCCCTCAACGCGGTGTTCTGGAGCCCGTTGACCGCCTGGGTCGAGCGGTTCCGTATCGAGAACTCGGCATCCGGGGTGGAACCCAAATCGATGATGCTCTCGCTGCTGCGCCGCTCGAACGCCGGCCGGGCCGCGGGTATCGTGTTCGCGCCGGTGGCCGCCTTCCTCGATCGGGTCTGCGGATTCCTCGGTGGCCGTACGCAACCGGTGACGACGACCACGGCGGCCCGCCGCCGCACCGGCGATGTGGTCTTCGTCGTCGCGGTGCTCGCGGTTCTGGTCTACACGACCTGGCGGGTGGTCGAATCGATCGCGGCCTGGGCCGATCTCGCCACCGTCGGCAGTGTATTCGCAATGGGCCTGGCGACCATGGCCCGCGTGGTGGCGCTGATGATCGTCGCCAGCGCGATCTGGGTGCCGATCGGTGTGATCATCGGCCTCAACCCGAGGCTGACCCGGATGTTGCAGCCGGTGGTGCAGGTGTGTGCCAGCTTCCCGGCGAACTTCTTGTTCCCGATGGTGATGGCCGTGTTCATCGCCTGGCACATTCCGCTGAACATCGGCGGCATCGTCCTGATGGCCCTCGGTACGCAGTGGTACATCCTGTTCAACGTGATCGCCGGGGCGGGCGCGATCCCCAACGATCTGCTCGAGGCGTCCCGGGACATGCGGCTGCCCCGGGTGTTGCGTTGGCGATATGTGTTGCTGCCGGGCATCTTCGCCAGTTTCGTGACCGGCGGCATCACCGCGGCCGGCGGGGCGTGGAACGCCTCCATCGTCGCCGAATTCGTCAGTTACAACGGGACCGACCACCATGCCTACGGACTGGGCAACTACATCGCCGAACAGACCGCATCGTCGGCGCCGGGACACACCGCGCTGCTGTTGCTGGGCATCGTCGTGATGTGTCTGTTCGTCGTCGCCACCAACGCTGCCTTCTGGCGCCGGCTCTATGCCCTTGCCGAGCGCCGCTACTCACTGTGAAACAGCTTGCGAAAGAGGAAATCTCATGACTGTCACCATCACCGACGAGCAGACCCGTGGTGCCACCGTGCCCGCACCCCTGATCGAGATCAGCGGATTGACCAAGAGTTTCGACGGCCCGCGCGGTGACGTGCTGACCGTGCTCGACGGCATCGACCTCCGTATCGAACCGGGTGAGATCGTTGCCCTTCTCGGCCGTTCCGGATCGGGTAAGTCGACGCTGCTGCGCATCATCGCCGGGCTGATCCCGGCCAGCACCGGGTCGGTACTCGCCAACGGCAAGGAGCTGTCGGGGGCCAACGCGTCGACGGCCATGGTTTTCCAGTCGTTCGCGCTGATGCCCTGGCTGACGGTGCAGGCCAACGTCGAGCTCGGGCTGGCCGCACTCGGTGTGAGCCCCGACGAGAGGCGTCGGCGCGCCTTGGCCGCCATCGACACCATCGGATTGGACGGATTCGAATCCGCTTACCCGCGTGAGCTTTCCGGCGGCATGAGGCAACGCGTCGGATTCGCGCGGGCGTTGGTGCTGCAGCCCGACCTGCTGCTGATGGACGAGCCGTTCTCCGCCCTCGACGTGCTGACCGCGGAGAACCTGCGCAACGAGTTGATCGATCTGTGGACCGGATCGGACTTCCCGACCAAGAGTATCTGCATCGTGACCCACAACATCGAGGAGGCGGTGCTGCTCGCCGACCGCGTCGTCGTCCTCGGTTCCAAGCCCGGCCGCATCATCCACGAGGCACGGGTTCCGATGCCCCGGCCCCGGGATCGGGAGTCGCCGCAGTTCGTGTCGTTGGTCGACGAGCTGTACGGCGTGCTCACCGGACGGTTCGACCCGAACGGGTCGGTACCGGCGTCCGAGCCGAATGCCGTTGCTGCCGAAGCGACCCCGGTGAACCGGCCGCTGCCCGCCGCGTCGGTCGGCGGGATCGCCGGACTCATCGAGATCCTCGTCGCGCAAGGTGGCGACGCCGATCTTCCCGACCTCGCCACCACCCTCAACTTCGAGATCGACGACCTCCTCCCGCTCGTCGACGCCGCGGTGCTGCTCGGCCTGATGGAGGCCCGGGACGGTGACCTGCACATCACCGAGGTCGGTACGCGCTTCGACGGCGCCACCATCCAGGACAGCAAGGAGATCTTCGCCACCCAGGCCAGTACGCGGGCGCCGTTGGTACGCACCATCATCCGCGCCCTGCGCAGCAGTGCCGACGGCAAACTGCGGGCCGGGTTCTTCCTCGACCTGCTCAGCCGCGGCTTCGGCACCGCCGACGCCGAACGGCAGTTCGCGATCGCCGTGGACTGGGGACGCTACGGGGAGATGTTCGACTACGACTCGGACTCCGACCAGGTCTCGCTCGATCCGGCGTTCAAGGGGTGAGCCGTGGCGCCCGAAGTATGAGGCCCAGCGCTCGGCGTCACGGCGTGGCGCCGAGCGCGCGGTGCCGCGGTGGCATCGGCACGAAACCCGCAGTGCGGCGCTGGTAGTCGGCGTACTCCGGGTACTTGCCCAACGTGATCGACTCCGTGAACTTCGTCGACCCGACGAACAACAGGGTCAAGAGGACGGCGCCGAGGACGGTCGGCTGCAGCACCGAGCCGGCCGCCGACGCGCCGAACGCGAAGATCACCCACCACTGCGCCTGTTCGCAGAAGTAATTGGGGTGACGGCAGTAGCGGAACAGGCCCTCGGTGAGGAAGCGCGACGGCGGCGTGGCGCCCTGCGCCAGCGTCTCCGCCTTGCGCCGGTGGAACTCCCATTGCTGCTGATCGGCAACGGTTTCACCGGCGAGGAACGCCACGAACAGCGGGGCGAGGATCACGTCGAGCACACCGAAACCGCCGGGATGGCGCAGCGCGGTGTAACCCGGCAGGGTGATCAACACCAGCAGCAGGTTCTGGTAGATGACGATGAAGAACAGGTTGAACAGGGCGAATTGCCATCCGCTCATCTTCGATCGGAGGATCTGCCACCGGTAGTCCTCCATGCCGGTGTAACCACCGCGTCGGGCGAAGTTGAACGTGAGCCGTGCGCCCCACGCGGTGACCAGCACCGTCATCACCCACAGCCGTGGGTCGTCGAAACCGGCTGCGCCGCAGAAGATCCACATGTAGACCACCGGGGTGATCGACCAGATCCGATCCACCCACGAGGTGTCGCCGGTGATCAGCGACGCCACCCAGCATCCTGCGCAGACGACCGCCGCGACGATTCCGACGACCCACAGCACCGACATGACGTCAGCTCATCCGCGCCAGCGGCACAGTGCCTCGACGGCGGTCATGTCGTAGTCGGGGCCGGTGATGCCCACGGTCAGCAGGGTCACGCCTTCGGCGCTGATGGCGTCGGCGTCGCGGAGCAGGGCATCGACGTCGTCCTTGTACTGCACGCCCGCGGACCGCTCGATGGTCTCCGGGTCGCGGCCGGCGGCGGCGCAGTGCTCGGCGAGCACCTTGGACTTGTGGCGGTAGGTCTCGACGTCGTTGAAGCCGTGCCACGCGTCGCCGTACTGTGCGACGAGGGGCAGCGTCTTGCGCTCGCCGCTGCCGCCGATCAGCACCGGGATGTGGCGGGTGGGTGCCGGATTGAGCTTCTTCAGCCGCGAGTCGATACGCGGCAACGCCTCTGCGAGGTCGGCGAGTCGCGACCCGGCGGTCCCGAACTCGTAGCTGTACTCGTCGTAGTCCTTCTGGAACCAGCCGGCGCCGATGCCGAGGATCAGCCGGCCTCCGGAGATGTGGTCGACGGTGCGTGCCATGTCGGCGAGCAGTTCGGGGTTGCGGTAGGAGTTGCAGGTGACCAGCGCGCCGATCTCCACACGCTCGGTCTGCTCGGCCCAAGCGCCGAGCATCGTCCAGCACTCGAAGTGGGCGCCCTCGGGATCGCCGTAGAGCGGATAAAAGTGATCCCAGTTGAAGATGACGTCGACGCCGGCATCCTCGGCGCGCAGAACCGCGTCGCGGATGAGGGAATAGTCGGGAGCGTGCTGGGGCTGGATCTGGACACCGATGCGAATGGGGAATGCCATGGCTCCCAGTCTGCCCCCACGGGCCGGGTGTGCGCACCCCCCGTTTGTCCGGAGTGGACTACGTCGCCCTCGGGGCCACTTCTTGCCACTGGGGCAAGGGGCGTCGACGTTCGGGTGCGGTCGTGCCAGAGTCGAGGCATGAGCACTCCAGACGGCAATCCCCACACCGCGGACGAATGGGATGCGCGGTATCGCGATACCGACAAGTTGTGGACGAGCGACGTCAATCCCGCACTCCCGATCGAGGTTTCGGATCTGACACCCGCCACGGCGCTGGAAGTGGGATCCGGTGAGGGAGCAGACGCCCGGTGGCTCGCCGACCACGGATGGCAGGTCACCGCGCTCGACATCTCCCAGGTCGCCGTCGACCGCGCGCGGGAGATCGATACGCGTCCGGCGATCACCTGGTTGCAGGCCGATCTCGTCGCCGACGATGTCCCGGGTCGCGATTTCGCACTGGTCACCGCCCACTACTTCCCGATTCCAGCGGCCGATGTGGCGGTGGCGCGCAAGCTCATCGATGCGGTCGGACCAGGCGGAACGCTGCTGGTGGTGGCACATGCCCCCGAGGGTGTGCGAGCCCACGGTTTCGATCCGGCCGACTACGTTCAGCCCGACGACATCGCCGAGATGCTGGGCGACGGTTGGCAGGTGATCACGCACGAGACCCGTGAACGGGGGCGCCCCGCCGGCGGCGGGCGCCACATCGACGACGTGGTACTGCGGGCGCGGCGCACGTAGATCGCTAGTTCTGACTGCGAGCGTCGACGACGCGCGCGATCCGTTCGATCGCTTCGGTCAGTACCTCGGGTGAGCACGCGACGTTGATCCGTGCGAATCCTTTGCCCTGATCGCCGAAGGCGGGACCCCGGTGGAGGGCAACGCGCCCTTCATTGAGGATCGGTACGGCCGGATCGTCACCGAGGCCGGTATCGCCGAAGTCGAGCCAGGTGAGGTACGAGGCGTGCGGCCGGGTGTAGCGGACCTGCGGAAGGTGTTGTGCGACCAGCTGTTCCAACAGGTCGAGGCTGCCGCCGATGGTGTTGAGCGTCGCTGCGAGGTAGTCGTCGCCGTGGGTGTAGGCGGCCGCGGAGGCGGCACGGCCGAGAATGCTGGTCCGGAAGGCGACCTCGTGCGGTTGGCGTCGAACGACGGCGCGCATGAGGTCACTCCCGACTACGGTGAGCGCGCACTTGGTGCCGGCGATGTTGAACGCCTTGCTCGCGGAATGGGCGGCGATGCCGACCTTGCGAGCGGCACCGCTGACGGACAGGAACGGCACGAAGGGTGGAGCCTCCGGCGTGATGTCCGGCGGGTGCACCAGCGGGGCGTGGATCTCGTCGCTGATGACGACGGCACCGTGATCGTCGGCCATCTCTGCCAGGGCGATGAGATCCTCGCGCGGGTGCACGAGGCCGAGCGGATTGTGCGGATGACAGAGCAGGATAGCGCGTGTGCCCGCAGCGAATTCCGCGCCGATCGCGTCGAGATCGAGGCGGTAGCCGGTGGGACGGGCCGAGTCTGCGATCAGGGGTACCTGGTGGAGGCGGCCGCCGGCTTCCGGGATGAGTTCGAAGAACGGCGGGTACACCGGCGGCGTGATGATCACTCGGTCGCCGGGTGAGATCGCGGCCCGGAGTGCTTCGACGATCACCACGCTGACGTCGGTGGTGAGGTGAACGTCGTCGGGGTCGACGCGCCAGCCCCAGTGCCGTTCGGCGAACCCGGAGAACGCCGGTCCCACACTGCCGGTGGTGCCGGCGTAACCGAGGTCGGAGGTCTCGATCTGGGTGCGCATGGCGTTGGCCACGACCGACGCGATCGGATAGTCCATCTCCGCCACGAACAACGGCAACACGTCGTCGGGGTAGCTGCGCCACTTCTCGCTGTTGCGCCGACGCAGCTCCGCCAGCGACGGCGCCGTCGGTCTCGGCAGCTCTCGACCGGTCATGTCCTCTTGTCTAGCACCGCTGTGGGGTTTTCGATGTCGGCTGTCGGTGGTCTCGAGACCTCGTCGCTGGCGCTCCTCGACACCTCGACCAAACCTCGACCATCCGGGGGGCCTCGCCGGCTATCGCAGAAGACCGCCGGGACACTTCAATCTCGGTGGTCGAAGTGCCGAGGAGCGTTAGCGACGAGCCCTGCTTCCCGGTGGTCGAGGTGTCGAGGAGCGTTAGCGACGAGCCTCGAGACCTGTTGCACC